>JAZRWW010000261.1:0-1540 GCA_045599865.1 Thermoguttaceae bacterium
GTCGTTATTATTTGCGCGATTACCCGAAAAAATAGAATCGTTGATCGTCAAATAAGAGTAATCCTCGACAAACAGACCGCCGCCGTATGTCGACGCCGTATTCTCGATAAACTCGCTGTTGTTGATCGTTACCGTCGAATGTTCGCCGACGTAAACCGCGCCGCCGTTCTGGGTTGTACTCTTATTCTTCTCGAACAAAACGCCGTCGAATTTCACCGTCGCATATTCGCCGACGGAGATCGCGCCGCCGTGATAACGCGCTATGTTGTTGGAAAATCGCGTATTAATGACGGTCAACGAAGAACGAGAATTGGTATTGCTATTAAACATTATCGCGCCGCCGTTGTAGTCGACGGACGTCGGCGTCGAATTGTTTTCGAATACGCAACCGTCAAAAGTGGAAACGACGCCAGCGTCGTACCATAGAGCGCCGCCCGCGCCGGCCGAATAACCGTTGACAAACGCAATACCTTTGAAACTCGTCGTCGTTCCGCTGGACACGGAGAAGAAGTTCTTCACGCCGCAACCGTCGAGCGTCAAGCCCGGCGCCGCGTTCACGTCGTCCCAAAGAGCGCTCGCGTCGATCGTCAACGATTTATTAAGATCGATCTGCGCGCCGTTGAATCGAATCGTCGAGCCGACTTCGAAAACGGAGGGATCAAACGTAACGACGTCGCCGTCGGAAGCGTAAGCGACCGCTTCGCGTAAAGAAATCAGACCGTCGTAGGGATCGACGACGTCCGCCGTCGTCGTTACGATAACCGAAGGCGTTTCCTCAACAAGCCCCGTCGGTTCCGATTGCGGGTATTCGTAGGCGCCCATGTCCAATTTGCCGCCCTGAATACGTTGCGCCCCGAGCAAATCGGTTTCGGGAACCGTCCAATACGTCGCCCCGGCGTCGATCGCAGGAGAGAACGGAGAAAGCGAATAATCGCCGTTAGCAGAATCGGCAAATTTGACGTCGACCGGGTTCTCCGCGTCCCCAAGAATTGAGCCGGACGTCGCGTAATAATCTATGCCCGTGAGATGGGAAGCGTTTCCAACAAGAGTGTTGACAAGATGCGTTCGCGATTCCGTACTCGACCAAGAATAAACGTCGTCCCCATTCCCTTGACCGCTTTTGTTCTCCGCGATAATCCCGTTATAAACGTAAACTCGCGCGCCGACGTAAAGACCGCCGCCGATACGTTCCGCTTTGTTATCGGCGATCGTACAGTTGTACATATACGAGATATTAGAGTTGCCGCCGGCGATTCCAACGCCGCCGCCGTAGAAAACCGCGCTATTTTCGACAATCAACGCGTTTTTTAACGTGAACGTTCCTGAGGACCAAATTCCGCCGCCGTAAGCGCCGACGTTTTCGGTTCCGATATTAGAATATTCGGCTTTGTTCCCAACAATGGTAACGTTAGTAGTCGTTAAGGAACCTTTATTGTAAATTCCGCCCCCGTAGGCGTAAGTACTTGCAGACGTCGACGTTCCTGTATAATTGGAACTAGCAAGGTTGTCGGATACGAGCGAATTTGTCAAGCGAAGCGTT
>JAZRWW010000262.1:0-6456 GCA_045599865.1 Thermoguttaceae bacterium
ACTTGTTTTGTCGAAAGTCTAGTAAAGTTCCGCCCTTCCGCCCGCAATGCGGGCGGCTTTCGCGCGACGGCTTACGCCGTCGGTTCTTGCGCGGCGTTTATTCCAAACCGAACGCGCGTCAATGGAAAGCCGCGTATCAACGATACGCGGATATCGTCGCGTAAGACGCGGCGTTGATTATAATGCGACGGTTCGCGCCGTTCATCCGAGTCGGGCGATTCGAGCAAAAGTCGAAACGTCTCCGCTAATTCGACGTCTTCTTCCGGCGTATGCGTTTTATTCCGTTGATAAAATTTCGTCGACGCTTAGAACCGTAGCGGCGCCGCGTTTTCCCGCCGGTATATAACAGGCGACTGGCGCGTCCGCGTCTTACGACGCGGAGTTCCGCTTCGCCGTTGTTTTTGAAATCAACGTTTTGCGAACCGAAGGGATTCGAGTCGCTTCTTAACGCATCACCGCGCGTCGTATCGATAATAATACCGATCATTCGGGGCGGCGTCTCCGTCGGTCGTGAACGCGCTCCAACCGTCTCGCGGATCGATTCCGTCCGTCCACTTGAATCTGAACGTCGGCTTCGCTTCGATTCCGTCAAACGCTCCGCGCGGAATCGCCAACTCTAATTCTTCGCCTTCCGTCTCGTACCGAATCGCTTTTTCGTCGCCGTCGCCGACCTTTTTCAGCGCCAAGCCCTTGTCGTTGGCGCTCGATTCGACGCAATAATCGTCCTTCGCGTCCTCGTCGAGGTCAAGCAGTAACGTAAACCAATTCTCGCAACTCGGATCGCCTATAATCGGGTTCTTCGTCTTGACGTAGAAATATAGGTTTTCGTCGTCGTAAGAAACGGCGGCTTCGACAATATCGTTTCGCCCCGTATTGTTGACGTATCGCGTTCCTTCGCCCCATCCTCTACAATCGCGCCGCGCTTGGTCGCCGATCGTGTCGTAAAACCTCGGCGCGACGCCGTTCCAATCGTCGAATTTTCCGTCGACGCTAATCGGGCTCGTTTTCGTCGGCTCCGGCTTAGAAACGCCCTTGAATCGTCGAATATTGGAAATTAGTTGATAATAATAGGCGTCGGCGTGTCCGCCTTTCATCGGCTCGCAGTCGCGACTGAACTCTTCGTTATATTGGTCGACAAAGGAAACGGGCGTCGCGCCGTGAAAGGGCGCGTTAATGTCGAATCGTCCGGCGATCCACTCGTTCCACCCGGTGACGAAAAGAATTTGCGGATCGGCTTCAAGCGCGCGTTCCCATTGTTCTTGGAAGTTCTTGCCGGAATAGTCGCAATCTTTCGGGTCGGGCTCGGCGCCGTTATGAAAACTTCGTCCGTAGGAACGCGGATTGCTCAAGACGCCTAATTTTCCGTCGACCGCGTTTTGAGCGACGCCGACGCCCATTTCTTCAAGTTCGCCTTTGTCGTTATAGAATCCGTGTTGAGGGTACGCTTCCAACCAGCTCCACTGATTGACTTTCGTTTGTCCCATAAAGTAGTCGGGTTGCGAAGGTCTGAACGTAAAGAAATCGAGAATCTGTTCCAGTTCTTCGTCAAAGGCGCCGACGCTAAGAATACGCAACGCGTTTTCCGACTTCCCTCCTCGCGTCGCGCCTAGCCAGCTAACGCCTTTGATCGCGCGCGCTTGATTCGCTTCTTTTTCGTAGTCTTTGCCTTCGAGCGTTCGCGACCACCAGCCGACCCTTCCCTTGCCCGACTTCGCGACTTTCAACGAATAGGTTCCGGCTTCGTAGTTCTTGTCGAAAATCACCGCGAAAGGAACGCAGTCCGAAACGGCGAGGTCGCGACGTTCTTCAAGCGCTTTGCCGGTCTTGTCGAACAGCGTTACGTCGACGCGCGAATTCTTTTCTTGCCAAGTCGGCAATTCAAGCGTAATTTTCTTGAACGATTTCTCGACGCGAAATTCTTGCGTCGCGCCCCGTTCGTCGAGTTCGATCGCCTGACAGCCGGTATGATCGACGTTCGCGGAATCGCCAAGCAGTTCGGGATCGGCGAGAATTAGCGGCTTGCCCTTCCAGTTGAACCATACGTCGGGATAGAAATTCTTCGAATAACATTCGCGCCACAGCTCGCGCGCGACCTTGTTCGGCGCCCAGAACGGGCAAAGAAACGCGACTTTCGGGACTTTGTTCCCTTCCTTTTGCATTTCGGAAAAAACTTCAAACAGCGGTCGATACGACTCGGGATAAGTCAGTTGGTTCGTAACGTCGAAACAAATCACGTCGACGCCCGCGTCTCCAAGCATTTGCGCGTGTTTGCGCAAGACGCCCTTGTCTTCGCCGACGTAATATCCGAAAATCGACTCGCCCCAATGGTGAGGGACGCCCATTCCGCCCCAATACGGCGCGTTCGGATCGTCTTTAGCTTCCGGGTGTTCCTTGAGTATTTTCGAAATATCGTAAGGTCCCGCCTCTCCGTGCCGACCGTTCCACAAGAAATAAAAGCACGCGACGAATTTATCGGGTCGAACGCCTCCGACGTCTTCATAGGTCGGCAGCGCGCGCCCCAAATCGTCGGTCGCGACCCATTGATCGCTTTGCGCGGGATTCCACGCTTGTTCTTGCGCCAACAAGGGCGCCGTCGACGCAAACGCCAAGAAGAAAAAAACAAAAAGACTCGCCGTCGCCAAGACGCGCGCGCGTCTTGCGTCCGGATTGATAAGCGACGTTGGATAATAATAATTCATTGCGCGCCTCGCTATAAACGTTCGAATCGTCTAACGCTCTAAAATAGGTTTGTTTAAAAAAAATCAAGGCGCCGCAAATAGAAAGTTCGGCTAACGCGGCGCCGTAAAATTAAAGAACTGTATTACTTGACTGCGGAGTCCGAGCGGATCCCGCGTTCTTCTTCGACAAATTATTCTTCGTCGACCGTCGGAAACGCGGAAATACGCAGACGCGCGGCGCCCATCGGAATCAATTCGAGGTCTTGCAAAGGCTCGTCGGTCGCCGCCGGGCTAAAGGGCACGGGCGCGCAAAGTCCGTATTCGTCGAGCTTCCAACTCGGGATTTTCTTGCCTTTCAACGTAATCGAATAAGGCGTGGATTCGACCGTCCACGGGAAATTATCTTTCGGCCATTCGCCCTTGTTTACTTGCAGATTTTCCAAGTCCAACTTAGACGGATCGAGCAAGCCGAAATTCCATTCGGAATCGGGCAGAATATCGTAGGAAGGCCAATCTTCCTGTTTGGCGGTCGCTTGCCAGCCGGAATCGCCCATCGCGACTTTACGACCGTCTTTTTTGACGTAATTTTCTTTGATTTTCAGCGAATAGGTCAAAGGACCGACGTCAATACTGACGCAATTCTTGTTTTGCGCCCACTTGCGATAAGTCGCTTTTGCGGGGAACGTCGCGACCAACGCGTCGCCGTTCTTCCATTCGCGATTAACTTTGAGCCACGTTTGGGGCTTGGCGGCGCCAAGTTCGAGTTGTTCGCCGTTGATCGCAAACGTCGCGTTTTCGCACCATTTCGGAACGCGGAAGTAAAGCGGGAACGCGACGGATCGCGCGTTTTCAGGAAGCGAAATCATAAACGTCGCGCTTTCGTCAAACGGATAATTGGTCGTCTCGACGATTTTAACTTCGGTTCCTTCCCCTTCTCCGACTTTCGCCGTTACTTTGGAAGCGCCGTATAAGGTCGCGGCAAGTCCGCCGTCGGGCGTCGCGGTCCACATATTTTCAATATAATAGGGCCAGCCGTGCGTGTGGTTGTGCTGGCAACAACGACTGCTAAACGGATTCATCGCCATAAAGGGACCGGCGTTGTTGATTCCGGGATGGTGATTTTTCGAATCGGAAATCGGCTGATTCGGGCACGTGATGTAACGCAAAGCGCGGAAGTCGGGCATAACGGCGGCGGGCGCGGTGTTGAACGCGACGTCTTCGGCGTGGTCGACCCAGAACAGATCGCCGGTGATGCGGAAGAGTATCATATCGCTTGTCATTTGCTCAAAAATACCGCACGTTTCGACGCCTTGGCGAGGATCGATATAACCGACGCGCGAATTTTCGTCGCCGCCCCACATGCCGCCGGGAACTTGTCCGTAACAGGCGTGAATCAACCAGAAATCGTTGTAAGTCGCTTGTTTGTCGGCGTCGTCTTTCGAGAGCATCCACCACGTGGCGGGCTGTCGGAAACACTGCGCGATATTGACGTTATGCCAGTTGGGCAACGTCGATTCTTGCTTCCAATTCGCCGTATTCGCGTTGATTTTCTTCGCGACGGCAAGAAGCGCGTCGTTCCCGGTGATATTGTAAAGCCAGAAGCAACTGTAAAGCAAGTCGCCCGCGCGGCTGTTTTCCCAGTAGGTCTTGAGGAATTTCTCTTCAGGATACATCGCGATCCAGTCGAAATACTTCGACATAAATTCGATCACGCGCTCGTCGTTGGCATATTCGTAATACGACTGCATTAGGAACAAGACGAGCATATTCGGCCACAAGTCGCAACCTTTCGGACCGTCGGGATTCGCCGGACCGAAATATCCGTCGGGGCGTTGACTTTTAAAAATCGCCTCGATCCAAATTTGCGCTTCGGCGATCATTTTTTCGTCTTTAAGCAAATACGCCAAGTCGACGTAACCGCGCAACCAGTAGGGCAACTCTTCCCAGCCGTATTTTCCGCCCTTTTGAAGCCATGCGTTGTCGTCTTTTTCAAGCCACTTGCTCAATTCGCCAAGCTGACCGGAAAGACCGTCGCGTTGCAATTCGAGATAACGCCCAAGCCAACCGTTCGCTTCGACGGCGCCAAGGGGCAGTTTTAAGAACGGCGAAGGCGTCAACGGGGCGCGATTCGTGAGATAATGCGCGTTCGTCGCGTTTTCGTCGGGTCGATCGACAAAGGCGATTTCGTCGGCGCCAAACGCGCAAACGGACGCGAATACGCAAATCGCCGCAGTTAAAAATTTAAACGTTTTCATTTTCATTTGAAGTCTTAAGTTAAAACGTTAATAATCAAGTTGTTAAAACGATCGTTCAGTTGTTTTTCACGCGTTCGAGCAAGCGCGCGAAGGCTTTTTTGTATTCTTCGCCGTTTTGATGTCCAAGTTGCGTTTCGTGCAGGATCGTCTTCTTTTCGGTCGGCAAAACGTTGAACGCGGCGTAAACGGAACTAGGACTGCACGTGACGTCGATGAAGCCGACGGTAACTTCGATCGTCGCGTTTTTGATTTTACGCGCGAAGTTCACGCCGTCAAGATAGCGAGACGCTTCCAGAACTTGGGCGTCGTTCTTATAAAAATCGACGATGCGCGGCCAACCGGGCGAACGTCCTTTGAGAAGACCGGAATGATCGCACAACGCGGGAACGGAGGAAAGAATCGCGCAAAAACGATCGCTCAGACCGCCGAGAATCAGCGCGGAAGCGCCTCCTTGGCTCGTGCCGTAATAGCCCATTCGGCTCGAATCGACGTAATCTTGTCCGGCAAGCCATTCGATCGCGCGATCTATTCCCAGATACGCGGGTCGGAAGAAATACTTGTCGCGGTCGGCGCCGTTCAAATAGCAATATCTCATACCCAGCTTGTCGTTGTATTCGTCGTAAATTTTCGTGCGTTCTTTTCCGTCAAGCGGGCATTCGTAGGGGAAGACGTTCATATTGAGAACGACGAAACCTTGATCGGCAAGCCAAGCCTCGGGTCCGACGCCCGGTCCCGCGCCCGGCACGTTGACGAGCGTCGGATAGGGCGCCTCGCCTTTTTTTGGAACGCTAAGATACCCGAAAACGCGTTGTTCGTTCACCGTCGCGAAACTGACCGAATAGACGTCGCGCGAATCGTTCGAAAGAGAATCGATTTTCGTTTGTTTCAAATCGAGCGGCAAAGCGCGGACTTCCGCCTTTCCTTTCGCCCAAAATTCGTCGAAATCTTCCGGCGCGGGCAGACCCGGCTCGATTTTTTTGGGATCGAAAGCGACGCCCGCAAGTTGCGATTTGGACGTTTTGCCGTCGGTCGATTTCGCCGTCGACTGAATTTGTAAGAAGCCGGGGAAATCGAGCCATACGGAAATCGAGACGGGATTCTCTTGCGCCAAATCGAACGAATAAGGCTCGCCGATTTGATCGCGTCCGTCGTTCGTCAGGCGAACGGAAAGGGAGCCGGATTTGACGGCGGAATTGTCTTCCGCCAAAACGGAAATCGTAACGGCGGCTTTTTCGCCTACCGAATAACGTTGCGACGCGTCGTCAAAAGCATATTGAATTCGCGCGATCTGTGCTTCTTGAGCGTAAGAAAACGCGGAAAGGATCAAGAGAAACGCCAACGCGCGCAAAGTCGACGCTATATTTTTCTTCAACATAGAACGTCCTCACTGTAAATCGACAAAGTTTCCGAAAACGTTCCGAATTAAACGTTCGAAACGTTGATAAACCATTATTTTACGACTATATCGACGATCGGAACGTCGACAAGGTAAAAACGCGCAAAAAAATCCTCAAAGCGCGCGT
>JAZRWW010000263.1:0-14278 GCA_045599865.1 Thermoguttaceae bacterium
CCCCTATTTTTCCGAAGACTTCGCGTTGGATTTGGGAAAATTTAGATTCTCGATAAACGAACTGATTAAAAAAGTTGAAATATGCGTCGAAAATCGCGATTTGCCGCCCGTCAAAAGATATTACGAACAGGAGGTAAAGAAACGTTTTGTCGAAACCGCTCAATGGGAGTTGGACTGTCTGACAAAAGAAGATATTGCGTTGTTTGTTAGATTCGTCGACGAATTATGCGACGCAGGCGACAAGACGGCGACGGAGATCAAGGCGCGCGCTTGTTACGAAGGAAACGACGCTTACAAACGCGACTTCGACGTTGCGCGAGAGTTGTTGTTAAAATTGGTTGAAAAGGACGGCGCCGAGCCAGATTTATTCTTTATGCTTGGAGATATTTGTCACGAGGGAAGTAGGGACTACGAGCGTTTAGAATATGGACTTGCAAGAGACCGCAGTCGAATCTTAGACCTTTCAAAATCTCTAGATATCGACGACGATCAACGAGACGGCGACGACGATCAACGCGCTTACGACAAAGTTTTTTATTATTATTCGGTAGCCGCGTTAGGCGGCGATTGGAACGCTCGTTTGCGATCGGCGGATATGTTTCGATTTGGAACGTATGTTCCCAAAAATTACGACGTCTACTGGTCGATGATTGAGACGCTTTATCAGGAGAAATTTGAAGGTTTATTTGACAAAAATCTTCGTCCGAAGACTGCAGACGAGTATGGATACGACTTACTGGAGAAATTTGAAACCGAATACGCCGAGATTGCCATACGCTTAGGAGACGCATATCTCGACGGAATTATGGGCGAGGAATCTTGGAAGGGCGCGCTGTTTTATTATCTGCAAGCCGAATGGGTTCTTGGAAGATTTGCGTTGTGTACTTTGTATCTCGACGTACCTATGGGCTATCAGAAGTATAGCGAGCAACTAGCGAGTCGCGTCTATCGGTTAGTCGCAGAAACTGAAAAACGCGCCCCGGCGGATTATTTTGTAGAGGATTTCTTCAGGACGGAAACCCTGTCTCCGTTTCTCGAAGAAACGACTCCTAAAGACTCGCGTTTCAATGCGCGCGTCAAAAAATTGAACGATGAAAAATATCTCTTGAAATTGACTTCGGAGCCAAGGAACAACAGTCTAAGCTCGAGGTTTTTACTGACGATTCCTCAAGCGCGTTACTGCTCATTTGTCGACGAAATTATTTTGACCGTCAAACCGACCGCGCTTGAGCTTAATTTTACGGGAGATTACGCGTCCTTTAGCTTTGACAAATATTACGGAGGCGGACAGTTTTTGTCGAACGGAAAGGAAGTCGCTAGAATTAGCGGCGAATTTACGTGGTCGGAGAGAACGACTTTCGAGGACGTTAAGAGAAGGTTTGTTTCCGTAAAATTCAAGAGCGGATACAAAACCTACGATTATTTGTGCGCCTTTGACGACGTGAAGTCGGGCGACAAAGTCGTCGTCCAGACTTCTCACGGACAAGAGATCGTCGAAGTCCAAAACGTTTTCGAACGCCTAGATTCCGAATTGTCCTTGCCCCTTGAGTTTTATAAAAGCGTGGTTGGGAAAGTCGACAAGTAATCGCGTCGACTTTCCCAACGTCTGGATTAACAGAATATTCAGGCGTTCGCTTTGGCTTTTTCCGCAAAGAACGCGTTCAAAATTTCCGCCGCCTTCTTGACGATCGAAGCGGTATGGCGCGCGCAACGTTCGCCCGTCAATTTCTTTTGTTCTTCCGGCGCGGCGCCGACCCAGCCGGCGCCCATTTCGCGACAAGTCAGCCCGTTCGCGACGAATTGGAACAGATTCGGGTGTTCGTTCTTTTCAGGAACGTAAGTCGGAAGCGCGGTCGTCTTCGCCCACTCGCCAAGTTCCGCCGCCATTGCGTTGACGTCGGACGCGTTTTCGCAGAAGCAACTAAAGAACATTACGGAACCGGCGACGGCGCCGCAAAGTTCGCGCAGTCTGCCGAACCCGCCGCGCGCGCAACGAAACGCTACGAAAGGACAACTACGCGCGATTTTAGCCGCCTCCGCGTCGGTCGATTCAACGGCGTCCGCGTAAGCGAGAACCGCGCCCTTGAACGCCCCGTAAAGACAACCGCCCGACGCGTACTGCGCGTAAGCGTAATCCGCGACTTTGTCGGGATCGACCGGCGTAAATTTCCACGCGTTTTCCTTAACGCCCGTCTCTTCCGCGTAACCGAGGTTCGACAACAAATCGCCGAAAACCGCAAGACCGGCGCCCGACGCCAACATCGCGCGACGAGAAATATTCATAGAACGTTCCTTTCTAATTTGCGTATGTTTCGTATTTTTTCAACGTCGAACGCGTTTAAAGCGTCGCGTTGACTCAACGAACGATTATAGGCGTTTTTTAAAGATATTTCAAGCGAAACGAACGTTTTTCTTAGAAATATTAAGGTCGAAATAGGAACTAATAGTCGATTCATAACGTCAGAAACGCGGGAAGTTCTTGTCGTTGGACGTCGCGCGTATAAAGGGAGCCGCGCAAGCGAACAACTAGACAAACAGCGTCGTTTTTCATACTAAGTAAAGGAAAGCGCGAAAGGTTGCGACTTGGCGCTAGACGAATACTGAAAAGAAAGACGCGAGGTAAAGGACGACGTTTATGGAAAGCGGATTAGGAATTTGGAGTTTCTTCGATCTTTTCAACAAATCTAACAAGGCGCGCGCTGATCGCGGCGTTTCGCAAACGCGACTCGCGCGGCTCGAAGCGTTGGAGACGCGCGATTTGCTCGCCGTTGCCGCCGCAGACTACGCCGCCTTACGCGCCGATTACGCCGAATTTGAATTGCCCGCGAAGGCGAGCGACGTCAATATTATTGAAATTAACGCCGACGCTTTGTCGTTAGACGCCCTTCAAGACGCCCTTGATCGCGCCGCCTCGACGAAAAAAGACGATTTGATCGTCGTCAGAACGACTGCGAGCGACAATACGATTTCATTAGGCGCGAACGACGGAGAAATTAAAGTCGAACTCGATTCCAACCTCTTTGGGACGACGACGATCGTCGCGCTTGGCGAGGCGCCTTTGACGATCGACGCGCAAGGATATTCGCGCGTTCTTTCGCTGGCGGTCGGCGAGTTGAATTTGGGACGCGTCAATTTGACGAGCGGCGCCGCCGACAAGGGCGGGTGCGTTTACAATAAAGACGCGTTGACCCTTGTAAATTGCGTCGTATCGGGCGGGAACGCGGAACAAGGGGGGAACGTTTGGTCGTCGGGTTCCTTGCGCGCGTTTAACTCCTCCTTTGAAGCGAATAGCGCCGGAGAAGGGATATATTCGAGCGGCGTTCTCGAATTGACGAATTGTTCCGTCAAAAATTCGTCAAACGCGGGTTTGGTCAACGAGCGCGGAACCGTTCTACTGAGCGAGACGGCCGTCTCTACGAACGACGGCGCGGGAATCGTCAATCTTGGCGTCGCAAATTTGTACGATTGCGCGATTAGCGACAACGGCGCGAGCGGGATCGTCAATCAGAGCGTCGCGTTAGAGTCCGGCGCCGCGTTTTCCGCGACTCTTGTCGCAGAACGCTGTTTTATCGATTCAAACGTCGCTCAAAACGGAGCCGGCGTCTATAATCAAGCCGGTTCGTTGACGCTGACAAGTTGCGAAATTGCGAAAAACGTCGCCTCAAGTCGCGGAGGGGGCGTCTATAGCGAGCGCGTTGAAGGAAGACTCAACAAAACGACGTTGACAAACTGCACGATCGCTGGTAACGCCGCCGGAATTGCGAGCGGGGGCGTTTACGCCGACGAGTTTAGTTGTTCCGTCAATAATTCGATCGTCGCTATGAACTGGTCCGGCGACCTCGATTCGAACGTTTCGGGCGAGATCGCGTCCAAAAATAATATGATTGGCGGTTCTCCTAGATTTGTCGTCGCGCCCCTCTTTAATTTTGCGACTGGCGCTTTGACAAACGGAGACGCTCTCGATTTGCGCCTGACGAAAAACAGCGGCGCCTTAAACGTTGGAGACGGCGCTCGATTTGACGACTCCGCGACTGATATTCTCGGCGCCAAGCGCGTTTACGGAGCAAACGTCGATCTGGGCGCCTACGAATATCAGGGAACAAACGAAAAAGCCGCCGCCTCTTCATACGTCGTTACGACTCTCAAAGATTCCTTCGATCCAAACGACGGTCAAACGTCCTTGCGCGAAGCCCTATACTGGGCGAGCGACGCCAAGAAGACGATTACCTTCGACGCCGGACTTAACGGGACGATCACGTTAAATTCTCAATTAGTCGTTTCTACCGCTATTACGATCGACGGCGAGAATCGAATTACCCTTGACGGAAAGAATAAAACGCGTCTCTTGGCGATCGAAGCGAACGCGACGATTAAAGGCTTGACGCTGACAAACGGCGCCGCCGCGTCCGACGGAGGAATTATTTACGCCGTCGCCGATTTAACGCTAAAGAATTGCGCCCTGACAAACGGCGCCTGCGGAGTCGACGCGCGCGGAGGGTTGCTCTATTCCAACGCGACGTTGAAAGCGACCGACGTTTCCTTCAACAAGGCGACCGTCGGGGACGCGCTTTACGTCGAAGGAGAGACGACGCTCGAAAAATGCCAAATTGCCAACGCAAGCGGCGCGGGCGTCTATTCTACTTTCGATTTGACCGCGAAGAATAGCGCGATCGAGGCGAATAAAGGCGCGGGCGTCGTCAATTATATGGGCGACGTCGCGCTGACGAACGTTTCGATTCAAAACAACGATCGTTGCGGACTTGATAATCTTGGCTTTGCCCAACTAACGTCGTCGACTATTTCCGGCAATAAAGATTCCGGCGTCTTTAATCAAAGCGCGGAACTTGCCAACGGCGCGACGTTCGCTTCTTCGCTCGTTGCCGTAAATTGCGTCGTAAAAGGAAACGAGGCGACAAAGGGCGCCGGAGTATATAATCGATTTGGGCGCGTTGAGGCGAGTAATTGCGTAGTGGAAGGGAATTACGCGACGCAAAGAGGAGGGGGCGTCTATACCGAGTCGCTCGACAAAGCTCCTAACGTTACGACCTTGACGAATTGCACCGTCGCGGGTAATTACGCGGGCGTCGAGGGCGGCGGGGTTTATGCGGATTCGTCTTGCTCGCTTTTCTTGTACAATTCGATCGTCGCGCAGAATCTCTCGGGCGATCTTAATTCCAACGTCGCAGGAACCGTCGTTGAAAGCGTCGGCTCCTTTGTCGGAGGGAATCCGGGATTTGTCGTCGCGCCACTTTTTAATAACAAAACGGGTAAATTGGCGAACGCCGATAAAATCGACCTGAGACTCGCCGCCAACAGCGTCGCCGTTGATGCTGCTGAAAACGCATATGCGACTGAAACGACGGATATTACCGGCGCCGCGCGTATTTACGGGCGGAGCGTCGATCCGGGCGCCTACGAGTATCGAGGAACAGGCGAAAAAGCCGTCGAGCCCTCTTACGTCGTAACGACTCTTGACGACTCGTTTAATCTTAGCGACGGCAAAACTTCGTTGCGAGAAGCCCTCTATTGGGCGAACGATAAAAACGCTACGATTTCATTTAAAGACGGTTTGAAGGGGACGATCAAGCCGATTTCGCAACTTGTCGTCAGTTCGCAAATTACGATCGACGGCGACGGGCGAATCACGCTCGACGGACAAGCGCAAACGCGCCTTCTACTTGTCGAGGCGCCTTTGACTTTGCGCGGACTAGCGTTTCTCGACGGCGCCGCGAGTTCCGAAGGGGGCGTCCTTTACGCGTGCGAATCGTTGACGATCGAACGGTGCGACTTCAAAGGAGGCTCTTGCGGAGAAGGTTCTTACGGCGGATTAGTTTACGCTTCGGGCGAGTTGAACGCGTCGGATTCTTCCTTCGTCGACTCCGCGAATGGCGTCGGAATACGCGCTTTAGACGACGTCGTTTTGACTTCCTGTCTTATCGAAAACAACAAGGCGGGCGGATTACGTTTAGACGGAAACGCGACGATCAAAGATACGACGATAAACGCCAACGGCGCCGACGGAATCGTCAATTTATTTGGCGCGCTTAACCTTACGAACGTCTCGATTAGCGACAACGCGGGCGCGGGACTTGACAATTTGGGCGAAGCGATCCTTACGAATTGTTCGATTATGCAAAACGAGAATTCCGGAATGATCGTTCGAACGCAAGTTTACGACAATTCTTGTTATTCGTCCGTTTTGAAGGCGTATAATTGCGCGATTAAAGGGAACGCGTCGAAGGGATTCGGCGGGGGCGTCCTTAACGACGGCGCCGTCTTGGAATTGGTCAACTGCGAAGTCTCCGCGAACGTCGCCGCGAAGGACGGAGGGGGCGTCTATAATCGATCCGTCGGCTCCGCCGTAAATAAAACGACGCTGTTCAACTGCACGATCGCCGGAAATTACGCGGGCGCGCAAGGCGGCGGCGTCTTTACTTCCGCGAATTTCGCCTTCGTTCTCTATAATACGATCGTTGCGAAGAACGATTCGAAAATTTCAAACGCCAACGTCGAAGGAACGCCGACCAACGTTGTGAATTGTATTTTGTCCGGCGCGCCGGGGTTCGTCGTGTCGCCTGTTTTTAGCGCCGGAAAGCTCGCGAATTACGACCGACTCGATCTGCGTTTGGCTCAAAACGCCGTCGCGATCGATTCTGGAAACGACGATTATATCGTCGGAACGACCGATTTGGCGGGAAATCCGCGCATATTTAACGACGTCGTCGATATTGGCGCTTATGAGTTCCTGCCCGAAGATTCGACTCGCGTTACGTCCTTGGAAGACTCTTTCGATCTTACCGACGGCGCCTTGACGTTGCGCGAGGCGTTGTATTACGCAAAATCGGGAGACGCGATTACTTTTGCCGCCGATTTGAAAGGCGCGATTCTTTTGGAAACGCCCCTTGTCGTTACGAAAGACGTCTCGATTTGCGGAAACGGAGCCGTGACTATTAGCGGCGCCAACGTCGCGCAAATCCTGATTAATTCGGCGAATATTACCGTTTCTTCTATGATACTCGCGTCCGCGAAGGGCGCGGAATCGGGCGCCGCGTTCTATAATACGGGCAAGGCGACGCTCGAAAATTGCGTCGTTAAAAATTGCGAAGGTCTGCTTGGAGGAGCTATTTATAACGGAGGTTCGGGCGAGCTTGTCGTTCTCGATTCTTCCTTCTACTCGAACGTCGCGACTAAATCCGGCGGCGCCGCGTATAACGCGGGCGTCTTGCGCGTTCAAAATTCGACGTTTTACGAGAATACGACCGACGGTTCGGGCGGCGCTATTTGCAACGCCGGAACCTGCGTCGTCGTCGGAACCGTTCTTGCAAACAACGAGGCGAAGGAAGGCGGCGCGATCTATTCGAACGACGCCTTGACTCTTGTCAATTCGACGGTCGCGGACAACGCCGCCGCTTCGGGCGCCGGACTGTGCCTTGCGAAGGGAACCGCGCGAATTTATAACGCGATAGTCGCCAAAAATCAAAACGAAGACGTCTACGATTCCGCGAAGACGACCGCGTATAATTCGCTCTCTTCTTACGAGTTTACGTCGGGCAAGGCGAATCTTGTTTACGACGCCTCCCGCCCGTTGTTCGCCGACGATTCGAACGAAAATTATCGTTTGGCGGAAGGAGCGCAAGGGATCGATAAGGGCGACGCGACTTGGGCGAGACAAAACGGACTGGGCAAATACGCGACCGATCTTGACGGAACCTATCGATTTATTGGAAAAAACGTCGATATTGGCGCTTACGAGTCTTCTTTTGACGTCGATTACGTCGCGCAAGAAGGAAACGCCGTTGAATTGACGGTCGAGGCGCCGGAAAACGCAAAAATCTACTGGGATTTGTCGGGCGACGGAAGCGGCGAGTTTGTTCAAACGTCGGATTCCGTCTGGATTTCGACCAAGGAAAGAGGTTTTGAACCGGGAATTTACGTTTTACGTTCGAAGGTTCTCGATTCTAAAGGGAAAGTCGTAGACGAAGGGACGACGACGATTCAAGTAATCGACGTTAAGCCGACCGTCGACGTTAAACGAGTCGATTACGGCGTCGAGCTACTTTGGGCTTATTCCGTCGGTTCCAATTTTATCGGAGGACAAGACGGCGCTTTTTGGAGACTCGACTGGGGCGACGGAACGTATTCCGATTATCGATCCGACGCGTTTGTCGCCGCCAAATATTACGCGACCCCCGAAAAGTCGACGACCTACGATATTAGGCTCGTATTAGTCGGAGCCGACGGCGTTGAAGAAACCGCCTTCTTATTGGACAAGTTTTGCGCGGTCGATTCCGTTCTTGCGACGACCGCTAGCGAACAAAAAGAAGACGTAGCGACCGCGCCGACGACGAACGCGCCGATTATGGCTTGCGCCGCCGCGCCCGTTCCTTACGGTCCAAGTCTGCCCGACAACGCGGCAAGAACCGCGAAAGGAAGCGCGAATACGGAAACGCCGAAATCGGCGACGTTAGGCTTCGACGAAACGACGTTAAACTCCGACGGAATCGAGGCGCGCGCGACTTCAAACGGCGTAAATTGGGCAAAAGCAAGGAAAGTTAATTCACAGGAGAAAGACGTCTCGCAATTTTTCGCGTTCGATTCAATATGGGAAGAATGGATCGACGAAGAAGAATTGGATTTTTGATCTTTGACGCTTACGAAAAAGCAAGAAGCAAACTAACAAGAAAAAGGGAAGGCGCCGCGCTTGTCTCTGAAAGGAAAATGGAACTTTCAGGGGGCGCGGCGCCCGGAGGGTACGGCGAATAATGAAGTATGTCGAATTATACGCGAAAAACTAGTTTAACCAAGAGGGATTCTCGCCGGAAAGGGGCATTTTGATCGCGAGCGCGTATTGGAAACTAGCCGCTTGACGAACTTCTTCGGTCATCTCGGCGGGAATATCGCCGTCGAAAGAAAGAATGCTGACCGCAAGACCGTTCGGCGCGTGAATGTTGCGTCCCAAAACCATCTGCGCGATATTGGACTTATATTTGGCGGCGATCGCGCCCAACGTCGCGACGACGCCCGGTTGGTCGTATTGAACCGTAAGGAGCAACGAACCGGCGAGAGGAGCGTCGAGACGCAGACCTTTGTAGTGGATCAAACGAGGCAACGAAGAACCGAAGATCGCGCCCGCAAAGGTCGTCTTGCCTTTGTCCGTTTCCAATTCGACGCCGATAACGGAACTGAAGTCGGGCGCCTTGTTTTCTTTTTCCGAGACGACTTTCAAACCGCGTTCTTGCATCATCGGAATCGCGCTGACGACGTTAATGTCTTCGCTCAAAACGCCGGAAAGGTAACCGCAACAGAAGGACGACGTAATAAGCGACGTGTTCTTCTTCGAAATTTCGCCCATATACTTGATCTTGCAAGTGGAAACGGCGCCCGGCGCGACTTGTTGCGCGAATCGACCAAGACGATAAGCGAGATCCAACGCGCCTTTGAGTTCTTCAAGCGTTTTCGGATCGAGCGGCGAGAAGTTGACCGCTTGGCGAATGACGCCGTTTTTCAGGTAATCGATCAGCAGTTCGACCGCCTCGAGCGCGACGTTCATTTGCGCTTCGGTCGTGCTTGCGCCAAGGTGAGGCGTGCAAACGACGTGCGGCATGCCGAAGAGCGGACTGTCCGTGCAAGGCTCTTCCGGGTAGACGTCAAGAGCGACGCCGCCCAGCTTGCCCGATTCGAGACCCCGTTTGAGCGCGTCCATATTGTAGATTCCGCCGCGCGCGCAGTTGATAAGGAAAACGCCGTCCTTCATTGCGGCGATTTCCGTGTCGCCGATCAAATTGCGCGTCGCGTCGTTAAGAGGAATATGAACCGTAAGATAGTCGACGAGCGGCAACATTTCCGCGACCGTCTCGTATTTAACGACGTCGAGTTCTTGAGCGCGTTGAGACGTCAAATACGGATCGAACGCCAAGATTTTCATATCGAACGCCTTCGCGAATTTTGCGACCGTTTGACCGATGCGCCCCATGCCGACGACGCCGAGAACCTTGCCGTTAAGCTCGTGCCCCGTGAACTTCTTGCGATCCCAACGCCCCTCGATCAACGATTGATTCGCAGGGCAAGTGTTGCGGCTAAGAGCCAGCATCAACGCGAACGTTTGTTCCGCAGCGGAAACCGTGTTGCCGCCGGGCGTGTTCATTACGACGATTCCGTTGTGCGTCGCCGCCTTGAGATCGATGTTGTCGACGCCGACGCCCGCGCGAGCGATCGCCTTCAGACGCTTGTTTCCTTCAAGAGATTCGGCGGTAATTTTGACGCCGCTACGACAAATCGCGCCGTCGTATTCCGTCAACGCTTGACGCAATTCTTCGCCTTTGAGACCCGTTCGAACGTCAAATTCGAGACCTGCCTCGCGCATTAAATTCAAACCGTCTTCGGCCAAGGGGTCGAGCACAATAATCTTTGACATTTCTGTTATCTCCGAAAAAAACGTCTGTATGCGGAAGCTCGAGGCTAACGACGCGCGCGTTCTCGCTCCGTCGAGGAAACGCCGCCGTTATCAATGAGCATCGTTAATAAGCGCCGTTAATGAACGCCGTTAATGAAAGCCTTCGATAAGCGCCGACCGAACGCGTCGGACGCTTGCACGCCTCGTAGCTCTAATAGATAAATTTTTATCATTTATCAAAATTTTGTCAATACAAACCGACGCTAAACGTCCTTTTCTCGCGTTTTTTTTCCTTTTTTTAACGCCAAAAGTTAGCGTAATCTAATTTGAACGTCGACGTCGCGCGGATTCGATTAAAATTCGTTTGCGACCGAGTCTAACAAAATTACGAATAAATACGCGACGACGGCGAATAAGCCGAGTCCAAACGAGACCCAAAAGAGCGTTTTAGCGGTCTGCGCGCGTTGCGACGCCGTTTCGAAATCGCCGCGTCCTTTGGCGGAATTGCACAGGCACGAGAAGACGATCCCGGCGATTCCGCAAGGCATGCAACAAAAAAGCGTCGCCAAGACGTTCCAAAGAAGATAATCGTTGATCGACGACGATTCGGACGCGCAACCCGGCGAACGGTCGTAATTTCCGGCGCAGACGTAGGGATTCTCGTAGGACGCGTTCAAAGGAGATTCCGCGCCGTCAAAGGAGGATCGACTAGGGGTCGAATTAATCGAAGCGCCGCATTGAGGACAAAATCGCATTGTCTCGTCAAGTTGCGCGCCGCAATGAACGCAGTACATAACTATTCTTTCTCCGTTAAAAAACTAAATCGTCGAAAAGCGCGTCAACGCAACAGCGCGAGAGGAAGGCGCGCGCTTAAAAGATAAACGATCGCGACGAAAAACCAAATTTTTGCCGATTTCGAAGCGCGACGTGCCTCGGAATAATCGCCCCTTTGCTTTGAAGAATAGACCTGCCAAGAATAAAGCAGACCGATCGCGCCCGCTGGAACGCTGAAAAAAACGAGCGCGAGCGCGTTCAAAATCGCGAAATTGGGCGCCGAATAACTTTCGGCAAACAATTTCGCGACGCCCGTTTTGACAGTGTTTTCGATCCAACGAGTCGCGACGTCAAGACCGCGCGTTACGGTAGAGAGTAAAGACGACCAACGCAACTTGTTAAAAAAACGACCGAAATTCCAAGAACCGACGCTTCCTATTTTATAACCGCAATTCCCGCAAAAATTGAAGCCGGAAGGAAAAGCGGCTCCGCATTTCGGACAATAAGCGGGCGTTACGCCCTTATTGAAGTTTACCATCGCAACACGCCAAGTCTTTCATAAAACGCGATCAAAGTCGCCAACGGGAACGCGCCCAAGCGTTCCCTAGCGGAGATTCTACCAAAATAACCGCTTATAATCAAGAAGGACGTCGAGGAAACGCCCTTAATTTCCAACGGGCGGTCGTAAAAAATCAAACGTCGCGCAAGGAATATTCCGCAAAACAAAAAGAATCAAAAAAGCGCCAAGACAAAAGAACCCCAAAACAAGCGTCGAACGACGATAGGGCGACGATCCGCTAAACGAATCGCGAAAAAATCGAACGACGAGCAGTCCAATAATCGGCAAAAAAGGCGCGACAAGAGGATGATAACGCAACGAGCCGAGCAGATCCCCGTGCAAAAGACGCCAAAGAGCCCGAGTCGACCCGCAACCTGGGCAATAAAGCCCTGTCGCTTTGCGAAAGGGACAAGGCGGAAGGCGAAGTTCCGACGGAGATTTTAGACGCAACGTCGCGACAAAAGACGTCGCGACGACGACCAAGAGAAAAAGGAACCAAGGTTTAAGGTTCCTTGACGTTGAAATCTTTCGATACATTGGAACTTTTCCAAAAAACGGCGCGAGAAACCGCTTGAACGTTCTTCGATTTACTAAAAAGTCGGAATCGAACCGACGCTCGACGAGTCGCGCGCCGTCGACGCGAGGTTCGCCAAACGTCCGCTGTACGAAAAAAAGAGGTCAAGTCGCTTTTTTGGCGGAAAGAAGTCCCAATGTCAACCCGATCGACGCAAAAATTGCGCACAATCCCAACGACGCGTAAAATAAGACGACTACCTCAAGCGCTTTACTCTGCTCTAGCCCATAAAGTCGAAACGAGAGCATCGCAAAAATAACAGACGACAATATCGCGCCGATCGCGCGATCTCTTGTTTTATTTTCACGCGTAGTAGGCGGCGTCGCAGGTTGCGGCTTCGGAGGTTGCGGCGTAGGCGGCTTCGGATCGAACGTTGTTTCAATCCCTAGGATTTCCCTTATTATTTTGATCGCATCTGCCGCGTCTTGATTTCCCGGCTCTCTTCCGAGCAGTTTCGTCAGTTCTTGGAGTCCTTGTTTATATTCGTTTTCCCCCCAAGCTTCAGGATCGCCGAGGACGCTCGCTTTTTGCATAAACTTGAGCGCCGACGCATACTTGCCGTCGCGCCAATAAGAAAGCGCCAATTGGCGCATAGCTTGCGTATGATTGAGATTTGCCGCGCGAGCGAGGTAGTTTTCGTACGCGGTTAAATCGACTTTCGTTCCCAAACCTTTCTGGTAACAACAAGCAATGTTATAACAAGCCTCGCCCTCCGTTTGAACGTCGTTATTTTGAGCGTCGGGGGCAATAACGCGATTAAGCCAGTAGAACGCGTCGGAATATGATTTTGGAAAACCGGAACGACCGATCGCGCAACGGTATGCGATCTTTAAACACGATTTTGCATCGCCGCGTAACGCCTGTTTGTAAATCTCGATATATTTGGGCTTTAACCCTAACGGCGGACGACGAGAGACTCCGTCCGCGTCGATGAAAGCGGAAAGGGTTGAATTGTCCTTTCGCGAAGAAGTTGAAGAGTCGTACGCCGTCGCGCTTTGAGGCGACGAACTACGGACGCGTTCCGAAAGTCCGTTCAGAGGATACCCCGTCGATAAAACGGCAACTTGTTTAGGCGACTTGCCTATGCGCTCGAGCTCGTAAAAAAAGTCGGTTGAAAACCCTCCCGCTTTAATTTTGTATAACGACGCCAACGTTGTGAACTGCGAATAAGGAATTCTAACGTTCTCGCTCTCGACGACGATATCGGACTTGTTTCTGTCGAGGTTTTTAGACAATATTGGCTTTAAAAGGGCGTTTAAAAGATAAAACGTTCGAGCGCGGCGCTCGTCGTCGACGACGTGCGACTCGGTCAAACAATTTACGACGTCGAACAGCCCGTAGGCAAGAAATTGCGACGTCTCGCTTCCGTCGACTAAAACAAAACCGTCTTGCGTTCGCTTTAACAAATCGAACGTCGTTTCAAGATAGCCGAAATAAAAGACGGCTACGTTCTCGAGCGCTTCGAGCGCGTTCTTTGCCGCAGAATTGGCGGCGCGTAACGCGCGATTTTGGAAATAAACGTTCGTGAAACCGTTGTTCTGCGCGGCGCTTTGCAACGCGGAAAAAAGGGCGTCGGGCTTATGCGCCTCCAACGCGCATTCGTCGACTAATTCGCGAGGAAAGCGCCTGTCGCAGGCGTTCCGAATCGCCGCGAACAAAACGTCGAGAAGCTCGCAAACGGGAATTGAACCGCCGGGGAAGGAGACTGTCGAATTATAATCGATCGCGCGCCAGTCGACGACGATAGGAACGCGCTCGGACAAATCGTCCGATTCGTATAACAACTTTGCCGTATGCTCGTCAAAGTCGTAATAAAAGAAAGCGGGATAGGTCTCGACTTTTAACGTTTCGTTTGCGCGACAGTACGAGACTTGCGCGACGTCGCCGTTGAAATCCACTGCAATCCAATTACTCATTTGACAAATCCTCCGGCGCGACGTTTTCCGACGCGGGTATACGGGGCGTTCGATCCAAAGAA
>JAZRWW010000264.1:0-19312 GCA_045599865.1 Thermoguttaceae bacterium
GTCGACAAAGAATTCGACGCGCCGTTTGACAAACTATTCGACGTCGATAAAGAATCGGTCGAATCGCTCGACAAATCGTTCGGAATCGACAGGGAATTCGACGCGCCGTTTGACAAACTATTCGACGTCGATAAAGAATCGGTCGAATCGCTCGACAAATCGTTCGGAATCGACAGAGAATTCGACGCGCCGTTCGACAAACTATTCGACGCCGACAAAGAACCCGTCGAATCGCTCGACAAATCGTTCGGAATCGACAGGGAATCAGTCGGATCATCCAACATATCGGCAGACAAATCCGCGGATTCGACGGGCTTGTTTGTCAAGCCGTTTGGCGCCAAAGCGAACGCGTCGTCTTCCTGCAAACTACCCGTTTTGGAAACGTCGTCGGTTCCCCAAGAGGCTCCGGCTCCTACTTCGTCGTCCGACGCCGACCCTTCTTGGTCGTCGAGCGTCATACTCGCAACGTCGTTTGAAGTCGAATCGGCTTGTCCCATCGTCTCCGCGTCGTTCCAATCGGCGCCGTCGGAACCGACGCCGACGTTCGGATCGTCCAACGGCTCGAATTGGTTCTCCTCGTTGATCGACGCCCCGTAAAGACCGTCGTCTGAATTTGAACTAACAAAAGAATTCGACCCGGTCGTTTGAACCGAACCCGTTTCCTCTTCGTCTGCGAGAAGCGGATCGTCAAAAACCGTCGAAGGCGAATAAGACGAAGACGAACTACCCGTTTTGTTCGCCGATTCGGCTTCAGCTCCAACGGAACCGACGGCGCTATCGGAACTCAACTCGTCGTCGACAAGCAATTCGCCGCCTAAATCGTCTTCTAAATCGTCGCCTAAACTCTCCAATTCGTCAGCCTGCGAATTCGCCAAAGCGGTCGCCTCGCCAACAAGTTCGTCGCCAATGTCTTGCAAGGAATCAACGGCGTCGCTCGCGGCGGAAACAGTCGCGTCTATAGACTCGGAAATACTGCTCGTCGCTTCCTTTAGCCCCTGTTCCGCAGTACTGCTGAAGTTTGCGAAAGCGTCCTTAACGGAAGACGCGGAGTCTTCTATCGAACTGGAAAAATCCGTTCCCAAATCTTCAATTTCATTTTTAAGCTCGTCGCTTTGGGCAAGAAGCGAATCTCCCGCTTTCTCGATTTTGTCCTTAGCTTCTCCGACAATCTTACCCAATGCCGACTCATTAGAATCAGTCTTTGCGACAGTTTCTTCTTTTTCGGAATCGTCTTTGCCGGAAGCGTCTTTTTTCGCGTCTTTTTTCGCGTCTTTTTTGGGCATAAGCGAGGCGACTTTCGCCTTGACTTTCCCAAGTAAGCCGTCGTTCTTTTTAGCGCCCGGTTCGGACGCGGCTTCGGCGGTCGCTTGACCTTCCGAAGTCTCCGCCTTCTTTTCCACCCAAAATTGATAGCCGACGTAACCCGTCGTCAAAAGCAACGACGCGGCGATCACGACGCCGCCGGTTCGCTTGACGACGCGAATCCAACGACGCGTACTGATCGCGTTCTCTTCGTCGTCTTCCTCGCTTTCGTCCAATTCCGACGTTTCTTCGTCGACGTCTTCGGAAACGCGTTTTTTGTTCTTTTTATAGGAACGATCGCCGTCTCGCGTTTCAAACGCTTCCTCGGCGTCGTCGGCTTCCGATTCGTCCTCGTCCCTTTTACGTCGTTTCATAAGAGTCCCTAAACGAGACGCGGCGCCCTTGCAACCGCGCCCTAGCGCGCCAAACCAAAGGACGGGCGACAATAAACGCAAGAAACCGCCGCGTCCGCCCTTTAACTCGCGCAAACGAGCTTTTAAATCGGCGATCTCCTCGTCGCACTGAGCGACGGTTTCCTCGTCGCCGGAGGCGTCCGATTCTTCGCGCAACTTTAAGAGGTCGTCCAGCTCTTTCTGTAAATCTTCGATTTTTTGGAGCTTTTCCGCTTCCTCCTTCTCGGCGTCTTCACGCGCGACGTCTTCTTCGAAAAGCTCTTCTTCAGACTTCTCTTTCCTTCCAAAGATTCTTTTGAAAAATCCGCCGGATTTCCCGGTCTCTTCGCCGTCTTCTAAATTTTCGTCCAAATCGACCGCTTCTTCGCTTTCGTCTTTTACGCCCTTCGACGCGGCGCCCTTTTTCTTCGACGATTTTTGATCGTTCCTCGTCTCGTCGACGTCTTCGGATTCTTTCCCCTCGTTCGTCTCTTCGAACTCGGCGTCGTCTTTTTTTCGAGAACCGCCCCATAACGACTTGAAAGAGAACTTGTGCGAACTCGTCGAAGAATCGTTCTCGTCGATTTCGTCGACCTTCGTAGACGCGTCGTTATGCGACTCGGACGTCGAAACGGCGCTCTTAACGGAACTCGCCGCAGAACCAAAGTTAGAAGAAACGTTGGAAGAAACGTTGCTTTTTACCGAACTTGCCGTAGCGCCAACGACGGTCGACTTCGGCTTTAATTCGCTTGAAGACGCGTAAGGCGAAGGCGTCGCCTGTCGAAAAACGGCGGAATTGACCAGACCGCCGCTCGACGTTCCAGAATGAGAATCCTGAACGCGTTCCCTACCCGATCCTACGACGGTCGAATTGGTCGTAGAACTAGACGCAACCGGCGTTCTCGGGACAAACCCGGAACGCTCGTTCGCGTCGCCGACGCTCCTCGAAGCGTTTCCATAGGAACTCGAGGTCGAAACGGAACTTGTCGGAGTGGAATTTGTCGAAACGGAATTTGACGAAAAAGAACTCGTCGATGCGGAACTGGACGAGGAAAACCGCCCGTTCGAAGCCGAAGAGGCTAAATCGGCGTTCGAAGCGTTCCAACCCGAATTTGTCGTCGGTTCCTCTTCTTCCCAATTCTCGTCGTTTTGTTCGTCGTCTTCAGATTCGTTCCATTCGTCGGAAGAGTCGTTCTCATTCCAATCGTTCGAATCTTCTGAATTATCGTATGACGAATCGTCGTACTGCTCGTACCCGCCGCCGTAGGAATCATATACGTCGTCGTAAGAATCGCGCTTCCTCTTCTTATTCTTTCCCTTTTGCGAACCGTAATCTTGGTAATCGTCGTCGGGATCGTATGTTTGCGGGGCGTCAAAATCGTCTTCGTCAAGATAAGACAGCTTGCCTTTCTTTCCTTTTTTCTTACCCATAGCAGTCCGACTCCAATTTAAACAAGAACTTTCTCGGCAATTCTTAACTTAGCGCTTCGCGACCTCGGATTGCGCGCCAATTCGTCTTCAGTCGCTACGATAGGTTTTCTCGTAACGACCTTTAAATCTTCCGCGTCTCGAAAATAATTCTTCACGAGACGATCTTCCAACGAGTGAAAACTAATAATCGCCGCGCGTCCGCCCGGTCGAAGGTATTTCGAAAATTTCTTTAAAAAAGTTTCGAGCGAGCCCAGCTCGTCGTTGACGGCGATACGCAAAGCCTGAAAAGTACGCGTCGCAGGGTCGATTCTCCGATTCCAAGGGGGAGTCGGATCGCAACGTCGGCATATTTCCGCGACTTCTTTCGCGCTTCTCAAAGGCTTTTCCGCGCGCCGTTCGACGACTTCGCGCGCAATGCGACGACTCATGCGTTCTTCGCCGTATTTGTAAATTACGTCGGCGATCTGCTCGACTTTCCAACGGTTCAAAAGTTCGAACGCGGGAACGCCTTCCGTCGTATCGAAACGCAAATCGAGATCGCCGTCGGAGTCAAAGCTGAATCCGCGCGAACGATCCGCCAGCTGGTCGCTCGACAACCCCAAATCGAGGACAAAACCGTCGACTTGTTCGACCCCGACGCGTTCCAACGCGGCGTCAAAATCGCAATAATTTGCAAAAAAAGTTTTCACTTGCAAATTTTCGTTCAAATCGGCGACGCGTCGATCCACGCGGTCAAGAGCGCGCGAATCGCGATCGATTCCGACGACCATACCCGACGCGCCGACTCGACGCGCTATCTCGATCGCATGACCTCCGCCGCCAAGGGTGCCGTCCACGACGATCTTACCGGGCGACAAATTCAGCCCCTTGACCGTCTCGTCAAGCAAAACAGAAACGTGAACCGTCGTCAAAGTTGCATCCGCCATATAACGCTCTATCCTTGGCTTTTTATCCGCGCGATAAAAACGCGCCCCTATTATTATAAGGAATTGACGCCGTTCGCCAAGCCCGCGCGTACTTTTACCTGTAAAACAAAGTCCGCGCCGATATTAACGACGACCGCGCTCTTTTCTTCTTCGACCGACGACGAATTGAAAAAACGTCGAAACGTCCGACGAGCGCGTCCTATACTCTTCAATCGTCTCAACCCGTCAAAAACATTACGTCTAATAACTCGACAAAACGAGATTGTAGAAAACGACAAATTCCGCCAAAAACAACGGCAAGGACGGCAAGCGTAACGAGAGAATTCAAATTGAATCCGATCGTCGTTAAATTAATGCCGGGCGCTATCCTTCCCAAAACGCCGACGGCAAAAAAAACGGTCGCCGAAGACGCGATCAGCGGCGCGGCGACTTTGAAGCCTAATTCAAAGCCAGATGCGACAAAATTAACAATTTTAACGACCGTTTCTTCTGGCGAAAAAGGCGTGCCCGGAACAATTGCGACGATGCTTTCGAGGTAGCCGTCGATAAATAGTTCCAACCCTCCAAACGCGAGGAAAAAAGCCCAAACGCACCAGAAAATCAGTCGCGAAACGGGAGAAACTTCATCCCCAAAAGTCGGATCGAAACAGCCCGCGACCGATACGCCGCCGACACGTCCGACGAGTTCGCCCGCTAAATAAACGCCGTTAAAAAACAACTGTAAAATTAACGCGGTCGAAACGCCCAAAAAAAATTCGACGCACGCGCGCGTCGCCACGACCAAACAACTATAAGCCGAAAGGGTATCGAACGCTAAAGATTCTTCGGAAAGAGAAAGAACGGTTGGAAAAACGAGCGCCGTCAGCGCCAACGCCAGCAACGTCCGCGTTAATTTCGACGTTTCGGCGCCGCCCAAAAGAGGAAGAAACAACGACGTTCCCAAAAGACGAGCGAAAGTCGCTATAAAAACGGACGTCAAAAGAAAAGAGGTTCCGACGCTCGAACTAATCATTCAAACTCCGCCCCGACTCAAAAACGGAAAAGGACGCCGCAACCTTGCGACGTCCGTAAAACGTCTCGACGACGACGGCGCTCATTTCGTCGAATCGCGTTCTAATTTCGCGCCGACTTCAAAATAATTCGAACCGCGCAAAACGCCGATCTTCGCCGTCTCGGAGGCGTCCGCCAACGCGATTAAACGCGCAAGATGAACGTCGTTTTCCACTTGCTTGCCGTTGAAAGTCAACACGACGTCGCCCGGTTTCAATCCTGCGGTCTGCGCGGGCGACTGCGACGAAACCTCCACGATTTTCGCGCCGAAAACATACGGCAAATTCGTCGTCGTCAAATCGGAACGCGTCGCGGACTCCAATTCGACGCCCAAACGCGAGCGTCTCCAAGTTCCGCCGTCGATAGTAGTCTTGACGACGCGCAACGCGACGTTAATCGGAATAGCGAAGGCGACGCCCTCGTTTTTACCGCTAGTCGTCGCGATCGCCGTCACGATCCCAACGACGTCGCCGCGAGAGTCGTAAAGGGGACCGCCCGAATTGCCCGGATTGATCGCCGCGTCGATCTGGATATATTCGGGTAAAAGATTTTGATTCGTATTAACGAGGTCGCGATTACTACGACGAAGCGAACTGACGTGCCCGTAGGAAAGGCTCTTCTCCAAACCAAAGGGATTGCCGATCGCGAAGACCGAATTTGCGACGCGGACGGAATCGCTGTCGCCAAATCGACAAAGCGTCACGCTGCCGTCCTTCGGCAAACTGTCGGCGGAAACTTCCAACGCGGCAAGGTCAAAATCATCGCAAGGAAACACTTTCGACGGCGAAATCGTCTGATTGTTCGGCAGAAAAATCTTGATCGCGTCGCTCGAAAGAGCGCGATCGACGACGTGATTGTTCGTCACCACGTAGGTCTTGCCGTTATATTGAGTCAGAAAACCGCAACCCGTCTCCTCTTCAACGACGCGCGAACCGGGCGCCGTCTTACGAGTTTCGATCGGCAAAACGCAAGCGCGCACAAGAGAACTTATACGATTCGCTTCTTCGTCGATTCTGACAAGAATCGATTTTTCGCCGTTTTCCTCGTCGTATTTCGAATCTTTCTTCGACCACAGACCCTCGTCCAGACCGATCGACGTTCCGTCGTCTATCTTCTCCTCATAGTTGACCAAACGATTTTTCGAATACGACGCCTCTAATGCCAAAGGAAAGGGCGCAAGAGGAGTCTTCGGCGTAAAAAATTCGGCTAAACGACGTTGCGCTTCGCGATCTTCGCGCGCCTCAAAGAAAGCGCGATCCAACTGCGCGGCGGAAACGGCTCTTACTTGCATAGGAGCGCCGACTCCTTCGTCCTGATTTCGCAAATCACGAACGGGCGTTCCGTTGTTCGCGACAGACGACGGAAGACGACTTGGAACTTGAAGGTCGCGCGCTCTGACGGAACCGGGCGAAACGGCTTCCGAAAGACGCGCGACGTCCGATTCGGATCCTGAAACAAGTTCCTGTTGAATTTCGTCGGCGTCGACGTTCTGAATCCAATAAATCCCGCCGGGCAAATAACCATAGTCGTTTTCTTTTTTCAACTCGACGGTAGAAACTTCCGATTTGTTTTCAACTAAATTTTTCTCAGAAGTCAAAGACGCGTCGTTGGAAAGAGACTCGATTTCCGTCGCTTGTCGATCGACGATCCGCTTCAATTCGTCGAACGTCTCGTCGGACGCAACGGAAGCCTTACGCTTAGAGGCGTCTTCGGGCGCTTCGACAAAAAGACTCGCCTTTGTGTTCTCCATAAGAACGGAAACTCGTTCCGAATCGACCAAACTTTTTAAAAATTCGCCGTTGTTCGAAAACAAATTAGTTAAACAAAGGACGGAGTAAACGGAACCAAAAAGAAAGAACAACAAGCAGACTTTCAGTTGGAAAGTCGCCTTTTTGAATTCGCGCTTTTGGAATTCGCGCTCGATTCGTCTTTTACGACTCCGTATGCAGGATTGTCGGGCGAATCGACGAGAGACAAGCTTCAAACGCATCCAATAAACGCTCTGGCACAGAACCCAAAGCGTCAGAAAAGCCAAGACGGCGACAGGAACGTAAAATTCAGTCGTCGAGGCTTCGGTTTCTGAGAATCGATTCGCGCTAGAACCAAACGCGTTTGCAAACAAAGTCGTCAATCCAATTAACATAATCTTCGCTTAATCCCTGAAACGAAGCCCAACTAAACTCGATGAAACGATTTCGAAATCAAACCCCGGTTGACTTCGTTAATCTTTCCAAGAGCGCCTATCCGCAAAACGCGTTCCCAAGGAACGTCGTCCCTACAATTATTAAAATCATAGTAGCAAAAAAAACGCAACAACGCTAATTGACGTCGCGTCTCTACCATCATACGAAAAAGCCCGAAAACAATCAAGAGCCGTTTTTGAAAAAGAATCCGATTTCAACCAAAATAATGGAAAAACTAAGATTTCCAATTATATTAATTAATAGGGCAAAACGGCAAGTTCATAAAAATAAATAACGACCTGTTTTTCTTAACTCGAAAGAGTTAACTCCCGTTCAAATCGACAAAATCAACAAATTTGACAATTTAATTGAGCGATTTCTACGATCGATTCGTCGTCGACAGATCGACGCGCTTTTTCGCATATTGGCAAAGCAAGACAAGATAGACAAAAAGTCCTATGGCGGCGCCGAACATTAAATATCGACTAAGTTCGTAAAAACCGACGAGCGTCAACGCCACGTTGCAAAACACGAGTCCGCAAATAATCGCAAAACTACGCCTCGCAGTCGATTCGTACCCGGCGGCGATCACGATTCGATGCGCGCGTATGCCCAACGGAAACCCGATCGCGCCCCCCAACGCTATCGCGGCGGACAAGAACAATATCTTGAAATCTACGCCCCCTTGAGCGAATAGATAATTGCATCCGCCCGTCAACGTCGTCGTCAGTAAGAGAAAACGAACGCAACGCGCCGTTTCCGTTTCCGTCGTCTTGAATCCATTCGCCAAGACGGGGCGAAAGACCATCGCGCCGCCGACTCCCAAAACGGAACTAAAAACGCCCGCGACCAAACCGCCAAGCGTCGCGTACCCAAGGGAACGTCTCGAAAAATGCAACGGCGTTTCGTCTCCGTAACGTCGCGCTTTGCCGAAAATCGTCTGCAATCCGATAAAGAACATAAGGACGCCAAAACCGATAAAAATCGCCGTCGATCCGCAAAGACGGTGAAAGAAAGAGTTGATCGGCAATCCGCAAAGAGAGGTAAAAAAGGAAGCGAAAGCCATTGGCAAAACGAGATTTCGACCGACGGAATTACGTCCCCAACCGATGCGCGGCGCTTCGCGAAGGGTCGGAAAAATAATAGACGGAACCATCTGAAGCAATCCGATTCCAGCGGCTTGCATCGGCGTGCAATCGAAAAAGAAGAGCGCCGACGGCACAATAAGCCAACCGCAACCGACGCCCCAAAAACCGCCGGCGTACATTCCAATAAATCCAATAATCGGCGCGAGCCCCCAAAGACTCGCGTCCAGTATCGTTTCCACGCTAAAACTCCCTTAATTCGTCGATTTACTCGCTCGTTTGACGAAAGCGACGTCAAAAGAGCGTTCGTCAAACGCCCTTAGTCGAAGGCGTCGGCGTTTCTTCCTTGACGCGTTTGCGTTGAATTTCGGCGTCAAACACTTGACCGCGCCGAACGCGTCGAACGGTTATCGTCAACTCGCCGCGATCGACGCGCGTATTTCGTATAAGCGCGTCGGGAATTTTCGATTCGATCCAATCCGACAGACGTTTCTTGTCGCCGAAGTCGCCTAATTCCGATAAAAAGGACTCCGCTTCCTCTGGAAAAACGCGCCTGACGCTTTCGCAAAGGTCGACCATTAACGCGCCGCCGCCTACGCGCACGCCGTCGTTCTGTTCTCGCAAAGTCGTTGGCAAACGGTCAAATTCGTCTTCGATTTCGCCGACTAACTCTTCGACTAAATCTTCCAACGTCAAAAGACCTAAATTTTGCTTTTCCTGCGAATTGACGACAAGCGCGATGTGGTCGTGGTTCTTCACAAGCAAATTCAACACGTCCGACGCTTTCGCCGTCGGCTCGACGTGAACGATCTTACGAACGTAATTAGCGAGGCAAGCATGGGACGCCTCGTCGGATCCGCGCGTCTCTTCGTCGGAACGCAAAGGACCGACAAGCTCCTTGAAATTCACGTAACCGACGATTATTTCACGATTGTTTCCATAACAAACGGGAAAACGCGTATGGGAATCGTTTTGCGCCGCTTCGTAGGCTTCTTGCAACGACATATTGTCCGACAAGACGGAAGATTCGACCATCGGAACCATCACGTCGCTAACGGCGGTCTTCGACAATTTCAACGTCGCAAGAATAATTTTTTCTTGTTCCGGATCGATTTGACTTCGACTACGCGCCAGCGAGGTCAACAACGTGATCTCTTTCACGGCGTTGACGCCCTCTTTGAGTTCTTCGTTGGGTTCAAAGGGGCGGTTGAAAAGTCGAAGGAGACGAACGAGAGGATCGCAAATAATCGTCGCCCAACAAAGCGGTCGCGCGATGAAGAACGCCAAACGCTTATTGAAACGAATTCCCAACGTCTTGGGTAAAATCTCCGTGTACTGCAACATCAAAAAGGTAAAGCCGATCGAAAAGAGCCCCACCCAGTTGTCGCCGAACAACTTGGCGAACGACGCGCCGGCAAAAGAAGCGCCGATCGTATGAGCGGTCGTGTTCAACGTCAGAATAGACGTGATCGGCGGGTTCATATCCTTCTTAAAGGACTCCCAAATCGCGCCGACGCGCGGATTCCTCTTACTGATCTCGACGATTTGAGGCGTCGAAAGACTCAACAATACGGATTCCGCGACGGAACAAGCGGCCGACACGACGAGAGCGACGGAAAAACTCAAAATAAAAATAGTAAGCGACGTCATAACCAACACGCTCGACCCCCAACGGCGGTCAAAACGGAAATTCCCCCTTTTCCTTCTCGTTGAATCGGATTCCAAAGTTCACGGCGTCCCTATTCTATAATAAACGTACTAAAGAATCAAGTCTTAGAACGTCGCAATATTGTTATTTTTCAAAATATTAGCGTCTCGACAAAACGACGCTTCTATTAAACTTGACGTTTGCCTCGATACGCTTTATACTTATACGCGAGCGTTAGCCCAAACGTCGGCGCGTCTTACTTCGTAACAATACGCGCCCCTGCGCAAGTCCTAAATCCTTGGAACGTCGTTATGCCGGATTTGAAACGACCTGGAAAATCGCTTTTCGAATCGAGTCTTGAAATCAAGTGCCTCTTCTTTTTCGGAGTCGCGCTTGCCGTCGTCGTCTTGATTAGCGTTCTGCTCTTCTACAAAGCGACAAAAACGCAAGTGGAAGCTCAAAATCCGCTCATGGGAAAACTTGTCGCCGAACGCGAGTTCTTGTTAATGCACATCAAAGGATTGGCTTCCGAAAGCGCCGTCGGCGAAGGATCGCGTTCCTCCTCCGCGTCCGACGATTTAAACGACTTCATAGACTCTATGGCGTCGTTGAGCGAAAAAATCGGGGGCGAAGGAGAGCGCGCGCGTATCGAAACGAGACTTATTCGCGTGAGGGGTGATCGCGAAGACGACGAAAGCGACGACCCGCGCGACGAATTCGAAGAAAATATGCTCGAAACGCTCAAATTAGAAGAGACGAAAAGCAAAGGCGAAAGCGCTAAAAGCGCCCCATTTCAGTATTACGACGAAGACGGGAGATACCGATTTTATCAGCCGTTAAAGCTAGAACGTTCGTGCTGGAACTGTCATCGAGAGATTATGGGCGATTCGACTTTAGACCTAGGGTCGACGCTCGGCGTCGTTCAAGTGACGATCCCGGAACCTCCGGCGCAAAAGGAAAGCGCGAGACTATGGACGCTTCTACTTGGCGGAGCGATCATTACTTCTTTCTTAGGCGTGATCGCTTTTTACGTCGTCATTCGCGCCGTCGTCGTCCGTCCTCTTCGCAGTCTGCGCGACGTCAGCGAAGCGATCGGACGCGGAGACGTTTCGAAACGCGCCGAACTCCAGACGGGCGACGAATTTGAAGCGCTCGGCTTCGCGTTCAACAAAATGTTAAAATATCTTGTGGCGACGCAAGAAAAATTAAAAGCGCTCAACTCGGAACTCGAACGCAAAGTCGACGAATTGGCGCAAACAAACCTGCAACTTTTCGAATCGAACCGCGTAAAGTCGGACTTTATGGCGACGATGAGTCACGAACTGCGAACGCCTCTCAACAGTATCTTAGGGTTCAGCGACGTCTTAAGTTCGATTCAAACGCTCGACGATCGACAAAGACGATACGTCAACAATATTAACAAGTCGGGGCGTTCGCTCCTGAATATGATCAACAATATTCTCGATATGGCGAGAATCGACGCCGGACGAGTCGAACCGCAACTCTCCGCTTTTAAAATCGAGCCCGTCGTCTTAGCGCAATGCGATATGGCAAAGCCGCTCGTCGACAAAAAAAATCTCGATTTGACGACGAAATTCCAGCCCAATATGCCGCAGTTGCGTCAAGACGAACCCCGGATTCAACAAATCTTGAACAATTTGCTCTCAAACGCGATAAAATTCACGCCCGAGGGAGGAAGAATTCAAATTGAAGTCGCGCAAATTATGCGCGCCCCGTTCTATCCTCGAGCGTTGGCGGGCGTCGCCGCCCAAGACGCCATCCCGTTCTTGGAACTAAAAGTAATCGATTCGGGCGTCGGCGTCGCCGAAGAAGATCGACAAATCATCTTCGAAAAGTTCCGTCAGGGCAAGAGCGCGACGGAAGGAGACACGATGACTCGCGAACATTCCGGGAGCGGGCTGGGCTTGTCGATCGTCAAAGAGCTTTGCAAATTGTTGGAAGGCGAGATTGCGCTGGAAAGTCAGCCGGGGTTCGGAAGCGTCTTCACCGTCTATTTGCCTTGGAGGCTCGATATGCCCGTCTTAACGGAATCGCCGATGCAGTCGGAAATCCAAGAATTTGCGAAGGCGGGCGTCTCCCGCAAAGTCGCCGCGTTCAACCCGGCGCCGAATAAAATCGAAAAATAATCGTTTCAAGACTTTCGAGTCCTCACGTTAGTTCTGTTTTCTCAAACTTTTTCAGGAGACGAGGCGTCAAGTGAAAAAAATAACGACTCTTTCATTTCTATGCGTCGCGCTAGTTTTAGCGAGCGCGTCAAACCTCTTGAGCGCGGACAATAGCGCAAAATACGACGTTTCCGACCCGCTTGTCCTCAAAAAGCCGGGCGAAGTTCCATTGGGCGACCGATTTGCCCCGACGACCGACTTTAAAGCGAAATGGATCGCCGCCGACGGTCTGCCCGATCCCGTTTTGCCAAATTTATGGTTGACTTATCGGAAGACGATCGATTTGCAAGAAACGCCCGAAGCGGCCATTTGCCGTATTAGTTGCGATTCGAAATACTGGCTCTACGTCAACGGCGTCAACGTCGTCTTTGAAGGCGGGCTCAAGCGCGGTCCGAGTCCTTTCGATTCCTATTACGACGTCGTCGATTTGAAGCCTTACTTGAAGCCGGGTAAGAACACGATCGCGGTTCTGCATTGGTTCTTCGGCAAACAAGGTTTTTCGCACGTCAACAGCGGCTTTCCGGGCTTCCTCTTCGACGCCTCGACCAACGGCGAAAAAGGGCTCTATTTGTTGAGCGACGCCACGTGGAAAACTTCCGTTTATTCCGCCGTTCCCGAAGGAATAAACGCTCCGAACATTACCGCGCGCAACGCAAAAGAAACGCATTGCGCGTTCGACGTCTCGAAAGTAGCCCCCGACTGGCGCGAAAAAACGACCGGCGCATACGAAATGACGACCGCCGATCCGCAACCGAATCGACGTTTGGGCGAATGGAACGTGCGATTCAACGCGCAATACGATTACGACGGCGATTGGAAAGCGGGCGACTTTGACGATTCCGCGTGGAAAAACGCCAAAGAACTTGGACTTGCATACGATCCCGAAACGAAAAAGCCCCTTGCGCCGTGGAATTATCTCTTCAAGCGCCCCTCCCCGCTATTCAAAGACTGGGGCGTCCGCGATTATCTCGATATTGAAGAAAAAACGCTCGAAGACGGAAGCGTCCAGTATATTTGCAAGCTCCCCTATAATCTCCACGCGACGCCGCGCCTCAAAGTCGACGCCCCCGCCGGTTTGACGATCGATATGCGCGCCGACGACTATATGGGCGGAAGCGAATACAACGTTCGCGGCGAATACGTCACGAAAGAGGGCGTCCAAGAGTACGAATCGCTCGGCTGGATGAACGGGCACAAGATGATTTATACCGTTCCGAAGGGCGTCAAGGTCTTGGCGTTGCAATATCGCGAGTCGGGCTACGACGCGCGGTTCGTTTCCAATTTCCAATGCGACGACGATTTCTATAATCGCTTCTGGAAAAAAGCCGAACGCACCCTTTACGTCACGATGCGCGACTCTTATTTCGATTGTCCCGACCGCGAGCGTTCGCACTGGTGGGGCGACGCCGTGAACGAATTGGGCGAGGCGTTTTACGCGCTCGATCGCAACGCCGACGCCATCCCGCGAAAAGCCTTCTACGAATTGGCGCGGTTCCAAAGAGCCGACGGTACGATGTATTCTCCGATTCCCGACGGCAACTGGTCTAAAGAATTACCGGCGCAAATTTTAGCGACGATTAGTACGTGCGGGTTAGGAACCTACTCCTTCTTCTCCGGCGATTTCGCGACGGGCGAAGATATTTATCCCGCGATCAAACGTTATCTCTTAATTTGGGAATTTGACGACGAAGGCGTCGTTAAAGTTCGAAACGGCGACTGGAGCTGGGGCGACTGGGGCGAAAACATCGACCTGCGCGCGCTACTGAACTGCTGGTACGCGTTGGCGTTGGACGAAGGAATCTTTTTAGCGGATCGTCTCGGCGATCAAAACGGTCTTAAAGAATTCCAAGCGCGCCGCGCTAAGTTGAACGCGAACTTCAACAAAGTTTTTTGGACGGGCAAGGAATATCGCAGTCCCGACTACAAAGGTCGAACCGACGATCGATCCAACGCGCTGGCGATCATAGCGAACTTGGCCGAACCTGAAAAATATCCGCTCTTGCTCGACGTCTTCAAAGAACAAGAAAACGCCAGTCCTTATATGGAAAAGTACGTTTTGCAAGCGCTCTTTACGATGCAATACGGCGATTACGCGCTCTTCCGTTTGAAGAAACGTTTCTCTAAAATGGTCGATTGTCCCGACTACACGACCCTTTGGGAAGGATGGGGAATCGGCGCCGAAGGGTACGGAGGAGGAACGATCAACCACGCGTGGAGCGGAGGAGGACTGACTTGCCTCGCGCAATACGCCGTCGGCTTGCGCCCGACCAAGCCCGCCTTTGAAGAATTTCTCGTCGCGCCGCAACTAGGATCGTTGAAAAACGTTCAATATTCCGCTACGACGAAATTTGGCGCGATCGACGTTTCCTTCGCCAAAAACGACGAAACGTTTGAAGCGAAAATCGTCGTTCCCTCGGGCGTCAAAGGTTGTTTCCTCGTTCCGCGCGACTGCAAAATCGACGCTAATCTCAAAAGAGCGGCGTCGAAGCCCGACGACGTAATTGAAAAGAACGCGGAGGGAGATCGTTGGCTCGAATTGATCGAAGGCGAGAATAATTTCGTCTTTGAACTTAAAAACGCAACGACGAAATAAGAAAAATATTGTCGTTGAATAAACGGCAAATTTTCCTTATACTCTTCCGCGAGGCGTTCACGGAAAGCCGCGCGTCGACGACGCGCGGATCGTATGATTTAGCGAGCGCAAAACCGTCGGGGGAAGCAAACGGATTCGGCAAAATGAAGGACTCAAGAAAAAAAGAGCGACTTTGGTCGAATGCGAACGAACGCGACGACGTTCGACTTCCCCTTCCCTCTGAAATCTCCGATAAAAAAGAACGACGCCAAGAACGCGTTTCCTTTTTCGCCAAAATACGGCGCTTTTTTACCTCGCGTCAAAACGCCGCGTTCTCTTTCAGTCTTCTGTTTCACCTGGCGCTGGCGGCGCTTCTTCTCTCGATCGCGCTGACGATCGATTCCGACGTCGGACTCTTGGGCAATTCGATTTTTTCAGGCTTTACGCCGGAAATCGCCGACGTAGGTTTTCTCGACGGCGAAGAAGACCTCAACGAACTTGAAGCGGCGATGAAAATAGAGTCGGAATTTGACAAAGCCTTGGAAGCGACTCCGACTAAAAACTTCGATTCCAACGATAGTTCCGAAGCGCTAGAGTCGGTTCTCGCCGAAACGACGCCGACCGTCGAAGCGCTTAACGGCGCCCAAAGTTCCCCCGACGCGTCCGACGCCTCCGGCGGGATTCCCTTCTATTCCGCCAAAGGAACGACGAGCGGACGAGCCCAAGCCAAACGTAAAAAGGGCGTCGAAGGACGCGAAGGAGACGTTACCGACGAGAGCGAAGACGCGGTTGAACGCGGACTCGATTGGCTCGCGCGGCATCAGTTGCCCGACGGAGGCTGGGCGTTCGATTTGACGGCGCTCGATTCGAACGATCGCGCGGGCTCTTGCGAGGGGTGTTCCAATTCCGAATCGACGTCGGGCGGGCTCGAGTATCGCAAGTCGTTGTTTCCCAACAGAACGGCGGCGACGGCGATCGCGCTTCTGCCTTTCCTAGGCGCGGGCTACGTCCACACGCAAGAAAGCAAATACCAAAAAACGATCGCCGCCGGACTGCGATATTTGGAATATCGAGCGCGTTCGACCGAAAACGGGGTCGATTTTCGCGACGGATTCGCGCTGGACGGCGCCGCGTATATTCAAGCGCTGGTCGTCCTAACTTTTTGCGAAGCCTACGAACTGACCTCGGATTCCAATTTGAAAGGATTGGCGCAAGGCGGCGTCGATTTTATTCAAAATTCGCAACTCTCAAAGGGAGGCTGGCGTTATTATTCGCCGGGAGACTTCGATTTTCATCCGAACGTCGACGGCGACACGTCCGTTCTTGGCTGGCAAATGCTGGCGTTAAAATCTGGAATTTCCGCCGGACTCTCCGTCCGTCCGTCCGTCGCCTACCAAGCCGGTAATTTTCTCGATTCCGTTATGGCGAAAGATGCAAAAAGTTATCGTTATCGACCAACAACAAACGAAGACGTCGACAAAACGAAGGGGACGACCGCCGTCGGCGTCTTGATTCGAGAATATTTAGGCTGGGAGCCCGGACTCAAAAGACTCGACGCCGGAGCCGAACAAATCGCGGAATGGCTAGACGACGCCGAGTCAGACTGGCAAAAGGCGAAAAAAGGAACGAAAAAAAAGAAAAACGTTCCCCTTGTCGTCGACGGTCGACTTGTCCACAACCTCTATTTTTCCTACTACGCGGCCTTGGCGCTCCACCATTACGGCGGCAAATTATGGCAAGAGCGTTTCCAAAAATTGCGCGATTTCCTCGTGGAAACGCAGTCGCGCGGAGGAGTCGCCGGACTCTCCTGCGAAAGGGGAAGTTGGCTCTTTTACGACCTGTATATGAACGACGGGGGAAGACTCCTCAACACGGCGCTGGCGATTTTGATTCTGGAAACCCCCTATCGTTACTTGCCAATGTACCAATAAGCGAATAACGCGACGTTCGGCGCGTTCGAAAATTGCGGAGTTACGTGCGATGAAAAACAAAACGCGTTCCCTTCTCGACTTACGATCAACGGCGACGGCTTGGCTCGTACTTGCGTTATGTGCCTCGTTATGCGCCGAAAACGTCGACGCCGCTGGAGCCGAAACACAAAAACCGATTACGTTGGTCGTCGCGCCGCCCGTCTTTAACGACGCCTTGCGGACTTGGATTCAATTTCGTCAACGTCAAGGGCGAGAAATCTTTCTGTTGTCGCTCTCCGCGCTTGACGAAAACGGAAATTTCGATCAAGGCGTCCAAACGGCGCCGATCGCCTCGCCTCCAGAACTCAAAGCGAAAATCCTCAAAATCGCGCGCGAAAGACCGATCGAAGCGATTCTGCTCGTCGGAGACGGCGCCCCGACGAACGAATCAAATTTCGGCTGGCGCGACGTAGCGCCGGCCGCGCGAGTTCCCGCGCGAGTTCTAACCGTCTTCGGCTGCGAAGAAACGCTCGCGTCAGACGCGTATTACGCCGACTTCGACGACGACGGAACGCCCGACGCGCCCATCGGACGCATACCGGCGAAGACGCCCGACGAGTTGCGGGATTATATCGCTAAAGTCGTTCGTTACGAAGAAGCGTCCCCCGTCGGAAATTGGACCCGAAAAATCAACGTCGTCGCCGGTCCCAACGGACTCGATATGCAAGCGACGACGAGCGATCCAAACGCCGACGGTTCGATCAAAAATCCGTTGTTTAGCGGGTTGTCGTCCCTTGTCGACGTCGTCGTCGACAAAATGACAAGACGGCTCTTCTCCGATTATTTGCCCCCGGAATTCGCGCTGTCCCTAACGCAATGTTCGCCCCGAAGCGCCTTTTGTCCCTATCCGCCCGAATTTAAAAAAACCTTCCTCGAACGCGCGAACGAAGGCGCGTTGTTCTTCGTCTACCTAGGGCACGGAAACGTGCAAAGCCTAGACTCGCTCCAAACGTCCCCGACGAACGCTTACGAACTCTTTGAAATTGCGGACGTCGCAAAATGGAAAACGCCCGACGCCGCGCCGATCGCGCTCTTTTTCGCGTGTTATACGGGCGCGTTCGACGCGACGATTCCTTCGCTCGCGGAAGAATGCGCGTTGACGCCAAACGGTCCCGTCGCGGCGCTGGCCGCAAGTCGACTTTCGGCGCCTTACGGACTATGCGTCCTAGGTTCCGCGCTTATGGCGGCGGCGTTCGATCACGACGATTCAAACGAAAAGACGCTCGGCGAAATCGTCCTAAAAGCGCAACGTATGGCGACGACGCCCGTTAAAAACGAAAAAGAAGAAAACGAACTAGAAATCGATTTCGAAGACGATTCGACGGAAAAAAAGGCGTTGGCGGCGTCAGACGACCTCCAAGACGACGAAACCAAGCGCAAACCGGGCTCGGAACTCGCGCGGTTAAATAAAAGGCTTGAACATAGTTTAGTCTTTGCCGAAAGGGAACGCCGAAAGAACGGCTCGTTCAGAAACGCGCTCGACCAAGCGGCAAAAACGTTCGATCCGACCGGCTCCCGACTCGACGACCAAATTAAGGATCACGTCGCGGAATTCAATCTGTTGGGCGACCCGCTCATACGCGTCAAAACGCCGGTTCGTATTCCGATCAAATCGAGCGATATCGCCTACGCGACACGATCGCTCCAAATTTCGGGCGAGATTCCCAACCCGACGCGCGAAACGACCGTCCAAATAGAGATTACGCCCGCCGATTTTCGCTCGCCGACGCGAACCGTCGCTCGTTCGAGCGCGTTCGTCGAATCCCCGGAAACGCGCGATGAGTTTGAACGAACGTACTACGAAGCGAATCGATTTGTCGTCGCGAAGGCGCAAACGAAAACCAAAAACGGAAAATTTAACGCGCAAATAACTATGCCCGCTGAATACTCCGGCGCAAGCGTCGTAAGAATTAGCGCGTGCGACGGAGAGCGTTTTTACGTCGGCTCGAATCGCTTTGTCGCGAGACCGTTCACGCCGGCGCCGAAAACGGAACGGTAAATGGAAAGTCGCGTACCAAAGATACGCGGACTGTTTCAGTTCGTGAAAGCGCAAAATCGAAGAAGTCGATTTAACGCTCTTAAATCAAAACTGCGATTCCAACGATTTGTCGAAAGTAAGAAAAATTTCAAAGTAAGCGTTCACGGAAAGTCGTGCAAATTTTTTACGCGCGTTCGGTTTGGAATAAACGCCGCGCAAAAACCGACGGCGTAAGCCGTCGCGCGAAAGCCGCCCGCATTGCGGGCGGAAGGGCGGAACTTTACTAGACTCTCGACAAAACAAGTTCATTAAGCGTCCCAAGGTTTTCAAGTAAAAACGCTTGATTCAAGCGCCAAAGGTCGTTACAGTCGTACCAAAGACGCATCGCCGCCAAACCCATCCGCCTGCACTGCAGGCGTCTTTCGCGCGTTTTTCGCTTGCGCGAAAAACGAATCGTCGCACGTCGCTTTCTTCCTGTCCAACCGCCGATTTTTGGGGAATACTTTTCGTGAACGCTTACCCTTTACGTCGGGTTACGTTGATTGTAATCTAACATAGGGGAAAGGGCAAATCGTTTTTTGAGAAAAAG
>JAZRWW010000265.1:0-7605 GCA_045599865.1 Thermoguttaceae bacterium
AAACTCGCCCGGTCCGGCGTTTAAAATCGGCTTGACGTTGGAATGTTTTAATTTGAGCGACATATACTCGCGCATCGCCGCGCAAAGATAAAGTATAGGAACGTCGCGGTATTTTTGAATTTGACGCGCTTTTCTAACGACGGATTCTTGATTGCCCAACGCGTAACAAAGAATATAGGGTGATTCTTGTATTTCGTTCGTTGGGTATCGATTGGCTATGACGTCCCATTCTTCTAACGACAATAACATCGTCGGATCAAGAACGACGTCGACGGGACGGTTCAGGATTCTTTTTAATTCCTTGGCGGCTTCGTTTTCACGAACCGAAATCCACGTGAAATCGGAAAGATAACGTTGAAATTTGGGAACGTGTTCGTCTGGTATTTGCGAAAGACCGATACTTGCCGCGTAGGAGATTTTCTTTTCGCTTGGAACGAAGTCGAGCATATAATATTGGAAAAAGACCTCGCCTCCGTACCACGTAGTGTTCCATATTTGATCGCTCCCGGCAACTAAAACGTCGAAACGTTTTCCCTTTTTTCGAACCTCGTCGTATGAATAAAGACGATTAGAATTTGTTAAGAAATGATTTTCAAACTTGGCAAATTTTCTAGCCCTTTGTATTCTCTGCTTCTTTTCAAAGAGACGATCAAAAATACGATTTGGTACTTTTCGTATTTTATTCAACGTTCTTTTGAAAGAAGGGAAACTAAGAAAACCACGTTTTGAAGAATTCTTATGAACAAACTCATCGGGAAAGAAAAACATAACCTTAACGTCAAAACGCAAACTTTGAAGAGTCGTCAGAAGTGCGCAACGTTGTAAAACGCAACCATAATTCGTTGAATATGGAAAAGTTATTATTCCAATAGAACCCTTTTTCATTTGACGCTCATATTCCATTGTACAATCTCCGCCCGCGACTACTGGAGACAACCAACCGCTAAAAGCCTCGCATTGTCATCAATCAATTTTTTACGAATAGTTGCAATAGAGTTAAAGCTTTTTGGGTAATTTATTTTTGAATGCTGAAACAGGAACGGTAAGAAGTTTTGCTTTCCTTTTTGTGTTTCTTAAAAACATTATAAATTGACCTAAATATTTTTTGTGAAGACTCTTTCCACGCAACCAGAACCAAAAGTATCTCCGAGTAAACGGCAGATACTGCGGGTCGTCTAAGACCTCTTCAAACGTATCGTCCCAACAAGACGAAACTTCTTTTTGAAAATCGTCTCGCTGTTCGCGAGGTATACTAAAGTATACGAACTCGAAAGCTAGTAGGTATTTGATAACTAAAACACGATAAGACGGGGAGGGAAGAAGTCCGTTTTCAACGTAAAACTTTCTCACTCCTTTGAAGACGCCAAACATATCCCAAAGTTTATTTTTTCCATTTGACGTGGGAATATGCGCCGTGTGAGAAGTCGAATCAGAACGGTGTCGGTAATGATACAGACGTTCTTTCGAATTTAGGAATCCTATACTTTCAACAACAGCGTATAATTCAAACCAGACGTAATAATCCTCGTTTATTCTCAGTTCTCGAGGAAACTCAATCTGATACTTGTTCCAAACGTCCCTTTTGATAAGAGCTGAAGCGGGACCAGACATCAAAAATAAAAATAATTCTCTTTGTTTTTCCGTGATAGCCTTGTAAACACAATTTTGTTCAAACTCTAACTCTTTTGCTAGTTTTTTGACATAGGGCATACTATCTTTAATGAAATTATCAATGAAACCTACGCAAAACTCACGTAAATTGACAAGTTCACATTGATCTTTCTCGGCAAAAGCGACGGCTTTTTCCACCATCGAACAATCTAAATAATCGTCTGAATCGACGAATAAAAGATATTTGCCTTTGGCTACGCGCACTCCACTGTTACGTGCGACGCATACGCCTTGATTTGTCTGATCAACGACAATAATACGCTCGTCTTTTTGTTCATATTGCCGTAAAATATCTAACGAACCGTCTGTCGATCCGTCGTTGACGCATATTATCTCTATGTCTTGCAACGTCTGATTACATAGAGAATCCAAACATTCAGAGAGATATGGAACCGTGTTGTACACTGGAACTACTATCGACAAGATCGGTCTATTATCTGCATCTACCACGTTCATTATTTTTTATCCTTTCCCTCTACTCGACAAATAGAACGAAACTATTTAACGTTCAATGTTATTTGTTTCTTTGTACAAGTTCCCATATTTTGCTTACACAAATTAACATAATAACTTGAATGTTGAAACGTCGTTTCACCCCATAACGTTACGCAATGCATATACCGCTGGTTCCATAGTTAAAACTTTTATATCCAATATTTCTATTTATTTAGCACGCCGTTCAATAACGATTAGACACTTTTCATTCTATTTCTATCGTAACGTTCTAAACTCAGAATTGTATGTTATATCCCTCTTCGGGGAAACTACTTTTTGAAAATACGTCGTACAAAAATCCACAAATACGGAACGTAAACTTTGACGACTAACGTCATTTTCGAAATTACGCCATAATTACGAGACGAACAAAACAAGCGAAGATACTTCCTAATTTCGGGTCTATATTCCTTGATTAGAGATAATACTTTTTTTTGTCTATCTATCTGGCTATAATGATAGAAAAAAATAAAATACCAGTTCAATAAAGTATACGTAATACGGTCGCGACATACCGCTAACTCGTCGTCGTTTGAAAGAAGGTCGGCAACCAACATTTCCGCTCTTAGACCAGTGATACGACTCGTACTCCTAAACATATTTGTTGATGAAGAATCAGAAAGTAAGTAATGATACGTTCTACGATTAACAAGTATTGTTTTCTGAATTCCATACGCATATTGACAACAAAAAAGCATATCTTCTGCAAGAGCAAGTTGTTCATTGAAATTAAACTTTATCTTTTCTCTCCTAAATATCTTACTAGGGCAATAACCACAAATATCAGAATCAAAAATTAGAGCCTCAAATGTTTCTTTTCTTGTCAATTCCTTTAATTTGCTACTGTTGGGAATTTTTGTTTCTTTGCAATTTAAATTACTACCCAATCTTTCATACCATATCGGACTGACAACCCAGTCGACAGTTGAATCCTCAAAGTACTGTATTAGACCAGAGAAATGATCCGAATCAATCCAGTCGTCGCTATCAACAAAACCTATATAAACGCCGATAGCTTTTTTTAGTGCGTAATTCCTTGCAAATGAAACCCCATGATTTTCAATATGAAACACTTTAATACGAGAATCCAAACGCGCATATTCATCGAGTATTTGCCCTGATCTATCTTTGGAGCCGTCGTCAACGCACAACGCCTCAAAAGAAGACGTTTGCTGACTTAGAATGGAATTCAAACAACGGGACAAATACTTTTCAGCGTTATACACAGGCACGATTATCGACAAAAGCGGCGTTTGATCTTCTGTTGGGTACATTTTCACTTCCTGCGGTAATTTTACAGCGATTCAATCAACTCGCGCCACTGCGCGGCGATTCTTTTTGCGTCGAACAATTCCAAATCCAACGAAGCCGCGTCTGAAAAAGCAAGGCGTTTCGTCGAATCGGAAATCAGATCGCCAATCCGTTCCGCCATAATTTCGACGTCGTAAGGAGGAACAAGATAGCCGTTGATTCCGTTTCTAATAATCTCGTCTGGTCCAGTTTCAATATCGAAGCTAACAATCGGTAATTTACGCGCTTTAGCCTCTAATAAAACCATCGGCAACCCCTCTTGTCGAGAAGTCATAACATATATGGCGGCTTCGCGATACGCGGAGTCCATATCTTTAGTTCTTCCGCAAAGGAGGACGTGGTTTTCCAATCCGAAACGGGAAATCTTCTCTCGAATTGCTTCTTCTTCAAAACCGCTTCCGTAAATTTTCCATTTCCAATCGGGGCGTCTTTCAAAGACGATACGCGCGACGTCGGGTATAATCTGAAAATTTTTGATTGGTCTTAGATGACCCGCGCTAACGATCGTCTTCGAGTTTGCGTCGTACTCGACGTTTCGTGAACTTGTCTGGGCGATGTTGTAAACCTGAGTCAACGGTTTTTTGATGCGAAAATGTTCCTGAAAATTCTTTCTATCCCGTTTTGTAAGAACAACGTAGGCGTCGGCTACGTTCAAATCCAAACGGCGCATCGTTTGAATCCAACTGACGCCCTGATTTTGAAAATAGTTCGCATGTTCCCAAATAATATGTTTACGTCCCGCTAACTTTGTTGAAAATAAGGAAAGAACGCCGTGCATCGCTTCGACCGATATTACGACGTCAACGCCGTTCTTGCGCAAGAAACGAAAAAACTCAAAGTTCTTACTTATAATAGACTTACCTTCGAGACAACTGTAATTTATTTTGGAATCGAGCGGAAAAAAAGGCTTGTAACCTTTACGAGAGTTTACGACGCCGATCTGGTACTCCTCGCAAAGTTCGTTAGCGAGAAGAAACGTCGCGCTTTCCGTTCCGCCGGCGCTAAAATTGCCAAGAAAACATATGCTTTTCTTATCGTGCATTGGTTGCTTTCAAGTCGATAATGTCTCGCTAAAACCAAAATACAAGTTAGGGAGCAAAAAATTCTGTAAAACGAGAACAAACGGTTTTTTTCAGACATTGTTCTCAATTTTTTGCTATTCCAACGTCGCTATTTGAACGTAATCGTTCACGAAAAGTTATGAAACCACAAATTTGTCAAGTATTGAAAAGACTCGGAAACGACGTTTTTTTCGTGAAAAAATTGTTCGTGTACTGCAGTTCGACAACATTGATCATAGCACGCCGTTTTCTGTAGTTTCTTTGCCGATACGCGCCTTGGAAGGAGTATGCGTTAGTCTTTGGGAAATATTTCAGCCATTTGAAGTAAAATCGTAAACAGACCTTGCTTCAAACGTTTTAAAAAGCGTAAGCGTTCACGGAAAAAGGCGCGATTCAAACGCAAACCTTGGTCGGAATATTGCGTGAACGATGCTAAAAAGTTAGTAATATCCAGACTTTCAAAAAAGTTTGGATCACAAATTCTCGCGATTACACTGAATCGCTTTGTTAGGTTGCGTCCGATACTATAGTCGGGCGTATTCCCCAACAAGGGACAACGCCGCGTCGACCATAGTCAAGAACGATTACCAATATATGCAAACGTTGCGTTTTCACGATGATAAACGACTCCGGGATTTCCGATTACAACAGAGTGATCTGGCACGTCAAAGTTGACGTATGAACCTGGAGCGATAAGCACGTCGTTTCCAATTTTGCAACCGCCGACTATGACTGCGTTAGTTCCGATCCAGACGTCGTTGCCGACGATCGGATTTTCAATCTTCTCTTCGCCGTTTTTGCCATTGGTCTGACCGATGGTAACGCCGGTTGCAATGTTACAATTTTCGCCAATTACGGCATTCGGATTTATAATAATTCGTCCCAAATGTCCGATATAAAATCCCTTGCCAATTTGGGTTTGATATGGAATTTGAATATGTGTTTTACGCCTAAGACGTAACAACAGAAACCGAAACCATAATTTCAAAAACCGATTACGGCAACATTGCGTCTTTCGAAACAATATCATATATTTAATTTCGAGGGGGAGGAAAATCTTGGTAAAAAAAGATAACTTTCCGTAACGTTTCAAATCCGCTTGGATTATTTTTTTACATTCAACTCTTTCTTTCTTTCTTTCATTCTTTCTTACTTTCTTGTAACCGTCTGCGAAATTCGCGTATCAACGACGCGCGAATCGCCGATTCGTCGTGATTCGACGACTAAAATACAAACTTGATCGTTAAAAGCGCCAACTAGACGTTCGCCAACGTATTCGAAGCGCGCAAATACGTCGCTGTTGTTCACACGCTACTATTTCAGTGTTTTCGCTAGCGAAATACTCGAAATACCGACGTTTCATTCAATCTGCGTACGGTTGATACGCCAGATTTCTATGAACAACTACGTCGTTTCCTTCAAATGGCTGAAATATTACGTCTTTGGGATTTTCATCGATTCATTGACTATTAACAAGACGGATGAACGTCTCTTCGACGGCTTTCGTCGTCGCTTCTTTGTCAAACGCATATCCGCGCTCTTGCGCCTTACGCGCGTAACGTTCCAGTTTTCCGGGCGTCGACAACATATCTTTAACGCCCCGATACAACGCGTCTTCGTCGTTGGGCGTTATTATTCCGAACTCGTCGTCGCCTAGTAACTCGCGCATACCGGAACATTCGGTCGTTACGACGGGCGTTCCTAAAATTAACGATTCCGTTACCGCCGTACTAAACCCTTCGTGCAAGGAAGAACAGACAAAAAGATCGGCGTTCCTGACGTATTTATAGGGATTTTCTTGGTAACCTAAAAAGACGACGACGTTTTCCAACTTGGCTTGCGTTACTTGCGCTCGCAACTTGCTTTCCAACTCGCCGGAACCTAATATAAACAGCCTCATATTGACGCGATCGTTGAAATACAATTTCTCGACGACGCGCAATAGGCGATCAAACCCCTTTTGCGGCACAAGTCGCCCGACGCTGACAAGCCGAATCTCAGAATCCCTCTTTTGGAAACGCTCGTCTTCAACGGACTCGCCGCCCTTTGTTATGATCTGTTCCGAATCTACAACGTTATATAAAACCAAATTGTTCTTGACGAGTTCTGGAAAACTCCTTTGATAAATTTCTTTAACGGTTTGACTTACGTAAAAGGTCGCGTCGTAACGTTGCTGCAACTCGGAACATTCGGCGTCGCTTCGATAACATCTGGAAATTTTCTTGCGATCAGGAAACTCGTTGTGAATCCATTGAACGAGCTTGACGTTTGGACGAACACAACCTGCGACAATCCTAGTCGTAGCTCCTTCAAAAAAAGACGCTATCACGTCAAACTGTCCCTTGATCATTTGGCGAAACAAGAAAACCGGGGAAAACAACTTGAATAAGTGAACGTTGCCTCTGATTACTCGCTTAAAAACTCTTCTGTAAGCGACGTCTTTATTAAGGAATTGTTTATTGACGCCTACGTCGAATAAGGTTTGAACGGTTATGTCGAATCTCGTCTTATCCATAGAATTAGCGAGATTGACAAGAACTTTTTCCGCGCCTCCTCCTGTAAGGGAATTGATAAAAAACAATATTTTGGTTTTGGTACGCATCGTAATAATGCCAATTCAATGTCAAAGGGAATAACGATTTACTTAACTCTTAATTACGTTTCAGCCATACTACGAATAAATAACCCTATATCGATCTATCACATATGCTTGATCACTGAAGAAAAACAGACCAACCTGCATGACGATAGGGAATTACCTCGCCTTGCTTCAATACATAGGCTGTGAGAAAAAACAACCCCAAAACCGCCAAATAAAGCGCCACTCGCACAAACGTCGAATTTTTGTAAGCGTTCACGGAAATCCGCGTGTCAACGATACGCGGATACGTTGAATTACCCAAAAGGCGTTGCGAACATTGAAACGCTATTGCTTTGAAAGTTTTCTTGTGTTCGGCAAGTCGTTGGGAGCGTTGTTTTGATCCAAGCGCGTTAAATCGGCGTCTTCGATTTTGTACTTTCACGCGCCGAAACAGTCTGCGTATCGTTGATACGCGGCTTTCCATAC
>JAZRWW010000266.1:0-7054 GCA_045599865.1 Thermoguttaceae bacterium
CGCGAAAGCCGCTCGCATTGCGGGCGGATGGGGACGGGGCTACGGCGCCCAAACGACCAAAAGAGGAAGCCTCCGACGGGTCTAATCCGATCCCGTATGTAGATTCCAAAAGCGCGGACATTCGCAATCCAGCCGCCTGCAATGCAGGCGGCTTTCGCGTGCGTCGCAAAGCGACGCGATACGGATTCAACGTTTTTACCGCGCCCATTAGGTTGGTAAAAGGTTAGGCGTCAACAACGCGCTATTTTCTGTGAACGCCTACCCTATTCCGAACAAATCAACAAGAGGACGCGCCAAATCGAGCCGGCGTCAGTCCTGCAGATCGAGCGCTATCTTTTTGTTGCCCTTAGCGGGAATTTCAATTTCCAGCGGCGTGTTTTCTGGGTCGGAATATTGGACGGGCAAAAGTTGCTCGATTACGACGCGCTCCTTGGAAAACACGACGTCGCTTTTTTCGTCTCCTTCTGACGGATGTTGCGCCAGATATTCTTCACGCGTCAAACCGTCGATCGTTTCAACTTGCTTTTTGACGGTAACCTTATATTTGCCGGGAAGCGCTCCGTCGTTTGGACGATCGGTCATTAATATAAACTTGCCCTCCGCGTCGGTTCGACCGGCGGCTAGGCTGTTTTCAACTCCCTCTGCAGAACGAAATTCAATCACGGCGTCATCGACCGGCGCGCCGTTGTACGTAACGACGCCGCCGGCGGCGACCAGACCGCTTCGTGAACCGCTCCCTTTGGATCCGCAACCTACGAACGACGAAGTCAACGCGCACAACGCAAGAACAACTAGACAAAATTTATTGATTTTCATTACGACGCCTTTAATTTGAAAAGACGACCGTCCGAAAATTTCAAACGGTCGTCAATAAAATCGGTTACAAAATAATCGAATCACATAGCGGTCGTTTCGCCGCCGGTGACAGATCCCATCGCGCCCCAAACGCCAAAGGGACTCGGACCTCCGACGTCCATTGTGCCGTTGGCGTGACTGGTTCCCTTAAGTTGCATACTTCTTGACAGATCGCCGCAATCAACGGTGTCGCTGACGAATTTAACGGAACCGTCGCCCATTACGCAGTTGACTCCGCCGCTATGATAACTGGTCGCGGCCATAATCAACGTGTCGTCTTTAGAGACGCCGCAAGAAGGTCCGTTAGGCGGCAGAACCGTGTGGAACATCGTATGCATCGCCTGATAATATCCGAACATCGAACCGGAACCGTCGTAAGTCGTCGCCGAATCTACGTATCGTCCGTTGTTGCCGACGAGCGTCATACAACTTGATTTCGGATTGCCGCCCCACAAATCGCCTTTGGCCCAACCGCTTTTTATCAACTGATCGGATCCCTTGGGATAGCGACCCGCCGGACTCGCGCAACGTTCCGACATAAAGATCGAATTGCTCAAACCGTCGGTAACGGCGGAAAGGGGCGGGCACCAACCCGTGCCGGTGTTGATACCTGTATTGGAACGGGTCATAGCTTTCATTGTGAAGACGCTACGCGTATTATGAGGACAGGGACCCGTAGGCGAAGGACGGCAGTCGTTCCACCAACCGCGTCCGTTGATCGCGTCGGCCTGGCTGAAACGATAGTTGCACGAGGCGAAAGGCTTAGAGGACGGATAATCGGAATCCGTACAACCTTGACTTGACTTAGCGTCGGAAGGACAGAGAATCGTTGGGATGACGCCCGTAAACGCCTCGCTGTTGTCGAAAGGCTCGACGTCCCAAGGTCCATAGCCGCAGTCGCCGCCGGCGACAAGATTGTAACGCCCTTGTTGTTCAAAGAAAGGAAGCAAACCGACGTAAGGCGTATAGTCGTAGGGACGGTTTCCGCCCATAGCGTAGCCGGGAAGAGCGTTGTTGACGTCGTGGTAATTCTGGATCGCCAGACCCAACTGTTTCAAGTTGTTCGTGCATTGCATACGACGCGCCGCTTCGCGAGCCGCTTGCACGGCGGGCAACAATAACCCGATCAAAATGCCGATAATGGCGATAACGACGAGGAGTTCGACGAGGGTAAAACCGTTATTTGCCCCCCCCCCGTTATATTTGGAATATTTACTCATTTTCGTTCCCTTGCAAATAAAACAAGCTTTTTCTGAATCAACCGACGCGTCGTTTTTTGAAGACGCGTCAAGTTATATAAAAACGACGGTTTATTATAAAACAGTATTCGAGCGCCGACAAGGGGATTATTGGGGCTTATGATTCAAAGATTCCGTTTTTTTAGTAGAAAAATCCTAACAAGTTCCATTTGTAACGACGTTTGTTTAAAATTGTTAAAATAAGAAAAACTGATAAATATAAAAACGCGGACAAAACTCGAGATTTTGACTGTAAATCTCCGTTTTGTCCGCGTCGTTGAATTGCGCGATTTTGCGAACTTACTTCTTTAATTCGATTTTAAAATCCTTAACGCCGGACTTTTCGACCGTAACCGACAACCCCGAGGTGAAAGGCGAAATATATTGAGACGGCATTAATTCTTGGACTTCGTCCTTCAGATAACTCATTTTAGCCGCTTCCGCGTCGCTCATCGTTTCTTCGGAGCCTTTGTCTTCCGTCGAGGTCGCGTTCTTTTTACCGAGAACTTCGGCGGCGCTACGCGGTTCCGTCATTTTGCTAACTGAAATTTTATACGTTCCGGGGAAAACACCGTCGCCCGGTTGAAGCGTCATAGCGACGAACGAACCGTCGGCTTGCGTAATCGCCGTCGCGGAACGACTTTCTTCAGTCTTCGTTTCGGGCGCGAACATAACCGTCGCGCCTTCGACCGGCTCGCCGTCGAGCGTAACGGTTCCCGTCAATGGGACGAGCCCTTTCAAGCCGCCCTTTTTACAACCGAAAGACGCGACGAGCGACAAGCAAAGAACCAACGTTAAAACGATATGTTTTCGATTCATTTTTTTTATTCTCAATGTTGCAAAGCGAACGCGAACGCCGCCAACCGACGTTACGCGACGTTCTCGTTCCGTTTTGATCGTCTTCGTTCAATTTGGATCGTCTTCGTTCAATTTGGACGTCGTTATTGAACGTTCGTTTCGCCGCCGTTGATCGAGCCCATCGCGCCCCAGACGCCAAACGACGATTTCCCGGAGTATCCGTTGTCTTTTTGCAATTTGCCGGTCATACCGTCGGAGAAGTCGACGTTGATCGTGTCCGAAACGAAACGAACGGAACCGTCCGCCATCGCGACGTTGACGCCGCCGCTGTGATAGCTCGTCGCCGGATACAAAGACGCGTCAAGTTGCGGATTGGAATCGTAAGTGCAACTAGGGCTGTTCGGAGGCAGAATCGTGCTAAAACGCGCGTGATTGTGCGCGTAATACCCGAAATAGGTTCCTTGCGAAGCGACCGGCTTGGCGCTTCCGTAATTGGCGTATTGGCGCCCGTCGCGGAAGGTCAAGCAGACGGAAGGATTGTAGTAATGCGAAGTTTGCGCGGCGAGGATGCCGCCGAAAATCGTACTGTCCGCGACCGAATAATCCGTGCTTGGACTAGTGCAACGTTCGCTCATCAGAACGGTGTTTGAAAGTCCGTCGGTACAGGACGACCAATTCGCCGCGCGCGCGATACACCAACCCGGTTGCTTAGTGCCGGAAGCGGTGAAACCGAAGAAAGTGCGTTTGTTGCGCGTCGCGCCGGGGTCTTGACCGTAGTATTCGTCTTCAAAATCGCCCATCGAGTAACAGTAGTTATTCGCGGCAAAACCGTTGGCGCCGGTGCGCGCGCGCCCGTCGGACGGACAAACGAACGCGTCGATCGGTCCTTTCCACGCGGCGAAACCGCTGTACGGGTTATAGTCGGTTCCCGTGTTGTTGTAATACTGGTCTTGGACGCTGTAGATCTGTTGGAAACGCGCGCCCTGTTCGATTTGCGGAAGGATTCCGACGTGCGCGGTGTAGTTTTGATTCGCGCCCCAGCCGAATCCTGGAAGATTGTTGTTGACGTCGGTATAATTATGAACGGCGAGCGCGAGTTGTTTCAAGTTGTTCGTACATTGCATACGACGCGCCGCCTCGCGCGCCGCTTGAACGGCGGGCAACAACAACCCGATCAAAATACCGATAATGGCGATGACGACGAGGAGTTCGACAAGCGTAAAACCGTTATTTGTCCCCCCCCCGTTATTTTTGGAAAATTTGTTCATTTCGATCTCCAAACAAAGTAAAGTCCCGCTTTAAATGAAAAGCGAATTACGGCGATCCTTTCAAACGAGGCGTCCCGCAACTAGATAATATTATACGTCGCGATCTTTTCTAAGGATACTATTTTATGAAAAAAAGACGTTTTTTTTTGTATTAGTTCTGTACAACGGTTATATCTTCACGAAATAGACTTTTTTCTTTTTAAAAAAACGAGACGAACCTTGAATTTGTTTTCACACTTAGATAGAATGGCGCGTTAAAGAAAGAGATCGACGCGAAGTCGACTTCTTTAGGTTGCTTTTTAAAAAATATCGATAAGGTTTTCCTATGCGTCAAGATTTGTTCGATTCCAATCTTTCGCGACGTTCTTTTTTGGGAACGTGCGCGGCTTCTTCGTTGTTATGCTTGCCTAGTAGTCTCTTCGCCGCCTACGAAGCGGAAGAAGACGCCGCGTCGAACGACGTCGTATTGCGTTTTTCCGCGTTGAGCGACGTTCATTTTAAGAAGTCGCCCGAAGCGCGAGAAGTCGATCGCTTTCGACGTTCGATGAAGTTTATGTACGACTATTCGAGCAAACAAAAATATACGAAATTCGACGCGATGCTCGTCGCGGGCGACTTTTCCGATCACGGTTACGAGGAAGAACTGACCCTCTTCAAAAAGATTATGGACGAGGGAATCAAGCCCGGAACCGAAACGATTCTTTGCATGGGGAATCACGAATTCATCGCCGGATCAAAGGAACGCTGGGAAAAGATTTTCGACCGTCCGTCAAACAAAGTTTACGAAGTCAACGGATTTAAATTCGTCGCGCTTTCGCCCGAACGCGGGACGTGTCGCGACGGCGATTTTCTTTACGCGATCGATTGGTTTGAAAAAGAAGTCGCCGACGCTTGCGCCGACGATTCGGGCAAGCCGGTCTTTACGTTCCAACATTACCATATTACGCCGACCGTTTACGGAAGTCGCGGCGACGACGACTGGGGGACGAAAGACCTGTTCGAAGTACTGCAGAAATACCCGCGCGTAATCGATTTTTCGGGACACTCGCATTACCCGATCAACGATCCGCGTTCCGCGTGGCAAGGTCGTTTCACCGCGTTTGGGACGGGCACGCTCAGTTATTTCGAAATGGGCGGCGAGGGCGGTCGTTACAATAAGTTTCCCGAAGGATATGGAAACGCGGCGCAAATGTACGTCGTGGAAGTTCGACGCGACAATACGGTCGTTCTTAAGCCTTACGATCTGATCGCCGAATCTTTCTTCGACGTCGTTTACGTCGTCAAGCCTGGTAAAATCGGCGAATATCTCTACACCGACGAACGTTACAAGACTTCCGCCAAACCTGTTTGGGCGGAAAACGCTAAAGCCGCCTGCGACAATTTACAGGCGGATTCGGTTGCCGTTCGTTTTCCGCAAGCGACTTGTTCCGACGTCGTTCATAGTTATCGGGTCGACTTGAAAAAGAAAGAAAACGACAAATGGGTCGACTTTGATTCTCGTTGCTTCTGGTCGGAATATTATTTCAAGAATCCGCCGAAGGAAATGAAGATCGATCTGACCGGGCTCGACGAACTCGCCGAATTTCAAGCGGAAATCGTCGCGCTCAACCCGTTCTTCAAAGAGAGCGATAAAAAACTGACCGTCAAATTTAAAACGCCGAAAGACGAGTTCGACACGGTCGACAAGAACGCGCCCGCGCCGGACGCAAATATGTTGGACGTCCAAATCGTCGAAGGCAAGCCGGTCAATAAAGCCGTCAATTCGCTGAAAGAACAAAAGAAAATTGAAATTTTTGGCGAACCTAAATTTGTCGACGATTCCGTTTCTTTCGACGGCGACGACGACCGATTCAGAATCAAATTTGACGGACGCGATTACAACAGAATGCGACGCGTCACTCTCGCTTTGAATTTCAAATTTGAAGAATTTCCCGACGATTTCTCGGACGTTTTCGCCAATACCGAAATGTCGGGGCTCGCTTTTGAATTGAACGGAAAAAACAAAGAACTTCAGTTCTGGGCGAGCGTTGCCGGAAAATATCAGATCGTCTCCGCAAAAGTCAAGCCGGGCGAACAGATCGACGCGTTTGGAACTTACGACGGCAAAGCGGTCGTCCTTTATGTCAACGGCAAGGAAGTCGCGCGCAAGGAAGCCGTCGGCGTCTTGACTTATCCGCGCGACGAAAGCGTTCAAGCGTTCTGCGTCGGTAGCGACATAACCGGAGGCGGAAGGGGCTCGAGTTATTTCAAGGGATCCGTCGCGCGCGCTAGAGTCTTTAGTTGGGCGTTGACCGCCGAACAAGTCGCCAATTTAACGAAGAAAAAGTAAAATCGCAACGCGGCGTCTTGGAACGTCGCTTGGCGCGTCCGTTTTTCGTTCAAATTTGTCTTGCCAGTAGCTCCGCTCTTTCGTAGGCTTTTTGATATTCCGGGCTATTTTCGGCGAGTTCCCTATAAATCTCCGTCGCTTGCGCGCAGGCGTCCCGCGCTTCTTCTTGACGCCTTTCGTCGCGATAAATATTCGCCAAGTTGAAAAGCAAGGACGCGACGCGCCCGCGACTTTCCTGTTGATTCGGATCGCGTTCAAGTTCTAGTCGACGTATTCCAAGCGCTTCCAACGCCGCTTTTTCAGCGTCGTTAAGCTTCTTTTGCACGCGACGAAGAAGAGAAAGATTATTGAGCGTGTGCGCGATCGACGACTTGAATTTGCCGGGAAGTTCGCGTTCAAGTTCGCGATACGTCGCCAACGCTTCGCACGCGGCTGCGACGGCGGGTTCGATTCGACCCGTCTGACGACGACCGATCGACAAATTGTTTAACGTATTGGCGACGGCGCGACGACCTTCGACCTTTGAGTCCGTCGCGAGAACCCGTTGAAGTTTAAGCGCTCGATCG
>JAZRWW010000267.1:0-5964 GCA_045599865.1 Thermoguttaceae bacterium
GTCCATTGCCGAAGATTCTCGACTGCAGCCGCCCGTAGGCGTCTGGGCAGTGTCTCAGTCCCAGTGATCGGGGTCGCGCTCTCACGCCCCGTACCCATCATCGCCTTGGTAAGCCGTTACCTTACCAACTAGCTAATAGGACGTAGACCGATCTCTTAGCGGAATCGCACCTTTCGTCCGAAGACGTCATTCAGTATTATCGTCCGTTTCCAGACGCTATCCTGAGCTAGGAGGCACGTATCTACGTTATCCTATCCCTTTCGCCGCTCTAGGGGTTCCGAAGAACCCTTGCCGCTCGACTTGCATGCCTAATCCACGCCGCCAACGTTCATTCTGAGCCAGGATCAAACCCTTCAATTAGTTTATGTCTTATCCGCTTGCGCGGAAATTTTCGTTCGATCTTGGGGAAACTCTCGGTCAAAAGAATTTCCAATGTATGAATCGATCAATTTGGCTTCAAAGGTTGAGATTTCTCTATCAAGATTAACCTCAACGGTTCTCACACTGTATGATTTGTCTTTACCTAGATGTCAAATATCGTTTGAGCTTACGCTCGCGTCGTCTTCGTCTCACGTCGACAACGCGTAGAAGTATACGTCCTCTTTCAGATTCGTCAAGCGGATTTCGAAAAATTTTTTAGATTTTTCTATGAAGCGTTTAAAAACCGATTACAACGTCGTCTTGAAAGCGCAAAAACGGACGCCTTCTTTTGAACTCTTCCGTCAAAAAACAAAATTCACTTCCGATAAAAGCGCGTCGTATTTACGCTTAAAGACAGTTAGAAAATCAAACTACGCCTCAAATTCTTTTGAGAATCGCTAAGATAAATTGAGGCGTATGGAACCTATCGCGCGCTTTGATCACAAGGAGGTTTAAGCGATTCAGTCTGGAACAACTTTCAAAACGGCTTGTTAGTTCGTTTTGTTCGCGAAAAATTCAAATTCGTTTAACTTCTTCTTCAACGGCGGCGCCAACGTCAAATTCGGCGCTTGTCTTTCCTTTGACGTCGATCTTCAATTCAGTCGTTTCCCTATCTTTAAACTTTAAATCAACGTAATTTTTCGCCGTCAGTCCTGTCGGCGCCACGCTTGGCGACATTGTCGAGAGATCGACGTCGGGGGCGTCGACGACGCATTTCTCCACCGTAACTTTATAAGAACCTTCGGGCGATCCAGGATATTCTCCGTGCGTGTACATTTTCGCAACGCCGTTTTCGTCCGTCGTTCCGCCAACGCTCCATTGGGACGAATCCGAATAAAAGGAAACGGTAGCGCCCGCTAACGGATTCCCCGCTTGAACGATCTTTACGGAACACGGAACCAATTTAGGCATGCCGTCGGGCTTTTTCTTGCCCGCGCAACCGTTTATCGCGATAAGAACTACGACGCAAACCGCAAACGTCGTCCATTTTGTCATTTTTAACATTAGTCTATCCGTTCATATAAACGTTCGCGTCCAACGAAATATTAAGACGTTCGAAAAACGCGAACTTGTCGTTTTGTCGGCGTCGTTTAAGAGATCAAAGCGAATTAGAAACTGATCGCCTCGCCTCCGTTAATCGACCCCATCGCGCCCCAAACGCCGTAAGGACTTTTTCCGCTCGTAACTTGCGCCGCAGATAGATCGCCCGTGTCGATCGTGTCGGAAACAAACGCAACGGAACCGTCGCCGCGCAAAACGTTGACGCCGCCGCTATGATAACTCGTCGGGGCGAAACTTCCCCATTCGTGCGAGTTGAAGCTACCCGCCACGCAAGAAACGGAATTCGGAGGAAGAGTGCAGGTAAACCACGCTTCGGCGGCGCGTCCGTTCGACCAAATGCGTCCTCGCCATAACCACGTGCAAGGATTCTTTACAGAAACGCGATCCGCCTCGTAGGCGTTGTTTAAACAGAGTTGCGGGCGAGCCTCGCCGTCGTGAGGCTGGTAGCAAGCGACGGCGCCTTGACGCGAAATCGTCGTGCTTTGAGAAACGGGAACCACGCATTCGCTTAACGCGATCGTATTCGAAAGACCGTCGGTAATCGCGCTCAAATTCTTCCAACGTTCGCGCTGAAAAAACGCGCGCGGTCCAATATCGGAACGATTCGTCCACTCTTGGTCGGCGCGACGCGCAAACGTCCACATACCGTCGCCCGCGCACATATAAACGTTAGTACAAGACGAGCCCGTCCCTGAAATAACTTCGCCGTTTGAACTGTCGGAAGGACAAAGCAACGCGCCGATTTTTTTACCGAACCAATCGCGATTCGAGCCCGTCAAGTCCCAAGGAGTCCCGTAACCTTGCGTCAAACTGCGATCAGTATCGGAACGTTTGGCAAAATCGTAGAAACTGTTATACATCGCGTTTTCTTCGAAAAACGGAAGCAAAAACGGAATCGCGCCGTTGACCGGACAATCGACGGAACCTTCGTTTTGGTCAAATCCGAGGAAGCAACACATTCCGGCGGGCAACATTCCCGAATTGGCGTCCGCGTAATTATGCAACGCCAAACCAAGTTGTTTGAAATTATTGGTGCATTGCATACGACGCGCCGCCTCTCGAGCCGCTTGGACGGCGGGCAACAACAGCCCGATCAAAATACCTATGATCGCGATAACGACCAATAACTCGACAAGGGTAAAACCGTTGTTTTTCCCCCCGCTGAAACAACTGTTGTTTTTCATTTTTCAATCTCCTTCTTACCTTTTGAAAACGCGCGTCCCCGCGCGTTCACGCCGTAATAAGACGCTATCAATAAAACGTTTTTGCGAAGCGTCGACGAACGGCGCCTCGCGGCTATTATACAACGTTTAGAGACAAAGATATAGGCAATATAGTCTTTTCATAAAAATTACGGCGAGTTTTTCACAGTTTGAAGGAAAGCGCGCGACGCCTTTTAGTTTCCAGCCGTCCCTAGGACAAACGCAAAGCGCTCAACGTTCGAGCGGCTTCAAATCGCCGTCGCTTCCGTTCGGATTGAATTTAATCGCGGCAAGTCGAACAGAGTCGCAGTCGCGAACGGCGCAAACGCGCAGTTCGGAAGGTTCGCGCGCGACTTCAGTCAATTCGACTTCGAAATCGCCGTCTTTGGTCGGTTCGACAACCCAAGTCTTTGCGTCGTAGTCGCTTTTTTTCGAATCAAGATCGACGTAAAAGATCAAGCCGACGACGGGACTTTCCGCTTTGATCTTGCCCGAGAGTCGAACGGACGTTTCGGAAATTCTTTCGGGGCGCAAGGAGACAAGCTCGACGTCGTTCGGGCGTTTTTCCGGCGCTTTTCCGTTAATCGCGGGCACGACGGAAAGTCGCAACGCTTCGCTTTTCGTTAGGAACGTTCCGTTTCCTTCGCCGCGCGTCTCGTTTCCGAACGTATGATTTCCGGCGCCCATAAGCGCGTTTCCTAGCGTCGCTCGTTCGACCGAGGTTTCGCAATCGTGCGGCAACGTGAGCGCGTGTCCCAGTTCGTGCGCGACGCCGCCGATATAATGCGAATTAAACTCGCCGACGGAACACGAACCGTAATAATACCCGCCGGGCTCTTTACTTGAAAGTTTTTCAGAATCGAGCATAGGATCGTCGTAGAACCAAGCGAAACCTTTATCCGTCCAGCCGATTCCGACAAAAGGCGAAACTTCGATCGCTTTCTCGCCTTCCCAACGAAGCCCGAGTTGAAAAACGACGACGACTTCCTTTTCAGCGTCGACGCCCTGTTTTTTCAATTCGTCGACGACGACCTTGTGAACCTTCCAATAGGAATCGCGCCCGTATTCGGCTTGGGGTTCCGGCGCGTAAACTTCGTACAGCTTTAATTTGCCCGGAGTCTCTTCTTCAAGTCCAAAAGACCTAGAGCCGAACCCGTTGCGCTCCATTTCGGAACGGTAGAAATCTTGGACGTATTTCATCACGCGGAAGAGTCGCTCGGCGCGATCAGGCGTCGGCTGACAGTCGGACGGAACAAAGTACGCGCATTTAAGCGGACGCGGACGTCGCGTCTCCTGAGCGGGGACGTTAGAGGTTGCAAACGATAGCGCCGTAAACGCGAGAATAGCGCCAAGAAACGAACAAACGCTTGATAAAAAACGTCGATTTGACATTGCGGTTCCTTTTTCAAGAGATTCAAACATAATAAAAAAGCCGATCAACGGCTAAGAAATCAAAACGCGACTTTCTCAACGACGCTCGAGGTCAAACGTTACGTTTAGAGAAAGAACAAAAGTTACGCCGTCGTAACGCGCAAAAATATAGTCGTTCGTAAAATCTCTGCGATCAGAAGAGAAAAACAAACGTTCTTAATGATCGGAAGTTGCGCTAAGTTCCAAATAACGATCAAAAAGAAACGCGAGTCGTTCTTCATCGGATTGAAATTTCTCTTTACGATACGCTTGTTCGACTGCGACGTCTAGTTTTTGATGCGCCTTGAGCAAGTCGTCGGGCATAGAAAACGTCGAATACAAATCGTCTAACGAAGAATCTGAGTAAACGGATCTAACGTCCAGCACGCGTCGAGCCGCTTCTTCAATTTTTGTTCGTCGTTCCAAATGTTCGACCGGCCAAGGAAAATTATTGTAAACGATTTTTGCCGAATATCGATAATCGTTTTTTAAACGACCGCAAACGGCGTTTGTCCAAACCATACTCATACGACTCGATAAAACGCCAAAATGATAAAGACTCGCGTTTGGAACGATTTTCATAAGGTCGCTGGAAAAAACGTCGGGCGGCAAAAAACCAAAAGGGATATACTTTCGGTTTTCACTCGTCGTCTCTGGAATTGCTAAATATTCTCGCGACGGCATATTTTCAACGTGAAATCTTGTCGGTCTGTCGGCTAACTTTTGAGTCGGTTTACTCGGGCTTTGGAGTCGATACGCTCTTACTTCCTCCACCAATTTCCTGATTTCAGGAGAAGCCTTTATCTCTGCGGGACTTGCGTCGCCCAACCACAGAACCCAGCGAGATCGATTATGTAGAAACTCGAGCGCTCCCATCCAACGATGGAAATGTTTTTCCGCGTTAGGTTCTTTTTTAAGAAAATCGGCTTTTCTTTGATCGTCAAAAAGATAAGTTCCTCCGTCGATCGGCTTGTTGCCTATTCCCATCGTGGGAACGTCGCATAAAGGCGTCGAGCGATTTTGAATAAAAATTGGACTTTGTTCAATTAGATATTCGTTGATCTTAGCAACCTTTTCCTTTGTCGCCTCCGAACGTTTATTTGGATAATAAAAAAGAAATTTTTCTTTTCGTTCCTTCGTAGAAAAACCAATAATAACGCAAAATACGGCGGCGCGTTTTGCAACTTCGTTTGACCAAGCGAAAGTTCTATGCGCGAAATTGATCGTTACGCCGTATTTCGTCGTTAGATTCTTCCAAAGCAACCCGGCTTGAATCCCTTGACAAATCGAATTCGTAGAAACAAAGGCGCACTCTATCGCGGTTCCCTGAATAAACTCGCTCGCTTTTCGATACCAACACGCGACGTAATCCAAGTCCCCGGCGCCTTTGACGTCGTGAAAGACGCCCAACGCCTCGTCCTTTTGTCGTTTCGACTGCATCCGCGCGCCGACAAAGGGCGGATTTCCGACGACATAACTAATCTTGTCTTTCGGCGCGACGCTTTCCCAATCGACGCGCAAAGCGTTTGCGCAAAGGATATTTGGGGACGTAACGAGCGGTATGCGCGCGAAGTATTTTCCCAAAATCAACGACGTTTGTTGATTCATTTGATGATCGGTCAGCCAAAGCGCGACGCGCGCAATTTGCGACGGCAGTTCTTCGATTTCTATTCCGTAAAACTGATCGACGTCGACCCAAGATTGAAAATCGGTCGAAAGAAACGCGGAGCGCTCGCCGGTTCGTTCCCCGAAAAGTTCCTTCAAAACCTCGTTTTCAAGGAGTCGCAACTCGCGATAAGCGACGACGAGAAAATTGCCGCACCCGCAAGCGGGGTCGAAGACGCAAATTTCTTTGAGTTTGGCGTGAAAT
>JAZRWW010000268.1:0-3470 GCA_045599865.1 Thermoguttaceae bacterium
CCCCGCGATTTTGACTTTGAAAGATTGCCAAACTTCCGACTGAACGTCGCGAAAGAACCGCCGCGCAAGCGGCGCGCGAAAGCCGCCCGCATTGCGGGCGGAAGGGTTAAATCAGAGCAGTCTTGGTTGTTCAACGCGGGCTCTAATCATTGAAAGCCGGACGGGTTAAATCAGAGTAGACTTGGTTGTTCAACGCGGGCTCTAATCATTGAAAGCCGGATGGGTTAAATCAGAGCGGTCTTGGTTTTTCAACGCGGGCTCTAATCATTGAAAGCCGGATGGGTTAAATCAGAGCGGTCTTGGTTTTTCAACGCGCGCAAATCATAGAAACGCGGACGGGTTAAATCAGAGCGGTCTTGGTTTTTCAACGCGCGCAAATCATAGAAACGCGGATGGGTTAAATCAGAGCGGTCTTGGTTGTTCAACGCGGGCTCTCATCATTGAAAGCCGGATGGGTTAAATCAGAGTAGCCTTGGTTGTTTAACGCGCGCGCAAATCATTAAAACGCGGCTCCCCGTAAAGGAAGGCTTTCTTTCCTACGTTAGTCTAGTAAAGTTTAACCCATCCGCCCGCAATGCGGGCGGCTTTCGCGCGTTTTTCGCCGAAGCGAAAAACGACCCCTTCAACCTTAACCAAGAAAGGAACCAGAAAAAATGGCTTTGCGAAGCATCAACGCCAAACTTCAAGTCGTCGCGGCTGGATCGGGCGCGGCGACGTCGGTGACAAGCGCGTCGACGGTCGGCGTCGGCGACTTGACTATCGACGAATCGCGTACCGTAACGGAGATTGCAAGTCGCGGGATTAATTGCAAGCGGGCGCTTGTCGGCTTGTCTTCCTGCGTGATCGCGGGCTCTTGCGAAGCGGACGCGTCCGCTTTGTCGGTTTTGAAAACGGCGCATCGAACCGCCGCCGACGTTTACGTCAAGTTGACGTGGGCGGACGGAAGCGCCGTCGCGGGTCAGTTCGCCGTTACCAAGCTCGACTCCGACGCCCCCGTCGAAGGGGAAGAACGTTGGAATTTTGAAATCCAGCCAAGCGCGACCGCGACCCCCGATTCCGACGGGAACGTTATTACCTATTCCGCCGCGCCAAGCTCCGGCTCCGGCTCGACCTGATAACGACGCCGCAAGGCGCCTTTAACGAAACGTCGACCGTCGTTTTTAGCGGCGGTCGATTTACGAGTCTTCTTAGCAACAAATCGATTCTTTATTACAAAGGCGCGTAAAATGAAATCAAATTTACAACCCGTCGAAAAGGGCGATCCAATAACCGCCGACGCGTGGAACGACGTTATAAGACGCGTCAACCAATCCGACCTGCCGCAAGCGCTCCCCGCGCGAACGCCGAAGCCGAAAGGCGAGTTCTGGATAAAGAACGAAACGGAGTCGACGATCCCCGTCTTCGCCAACGTTCGAATTACGGGCTTCGCGTCGAACTTCGAAAGCGTCGACGACTTCAAATCCGCGTTGGCGAGCGACGCGATCGCGCTGAACGGAAGCCTAAATTTCGTCGGAACGCCGTTCGTCGCCGTCGCGCTAGAAGCGATCTCGCCCAATATGTGCGGACGCGCGACTCTTGCGAGCGGCCCCGTCGTCTTCGCCCCGATAGCCGGCTCCGATTCGATCGCGGTAAACGACCGCGTTCTAGTCGCGCGCGCCGGTACGAACGCCGGCAAGTTCTCTAAATCGAGCCTCGGCGACTTCCTAGTCGTCGCGTTCCATTCCGCGTCGCGTTTCGCCGCGCTCTGCTATTCCCCCGATACGAGCGTCGAATATACCGCCGGGCATAACGTCAATATCTCCGGGACTGAAATTTCCGCGAGCGGCTCGATAGGCTGGCGCGTCGCGAACGCGAGCGGGGGCGGATACGGCGAGGCGAAATACGTTTCGATCGTCAGTTCCGACAATCAAGCGCTTCTTTTCGGTCGGAACTTCGAAACGCAATCAAGGGTCGACGACGGCTCCGGCGTGCAAATCGGACTAAGAACGCAAACTGAAACGGTCGTTACAGGCGTCAATTTCGCCCAACAGACCGTCCAGACGAAACAAATAACCGTCTTGAAATGAAAGGGTTTTTATGCGCGCCTTCGAAATAAAAAGAATCACGCTCGACGACTTCGACCGACTGCAAGAAAAAGGGTTCGGGAATCTAACCGACCCCTTGCGCTTTACCGAACTCTTCAAAGACCCCTTGTTAGTCGCCAAGGTCGTTTACGAACTGGCGATTTTCCAAGGACAAGAGCCGCGCCCGAGCTTGTCCGAGTTTCTCCGTTCGATCGTCGGCGACGACTTCCAAACGTTGAGAAGCGCGCTCTTCGAAGGATACCGACTTTTTTTCCCGACGCGCGTCCGTCTGGCGCTGGACGCGTGGAAAATGGAAAGCGACCAGAAAACGAACGACGATCGAACGTCGACCAAGCAAGACGCTGGAGAGAACTCGCCGTCGAACTAGCCGCCCTTGCCGGACTAGCCGACCCCGGCAAATTCTCCCTTCGCGAATTGGAACGCGCCGCAAAAGCCAAGCGCCGCGACGCGTGGGACAGGCTCGCGTTTTTACGTCAAGACCTTCGGCGTATCCTGACAAAGAGCGCCGACCGAACGTCCTACTGTGATTTTAATCCTCTTTATTCCACATATGAAAGAAACGCTATCAAAAAAAGGACAAAAGAGGAAGCGCCGGAAGCCTCCCCTAAGGAAGTCTTTGAAACGCTCCTAACCTCGATTAGAAAGTAAAGCATATGCCGATAGTCTTTGAAGAAGCCCCGCGAACGTCTATGCAAGGAAACTACTTTTCCACGTCAAGCGAGCGAGAGTTCCACGGTATCGCGACGGAGTCCTGTTCGAAAGAATACGTTTACGCAAATTTCCGCGACTTCGTGTTCGACGGTCGACTATACGATTTTTACGGTTTGCCGCTAGCCGAAGACGGAATCCAAGTAGAAAGCGACGAGCCAAGCGGGAAATATTGGACGTGCCGCGTTCGATACGAACCGAAACAAAACTCAAATCAAGTCGAAGAAGTCGCGAGCGTCGCCGCCGGGGTGGAATTTGGCGCTTTTCCCGCGTCCTTCTCGACGACGGGCGGATCGTCCAAGCTCTACCGTTCGTTAGGAACGACGCGCTATAACGTCTTCGGCGTCGCCCCGGATTTCAACGGGCTGATTAGTTGGAACGGCGAAACCTTCGAAGGAGTCGACGTCGTTTCGCCGAAGTTGACGTTCGCGATTCAAAAGCGAAGCCCCGCCGACGCCGTGCCAAATTTCGCCGCTTTTGCAACAATGCTCGCCGATTTAGTAGGAAAAACGAACGCGTCCACTTTTTACGGGTTCTCTCCGGGCGTCGTTCTCTTCCTTGGCGTTTCAAGCGGTTCCCTTCAAAAGTATCCTGGCGACGCGAGCCAAGACCCTTACTTTTATTGGGACGTCAAGTGCGAATTCGCCGCCTCAAAAAACGCGACTATCGAAATTGGAA
>JAZRWW010000269.1:0-3568 GCA_045599865.1 Thermoguttaceae bacterium
CGGCGCCCGCGCCGACGACGCAACCGTCGCAAATCGAAACGTTGTTGACGACGGTGGAATTAGCGCCGATAAAACATCTTGTTCCAACGCGAACCGTTCCGCACAAACGCGAACCTACGGCGATATGGGAACACGCGCCGATTACGCAGTCGTGATCGACGCTTGAACAGGTGTTGAGAATAACTCCGTCTCCGATTTTGACGTTGCAGTTGACGACTACGCCCGGCATTACGACGACGCCTCGTCCAATCTCCACGCTTTCAGAAACAACCGAATTAGGATGGCGTAGAGAAACGATATTCGCTTTTGCTTCTAACAACTGCAAAACATACTTTTCTCTAATTGTTCCTGCGCCGATCGCGACAAAAAAATCGCTTGAATCTAAGTACTGCGAAAAATTTGACGCCTTGTCGATTATGCCGTCGTTTAAGGAACCGTCGAACGCATCGTCAAGGAAAGCGATTTCTCCGTAGTTCGTCGTTTGTTTCGCAACGTCGCGAACAACTCTTCCGTGTCCGCCGGCTCCAATTATTAACAGTCTGCCGTTTAATTCTTCCGTCGTCTTCATCGGTTCGTTCAACAACTGTAACGTTAGGCAAGACCTCGAATTATTCCAACGACGCGCTCAAGCGTTTCTTTCGTCAAATTCGACCCGCTAGGCACGCAAATTCCGTCTTCAAAGAGCTTTTTAGCAAAGCCGGACGTTCTTGAACGGAATTGCTCGAAGACTGGTTGCAACGACATCGGCTTCCAAATCGGACGCGACTCGATATTTTCTTCTTTTAACGCTTTTTGGACGTCTTCGCGTGCGAATTTCGAGACTTTTGGGTCGATCATAAAACACGTGAGCCAATGCGTCGAATAAAATCCTTCGGGCTCGGCGGGGAACTCGACTCCGGGCAAGTCGGCTAGGCGTTCTTTATAGAACTGGAAGTTCGCACGACGCTTGCTGACGCGTTCGTCTAGCCATTGGAGTTGCCCTCGTCCTACCGCCGCGCAAAGATTGCTCATACGGTAGTTGTAGCCAAGCTCTTTGTGTTCGTAATGATTGTCGTTCGTCGCTTCGCGCGATTGAGTAGACCAAAAGCGTATTTTTTTGGCGACGTTTTCGTCGTCGGTCATCAGCATTCCGCCGCCGCTGGTCGTTACGATTTTATTTCCGTTGAATGAAAAGATCGCTATGTCGCCGAAGGCGCCCGCTTTTTTGCCTTTGTAACTTGCGCCTAGGGCTTCGGCGGCGTCTTCTAGGATCGGTATTTCGTATTTGGCGCAGACTTCCTTAATTGGGTTCCAGTCGCAACACTGACCGTACAAATCGACGGGCGCGACGACTTTTGGGAGTCTATTTTTACGGGCTAGGTCGTCCAATTCATCGGCTAATAGATTGGGATCCATATTCCACGTCTCTTTGTTCGAATCAATAAAGACGGGATTGGCGCCTAGGTATCGGATCGGATTGACGGTGGCGGAGAAGGTAAGGTCTGAAACTAAAACCTCGTCGCCTTCTTGAACGCCCAACGCTTTTAAGCCCAAATGAATAGCGGAAGTTCCAGAAGCGGTCGCGCAACCGAATTTTCTTTCGGAATATTGGGCTAGTTCTTTTTCGAACGCGTCGACTTGCGGACCAAGGGGGGCGATCCAGTTGGAATCAAACGCTTCTTGGAGCAATTTCTGTTCTCGTTCGCTCATATGGGGCGACGAGAGGTAAACAAGTTCTTTTTTCTCTTGATTTTGCATTGTCGACGCGCCTTTTTCGACGCTTTACGTCTTGACCTTTTGATTTGTGGTCGTTTGTTTTGATTCGTAACCTTGTGCGGCTAGCTCGTCCTTTTCATTCTCATCCTACGTAATCTTGGCGATTCAACGCCGACGGTCGGCGAGTTTGAACCTCGATATAACGAAAGTCCCCTCTTTTCCAACGCGGAATAGAAAAGACCGAAGAGTTTTTGCTGAAGATTGTCGACCGCCAGTCGATTTCTAAACCGCATAATCGTTAATCGATCAGGCACGGAATCGGCGAGATTGACTCCAATGAAGAACCGAAAACTGAGCCTGTCTTTGATTGTTCGTTCTAGTGCTTTGTCCGACAGACCATAGGCTTCTTGGAGGATCAGACACTTGAACATCGTCAGTTTGTCGTAGGAGGGTCTGCCCCCTAGGCTCGCGTTGGTCGCGTCTTCCAATTCTTCCAGCGTTTCTCTAAACTCTTCCCACGGCGTCAACGTAGCCAGTCTTGCAAGGAATCCCCCCTCGGCGTAAAATTCGGATTGGAGTTTTTTCTCCGCGTCGGTTTTAGGCGTTTCCTTCATCGCTCTTACCTCTGTCCCGAATTTTTTGTTTTACTAGATACGGACGCTCGTTAGACTTAGTTTCTTTCGAGCCTTTCGCCCGTTCGTCTAACTTGGCGATTCTTTCCGTGATTTCTCGCATTTTTGCCAAGTTTTCCGACGTCATTTTCCTTAGGAGCGCGCGCGGGTCTTCTTGTCGTTCCATACGCGTTCCTTTCAGCTTTGGGCTTGCAATATGATTGAAATAGTAATTGACTTACCGTAAGCTACTTACATTTTAACAAAAAGAATATCTCGTCAAGTGTTTAAACGACGTTATATTCTTTTTTTTCTGTAGAGAGTTAGTAATATTATGGAAAAACGAGACGTAACGAAAATAACGAGATTACGCTATGCGTAGATGTTGAAAGGAGTTAGGCGGTTGCGAGTAGATATTGGAAAACCGTCGGTTTTGAACGATAACGGCTTAGATTTACGATAGATTCGTTTAGGCGTTGGACACGACGTCTTGCTTTGAACGTTTGATCGTCGATTTGACGCGCTTTTTTTGTTCAAAGTTCTTTTTTAAGTGTTAACGATAACCGAACTATCGGCGCGCTCGTCTTTTGCCGAGTTTTATTCTTTTTCGTTTTCAAACTTTTTCAGCGTTTCACTCAGACGAAGAGCCGCTTGTTGCGGATTTTCTGAATCGACCAGGACTTTGGCGCATTCCAACCATACTTTTTTCATATTTGGCGAGAGTTTTTCATATAACTCAAGCGTTTGGTCAAGTTCCGATTTTTCTTCAAATATCGGTTCTTTACCTTCTAACAACCATTCCTTCCTTACGTGAAAGAGTCTACATAGCTGGTCGATATGCGAAGGGGTTACGTTACCGCCGCGTTCCCAGTTGGTCGCCGCGTTTCTCGATACTCCAAATTTTTCCGCAAATTTTTCTTGCGTCAGGGAAAAATATTTGCGTACGTATTTAATACGATCTTTCATCGCGTTAGTCTCCTCCCAACGTCAAGCCGGACAATTCGAACGCGTTTCGAGTTTGAACGAGACGTTTTGTAACGAAACGAGTTAGGAATAAACAGTCGTTTAAAACTGAAAAACAGTAAAAACAAAATAATTGGCAATATTTCTCTAAAACGCCTAAATTTCGATAGATAGATAGATAGATAGATAGATAGATAGATAGATAGATAGATAGATAGATAGATAGATAGATAGATAGATAGATAGATAGATAGATAGATAGATAGATAGATAGATAGATAGATAGATAGATAGATAGG
>JAZRWW010000270.1:0-34981 GCA_045599865.1 Thermoguttaceae bacterium
CTTTTCGTCGATCGCTTGGAAATAGACGGGCGCATTCGCGGGCGCTTTGAAATGCGCGCTTCCGTCTTCTTCGACGGGGACGGTTCCAAGCACAAGTCGCGCGTTGCCCGCGTTTGCGTGTCCGATCGACGGATTGTTGCTAAGGTAGCCGGGATGTTTCGGCAATAATTGCACGATGCGCAACTCTTTGACTTTGCGATCTTTCGGGAATGGGAAGAGGCTTTCGTAAACGTTCGACAGAACGAACGTTCCCGCCGCTTCCGCAGGATTATCGGGCAAAGAAGAGGGCAAAACGGCGGGCTTTTCGCGTTCGACAAGCGGCATTGGGAACATACACGACTCGTCGTTTTCGTCGTTTTGATAGAGCAGTTCCAAATTACCGAAACGATCTCCGTAATAGAGCCCTAACTTGCCCGACGTCGTCGTGTCGGCAAGGTAGCCTCCGAGCGCGTCGTGGCTGTAAGACGTCAGCCAAACGTCCTCCGAAAGGGGCCAAGGGCTGTAATAATATTGCTTCGAAACGCGATCCGTCGCGCCGTCGACTTCGGGTAGTTCCACGTCGGGCGTGAGAAATTCGATCGACGCAAGGTCGTCTTTACCCGACGTCGGATCGTATTTCATTTTGGACGGATCGAACGCAAGTAAGGAACCTCCGACGTCGAGATGGTGCGCGCCGCCGACAAACATCACTTTGTTCGAATTCGGAATCGCTTTTCCTTGATAACAGGCGTTGACGTCAAACGTGTAATTTCCGAAGAAAATCGCGGAATTTGTTCCGTCGGGGTTCGTCGTCCACAGACCGTGATGACGCGAAGCCGCGCGGTCGACGTAATCCCAGCGCGTATAGAGAATACGACCGTCTTGCAAGAAGGACGGCTGCCATTCGTTCGTTTCGTGCCACGAAAGGCGCGTTACCGTCTTATCCGTGTTCAAGCGATGCAACGTGTGTACGGCGAGGGGTTCGTAATGTCCGTGACAACGCCCAAATCCTCCGCGTCGGGTCGACATAAAGACGATCGAGCCGTCGGGCGCTTCGGTCGGATCGAAATCGTCGGCCGGTCCGTCGGTTAGTCGTTCGACCGATTTATCGGCGACGTTAATCTTGTAGAGGTGGAATTTTCCTTCGGAGATCGTTCCGTAATTCGTCGTGAAATCGTCGACGTAGGGCAGACCTTGGAGCGCGCGCACGTCGGTTTTCGGCATATCCTCGGCTTGGACTTTCGAGAAGTCGGCAAAGGCGACGTAAACGCTCTTGGCGTCGTAAGAGAGGGACGCCGTTTCAAAGACCCCGCGCGGGAAAGCGTCGGTCAGGGACTCCGTTTCGAAGGATTCGCCCGGCGCTTTCAGGACGTAGACGCCGCCGCCGCGCATGCCGCACTTTTCGTAATAGTAAGAGAGGAATTCGTGCAACATTTGCCACACGAACCGCTCTTGTTTCAAGAACGCGATCGGACGCCCTTTAATCTCCGGGTTGCTTAACGCGATCTGTCTGACGCTTTCGCGTAATTCGAGATAAAAACGAAAGGCGCTAACGAAATCGTCGTTTTCGGCGTCGTCCGATTCCGCCAGATACGCTTTCGCTTGATCGACGCGCGTCTGAAGGCGTTGAAGCGCGTCCTCGTCGACCCAATCTTCGTCGCTTGCCCATTCGCGGAATTTTTCGGCGCGTTCGACCGCCGCTTGAAGCGCTTCGACGGAACCTATTTCACGCCCCAGATCGCGTTCTTGACGCATCCAGTCTTTAACGATCGCCGCGCGGTACGCGCGTTTGGACGTTTGCGCTTGCGCATCGGACGCGTAAAAACACGACGCGACGACTGCGACTAGACTCCATAAGAGAATCGTTGTTTTTTTATGATCGTTCATAAGAAAATAGTCCTTTGTTGAAAATGGGAATTCGGGCGCTTTTTCGACGTTGTCTTCTTGAATTTGAGGAAATTGCCTTTTTTTACCTAGTTCGAATCGTTTTTCGCCAGACTTTTACGACGCGCTTTTTTCTAGCCCGGCGCAAACTTCGCGCGAAACCTAACTTCGCGCGACCTGTTTAATTTTTAACCGCTAAACGATCAAATTCGCGTTCGAAATCTTCGAGGGACGACCTCGTTTGAAGAACTTCGTAAATTTTGGAAAGGACGGAGACATTGGCAATGGAAAACAAACGTTGCATAATCGACGTTGGAACCGCGTCGTGAAAACGTCGACACGCGTCAAGAAGAATCGTTTCGCGTAACGACGACGCTTCACGATCCGAATTGAGTTTGGCAATCTGTTTGTCTTTTCGATCAAGTTGTCTTTCTTTTTTTGTGAGTTGTTCGTCCTTTTTTGTGAGTTGTTCGTCCTTTTTCACAAGTTGCACGAAATAATCGTCGCATTTTGCTTCGAGATTTTTGACATATTCAGGCATTTGGTCGCCGAAAAGTCGACTCATAAACGACTTAAACGGCTTTCTATTTTGAACGGGAATATCTTGCATTAGCGTCTCCGTAAATTTCTTAAGGTTAAAATCGCCGTTTCTCGTAAACCAAGAAGTATATCTTATCAAAACTTCGAGGAAATGTGGAAAATTCACTGGAACGTTAGGATCGCGGTTCAAAATTACGGAAAAAACGTCTTTCAGTTCCGAATCGAACTCGTCGTTCCATTCCTTGTCTTTTAAGCGATACGCGAGACGCGACAACGCCATTGCGACGTAAAGCATCGGCTCGTCGTCTATAATATCGTCGAAATTTTCCTTTTGTAAATTGACCAAGTGAAATTTAAAGAACGGTCCGAATTGGCGCGTTCCGTCGACCCAATAGAAAAGATCGTCCAACTGCGGAACGTCGTATTGCGCCAGTACGATAGTAAACGGCGCCGGATAACGTCCGTCGGCGTTTCTATAAGTTTCGGGTTCAAGCGTTATTTGCTTCATCATATCGACTTCGTATCCCAAGGTCTGCAGGGCGACGTTGCGCGCCGAGCCCGATTTGTGTTCGAGCAATATGACAAGTAACATGCCTTCGCCGTCTATCGTGTCGACCAAATAGAAAAGATCGCCTTCCGTTTCCTTTCCTTTTTTATCGATCATTTTGGTTGGGAACCGCCGCAACGTTTCTAATTTGACGTTTTTTAAAATATTCGGCGGGAGAAATCGCCTGAAAAAACTCCTCGCAAAGGATAAAATCGACCAAATCACATAGACGAACTTGTCGTGCGTGAAGAATTCGTCCGAAATCGTCGTCGCTTGACGTAAAATCTCGACGTCTTCCTCCGTCAAACGCGCGACGTATTTTTTCGGTTTACCTTTGTTTCCGTAGACGGAACGAACCATATTCTTTCCTTCTTTCTTCCTTTTTACTCTTATGCGCGCGCGTTTTTGCAACGTTGACGTCGACGGACGAATCAAACGAACAAACGCGGCGTCGCGTCGACGAAACGCGGCGCCATATTTCTGTAATCCGTCGTTTGGGGAATCCGCCTTATTTGTCGCGTTCAAGTAGAAATTCGACGAACGCGTCGATATTCGCGCGATACGAATGAATCGCGACGACGCGCTTCGTCTTACGGTTCATATAAAGCATTTGTCCGTTCATCCCGCCCTTGCCGAAAGCGACGCCTTCGTCTCCTAGCGGGTACAATTCAAACGTACGCTCGAACGCCTCGTCGACGAATCGTTTGGAGAGGATTCTCTTGCCCTTGTATACGCCGTCTTGTACGTAAAGCAAGCCGAGCTTTGCTATGTCTTCCGCGGAGGTATACAAGCCCGTCGCGGCGATCGGATAGCCTTCGGGGTCGACCGAAAAGGCGTATTCGGCGAATTCGAGCGGTTCGAGCAATTCGCGAATCATAATTTTGTCGAGCGATTCGCCGACCTTTGCCGTCGCGACTCTTGCGGCAAGATAGAACGTCGCGTCTGTGTAATGATATTCCGTTCCGGGCTTGTATTCGAGCTTTTGCGACAAGACGATATTGAGGAAATCGCGTTTCCAAGTCGAGGCGTCGACGGCGTCTATGTCGAGCGGGTTGGAATTTGGACCGAAGCCCGTTCGGTGCCTAATGACGTCGGAAAGTTTGACGTCGCGCCACTTGGGATCGAATCCTTCGGGGAATTTGTCTTGAAGGATCGGATAGATTTTTTCGTCGATATCGAGCTTGCCTTGGTCTTCCAAGACGCCTAGCGTCGTACACGTGAAGAGTTTCGCGATCGAATACGCGTTATGACAGCGTATATTTTCGCGAATGACCGCCGTTTCCGACTCGCCGTCGCAAATTTCGCAAATCGAGAAGACTTTGTCGCCGTCTTCGTGGGCGATTTTGACGAGTTCCGGCAAGAGTCGCGTCGTTTTGGTCGTCGCGTCGTCGGCGTTGGAACGCAACGGAAAGAAAAGAAGCGCGGCAAAGGCGACGGACGCCGCCGCCAACAGTATTTTTTTCATTGGTAATTCCTTATGCAAACGGAAAATCGATCGTTTATTCAAGGCGCAATATTCCGACGTTCCCTAACTTGAGGGAAAGGACGAGCCGCCCGTCCGAGGAAAGAGGTTTTCCTGAAAAATAATCGACGATCGACTCTTTACCCGGAGGCGCTTGGAACGCATATTCGCCGTCTTGCGGCGCGACGACCATAACAAACGGCTCGTTCGCCCAAACGACGCACGGCTTGTCCGCGTAAATCCAAACGTTTGCCTCTTGCACCGCCGTCCGTAATTCTTCCAAACTTGGCGGAATCAAACCGACGGGCAACAGGAGAACGTTTGCGTCAAGGCGGCGGGGACTAACGCGAGAAATATTAGAAACGACGCTGGAATAACGCAATATTTTTTTTCATCGTGCTATCTCCTGAAGAATTTCATCGAAAACGCCTTGAAACGCGCTTTACTTGACTTCTTTCGGCCATACGGCGTCGACGATCGGAACGCCTGCGATTTTTTTCGGGTCAAGAACGACGCGTTTAATTCGTTCGCGTCGCCACGTGTAGACGATATGAACGAGTCCGTCTTTCGTTTGGATTACGGCGGGGTAGGAATATTCGCCCGGCGCGTTTTCAAGAACGCAGACGGCGTTCCAATCGACGCCGTTTTCACTGACGGCGACGTTGAGAATATTGCGTCCGCCCGTTTTGGCGTTTGAGTGATTATAGACGAGCAACTGCCGTCCGTCTTGCAACGTAACGGAGTCGGTTCCGCTGCAGGGATTCGGGAGATTTAACGGCTCCATACGACTCCACGTTAGTCCGGCGTCTTCCGACCAGAAGCTCCAAAGTTTGCCGTTTCCGTCTTTATTGCGGCAAATCGCCTGAAGTCGTCCGTCGCGATGAAAGAGAACGCTTGGTTGAATCGCGCCGCCTTCTTCCTTCGTATTGACGGCTTCCGTTCGCGACCACGTTTTGTCAAAAGCCGGTATTCGCTCAAAATGAACGCGCCAGCCGTCGTGTTCCGTGCTGGAAGGACAAAGGATCGTCCCGTCGGCAAGTTCGACCGGCTTGTTTTTCACAGGACCAATGAAAAATTCGGGCAAAACGCGCCTGTCTTGCCACGTTTGTCCGCCGTCGGTCGAACTAACTAAGACGCCTTGCCACTTTGCGATTTCTTTTCCCTGTTTGAAGAAGAGCCGCAACGCGCCTTCGCTTGGCTGGAACAAGACGGGGTTCCAACAAGGAACGTCGTCGCCGTCCGCGTCGCCCGCGACTTGAAGCGGTTCCCACGACGACGCGTCTTTAGGAAGGCGCGTCGACCAGATCGCGACGTCGCTCGCGCCTTCGCGCGTTCCGCCAAAACAGGCGACAACCAAGGTTCCGTCGAGCGTTTCGGCGATCGTCGACGCGTGGCAGGAAGGGAAGGGCGCCTCCTCGAAGACAAACTCGCTCTTAACGCAAATCGGCGCCAAACTGTCGCTTATCCATGGTTCGGCGATCGGCTCGACGCCTTGAGACGACGCGACGGACAAGCATAGAAACGCCAAAAAGAAGAATAGAAGGTTATTTTTCACGGGAGAATTCCTTATTAGATCGAACGTTTTGCGCGTCGTTTGGAGAAGCGTCCGGCGAATCAACCGACGTCGTTTCGTTTTTTTCCAAAGATTGGAGCGGGCGCTTAATCGGCGGTTTGATCGGTTCCGGCGCCGGTTCGGGGTAGTCTTCGCAATAGTAGGGAATAATCATCGTCGTTTCGCAAGCAATAAATAAAAGAACAAGACCGCAGAATATTCGCGGTCTTGCTTACAAACGCTTTAAATTAAGCGTCGACTACTTGGCGTCGACCGGGAGCAACTGCGCGGCGTCGACAATAACGTGTCCGTTCGTGCCTTTGGCGAAAATTTCGACCGAGGCTTTTCCGTCTTTGCCGACTTCGAACGTAGCGACTTGAAGGAACAATTTATCGATAGGCGGCTCGATTTTTTCGTTGATCGTCGTTTCAATGGAACTGACGGACGACTTGACGACGACGGGCACGTTTGTCGCGCGATTCGGGTTGATCGAATATGAAACGCGGCACTCGTATTTTCCGGGTTTTAGATCGACAAAATCGAATCGAACCGACTTGCCCTCTTTGTTCTTATTGTCGTCGTGAATATAGTTCGAGTCGACAAATCGTGGCGAGACGTTTCCAACGATCCATTCGCCGTTGATCGTCGCTTTGGAATTGTCCATTACATAGCCGGACAACTTGACCGACGGAACGGAAGGTCGATTTCCGTATTCCAAGACTTGCTCGTCGGCGCGCAGACGCGCTTCAAGCGTTTTGTAATCCAAATCTTGAGGCGCGACGTTCTTATCGAGCGCGAGACACGCGGCGGTCGCGGCGCTTTGCCCTAAGACCATAAAGACGGGCTCCATTCGAATCGAACCGAACGCAATGTGAGTGCAACTGACGCAAACGGGCACGAGTAAATTGTCGCATTCGTCTTTTTTCGGAAGGATCGCGCCGTAGTCGATCGGATAAGGCGCGCCCGGATTGACTTGAACGTCCCCTTCGTTGCGAACCGTCGCGCGTCCTTGATCGTCGATCGCGACGTAACGCTGAATATGGTGCGAATCCATATTATAGGAGCCCATGCCGATCGAGCGAGGCGTCTCTTCAAGATAGCGCAAATGGCGTTCGGAGACGACGAAATCGCTTCGCATACGTCGCGCTTCGCGAATGTAGAGTTGAGGCGACCAATTTCCATTGTCCGTAAACTCGTCTTTGGCGAGTCCCCACGCGAGATGTTCTTTACGAATATTTTCGGGCACGCGCGGGTGATGTTGCAAGGTCCACAAAAGCCCCTGTTGCCAATGGAGGTGCTTGAGATAAATTTCGCGGCGCTTTTCATAACTTCCGTTCGGATACTCGTAATTTCCGCCGATATAATCGGTCGAAACGGCCTTGCTGTTGTTGGAGTCCGTTTTGTAATTCGGCATTGCCGAGAAGAACATAAACTCTCTTTGACCCGCTTCGATCGATCGTAAAAGAAGTTCGTAATCGAGTTCGTTGTAATTTGTCGGTTTTTCTATCGGCACAAGATTTTCTTTAGCGTTTGTCAAACACATTCGAAGACAATACGCCTGAATCTGATCGTCGGCGTCGCCGTCTTTGCCGTTGATTTTTTCGTGAATCATCGGCAACAGCCCGCTTTCCGGCTTGCCTTTCTCGACGTAAGGATCGACGAATCCCTCGTATTGATGATAGATCGCGTAGGACGTTTGGATTCCGTTTAACGTTTCGTTAAATTCGGAATTCGCTTCGCGCCCCGTTACGAAGGAGACGTCGGCGGCCGCCATTAGATCGCCTTCGTAAGTCGCATCGACAAACGTTTTGCCCGTGAACGTTTTCCCGGAGAGCGTCGTAATCGAACGAATCGAGGCGCCTTCTTTAACGACGCCCTTTTCGCGGTCGAGTAGTTCCGACTTAAAGACGGGAATATCGTATTCGGCGACGAAGTCTTCAAAGACTTTTTCCGCGACGCTTGGCTCGAAAACCCACATCGTTTGCGAATCATTGTCAATGCCGCGTCCGCCTTGACCGGGTATGCCGTTTTGTTTCGGCATCGGTTGGAACGTCCACGAAGACTCGTTTTGATAATGCGCCCAGATTCTGTGGTAGAATTCGCGCGAAAGTCCGCCGACGACCGCGCGATTGCCGGAGTCCGTAGCGCCAAGACCGCCGCTCGACAGTCCGCCCAAGTGTTTGTCGGGCGAGACGACGACGACCGTTTTGCCCATTTTTTTTACTTGAACCGCCGACGTAATCGCGGCGCTCGTTCCTCCGTAAATTACGACGTCGTAGGAACCGGCGTTTTCGGCGAAAACGCCGCTCGCGAAGAAGGACGCCGACGCGACGAGAAACGCCGTTAATATGGTTAATGCTCTTTTCATTGGATTCTTTCCCATAACGGTATGTTGAACAAGGCGGCGTCGAGGTTAATTGCCGAGCGAATAATTTTCTCCGCCATTCGCGGTGTTAATCGAAAGAAGCACGTTGTCGGCGGTCGTTTCCGAAATGAAACGCACGGAGCCGTCCGCCATCGACGCGTTTAAGCCGCCGGGGTGATGGCTCGTCCACAACGCGGCGACACGGAAGGGACTAAAACGACCCGTCCCGCTCGTCGTGGAGGAGTCGCCGCGCGATTTCGCTTGAATTCCGGCGTTAATATAGAACGCCGTCTTGAAAAACTTAACGGAACAGGTCAGCCAGTAACCGTTGTTTGGCGATTGGTAATCGGATCCCGCCGCCGAGACGTAGGTTCCGCGGTGCCAACCGCGAAAGCCTTGATAATCGTTCCACGAGGATTCGAAATATAGAACCGTGTTTGACGTTCCGTCCGTCGCAAAGGCGAAATTGCGATGATAACCGACTGAGAAAAGTCCGTTGTCGGAAATTTCGCCGCTGTCGGATCTGGTTGTGAGTTGCCCGTATTTTACCGTCGTCGAGTCGGGTTTGTAACCCGTGGCGCCGCCGTTGCCGTAGTAGTGCGCCGTGTGCCAATCGACTTCGGCGCCTGTGCCCGTCGACTTAGGTTGAGAACAAGAAGGACACAAGAACCCGTCCATCTTCATTTTCCCGACTTCCGAATTGACTTCGTTGTTGTACTCTTTGTTCCAATCAAGTTGACTATAAGCGGCCGCGCCCTCGATTTGGGGAAGCTGTTTCGCCAAGATTCCCATCCAGTTCTGTCTGTTTGTCCTTCCCGTGATAAAATACCCGTCGTTAGGAAGATTGTTGTTAATGTCGTGATAGTTGTGCGACGCAAGCGAGAGCTGTTTCAGATTGTTGGTGCATTGCATACGACGCGCCGCTTCGCGAGCCGCTTGAACCGCCGGAAGGAGCAAGCCGATTAAAATGCCGATGATCGCAATGACGACGAGAAGTTCGACCAGCGTAAACGCGTTGCGCGAGGGACGCAAACTTGAAAATCGAAGGAGTTGCATAATAAAGATTCCCAAAAAACGGTTGAAATGACGTAAAATTTGAGACGGCGACGTCGTTATTTGGCGGGCACGTCGATAATAATCGGTTTTCCAGCTTCGACGGTAATCGACGTTTGATAGTCTGGAAAGGCTTTTTTGGCGACTTGGTCGGGATTGTCTTCAGGAACTTCTTCGTATCCTTCGACCGTAATATTGTATTCGCCGGGCGCGACTCCGTTTTTTGCGGCGACGTCGAATTTTCCGTCGGTAATCGTTTGTATGGCGCGAAAACCGTCCGCTTTCGGCGTGAAAGTAATCGTGCCGAGCGCGATCGGCTTGCCGTCGTAAGTCGCTTCGCCTTGAAGCTGAACTTTGCCTTGATTGGAACAGCCGACGAACAACGAACAGCTTAACGTTAGCGAAGCGACGGCGCAAAACAAGAATTTCCGATACGACTGAAAGGCGAAAGGCGTTTTTTGCTTGTGCATTTTTTTCTCCCAAAACTACGCGCGACGGTGCGAAGACTTCAAAAACCACTTGAAGTTCCGACGATAAACGTTATTATACGACGGCAAGAGTCGAACTGTCAAACGTCTCGTCGATTCTTGATCGTTTTTTTTAGAATATAGTTGGCAAAATCGTTATGTTTGACCTCTTTTCACAGGTCGAAAGGCGATTTGTCAAATAGAACGTTTGAGTAATTTGTCGTTGCGAGGAACGTGGTGAAATCGCCGTTGTTTCGTCTTCTTCAGGGCGCCGGGTTTTCGTGCGGCGCGCTCGTCGTCGGAATCGCTTTTGGTATTTTTTTAACGCCATATATGCTGTCGACGCTTGGCGAAGACGCCTACGGCGTTTACGCGCTCGCCTCTCTTTTCGCCGGGTGGTGCGGACTTCTTGACTTCGGCTTGACGACGACGACAAGTCGTTACGTTACGCGATATTACGTCAAAGGGGACGACAAGGGCGTCGACGAGGTTGGTTCGACGGCGATTTCTCTTTTTGGCGGAATATCCGCGCTTGTTTTTTTATTGGCGTGTTTGGCTTACGTCGTCGCGCGAATTCTCGGCGATCGTTTCGACGCGACGGGGTTTCTTGCGCCCGCGCTGTTTTTTGCGGGCGCGTCGTTCGCATTGTCGAAAATATCCGACGGCGTTTGCGGAGTAGTCAAGGGCGCGTTGCGTCAAGAACTTACCGGCGCGACTTTTCTCTTCTTTCGTATCGCTTTCGGCTTGACTAATTTTGCGATCCTCTATTTTGGCGGTCGGGTCGTCGCTCTTTTCGTCGGTAATTTTGTTTTGACGTTGATTCAGTTGGGCGTTCATATCGCGCTGATGCGATTTGCCGTTCCTAGTTTTTCTTTTTCGTTGCGTTCGGTCGGAAAGAAACGAGCAAAAACGCTTTTCAACTATTCGTTTTTCGCGTTTTTAGCTCAGGCGGGCGAAATGTTTGTCGATCGTAGCGACCTGATCGTTATCGCCGCGCTTTTGACGATGGGCGACGTCGCGAAATACAATCTTGTCGTCGTGACTATCGCCAGTTATTTCAATTCGTTTCTTCGCGAATTGTCGTCGTGGCAGACGAATTGGTTCGCCCGACTCGCCGCGTTGGAACGCGTCGACGAAGAAGCGCGCGCGGAAGAAAACGGCGAACGAGGCGCGCGAGTTGTCGCGACGACGCGAACGTTTGGCGCCGAGTTTTACGAGTCGCGCGCGAAGATCGAGCGCGCGTCGATTTACGTATCCGTCTTTATGGCGCTGGGAATAGCCTCCCTTGGACGATTCTTTATCGAACGTTGGATAGGGAGCGAATACGTCGGGTTATTCCCCGTTTTGGCGCTTTGCATAGTCTTTTACGGCGTCTATCGCGGCGTCGCCGAGACGAATTCGCGACTTTTACAGGGAATTGCGAGACATCGCATACTTGCGATAGGGGCGGCGATTCACGGCGTCGTCAACGTTTGCTTGAGCGTGTTGTTCGTTCGTTGCGGCTTAGGCTTGCTTGGCGTCGCGCTCGGGACGATTTTACCCGGTTTAGCGATTCATTTCTTGTGGATTCCCAACGCGACGTGTCGAATTATTGGGGAACGCGTCCTTGTCTACTGGAAAAGAACGCTTCAAACGCTGGCGATCGCCGGTTTGGCGTCGATCGCGCCTTATTTTGTCGCGCTAAATTGGGGACGTCCGAATTATCTCGCAATTATCGGGCTGGCGTGCGTCGAAGCCGCGTTGTATTGGGGCGTCGTTTTATTGATCGGAACGAACCGCGAAGAACGACGGATTATCGGCGCTTTTATAGCGCGTTGGATAAGTCGTAAGTAATCGCTCGCGTAATATTTTGAACAAGGCGCGCGTGGGATTCGAGCCTTAAGGCGCGCGCCGCTTACGCTACGATTCCCTGGAGACGTTTGTTCTGAAATTAACGCGTCGATCAAATACTTTGCATAACTTTCTGTAAACGCTTATCTTTGTTGAAGACAGGTGTTTCATCTTTTCAGGATATAGAGTTGTTCCATAACGGTCGTAGGGGCGTGGGCGACACGGTCGTTGCTTTTGAAACGACTATACTGAAATTCAGCAAGTTCGACTGTTCCGTATTGTTTTAAAACGTTAATAATCGAATCTTTTGACATAATGCCCTCCGTATTGTAACTCAAAACGAGGGTTCGATAATTGACGGTTCCCGCGATATAATCTAATGATCGTAAACCTTTTGTCGGATTACAAAAGGTCGATTTTTGGGCGGAATAATCGCGCATACCTGAGACTCCCGATATTATGGGAGAATCCCAACGCGCGATCGTTTCTAACAAGTGGTAGTTCGGAGCGTACTGACGTTGATTATAGGGCGGATCGAGATATAACAAATCGATTTTGTTATCAATTTTATCGCACAAAGTCAAACTGTCTGCCCAAAACGAACGATTGGGCTTGGAACCGTATGCAAGTTTGATCGGCTTAACTATAAACTTTTTTACCGCGCGAGGATCCCATTTTTTGGAAAACGCCGCATAGACGCCCGCGACGTTGGCAAAAAGGGAAACAGATTCTAACAAGCAAGCCAACAAAATGTAATATTCGTTCTCTTGAAGTAATCCGTCCTTGTTCCACCGTTCAATGCAATTACGCGCGGAATCGATTCTTTTTCCGTTTTCTCCCGTAAAATATTGTCGTTGAATCGTATCGTTTGCCGTTCCTTCAGGCGTATAGTTGCGATAGATAAACCCTTCCTCATTGGAAATGGAATTAGAAATAGAATTAAGCCGTTCTAGAACTAATTCTAACGGATTATCAAAGAGAAAAGACGACGTTGCGTTCAACGTCGATAAAAGTTTTGTGAATCGAGGTTCTACGTTGTTTTCCAAGTACGCTTTTTGTAGACAATAAGATAAATACATAAAGTCTGACGAGATAATTTGCCAATTAAGCTTTTTGAAATATCGTGAAAAACTTGTTGTTCCGGCAAAAAAATCCCAAAGAATAGTCCCCTCTATTCCTTCGCCGTCAAGAATATGCGCAATCTTCTCGACCAGATTCTCCTTGTTGCCTATGTAACGCATTTTTATTCCGTTTTGTCATCCTGTAATTAGCCGACTCTACAAAATCGGCATTGTTAATTTTGACAAGGATTCTTCGTTTGTCAACGTATTGAAAACTCTCCAACAGCATTTTAATTGAATCGAAGTAAAACGTTTATGCGATAAATTTTACCAGAATTTCAAAAAACGTATTGGAATTGTTTAAAAGTCCTGTGAAAAGCGTTATTGTTTTACAAGACGTCAAAAACGCTTTAAAAAGTTGTTTTTTAGGATTTTCCGACAAATAGACGTTGACGACTTTGGTTTTTCGACGCCACAATTTTGTCTTCGGCGGCGTTTTGTTCCTGCCCAACTTCCGAATTTCATTCGGAGGCTTTCGACCGACGATAACGGCTTTTTCATAATTGAAGAGGTTGTCGGGAGGATTTTTTGCCAATTTCTCGAATATTTCTTGTTTTTTCTTTGCAATTCTTTCTTTCGTTTGATAAGATAGACCCGTTGGCTTTCCAACGATCGTTTTTGTAGAAATAGCGGCGCCTTTCAGACGTCGCGACGCGATCATAGCGCTTATAAGGATTGAATGAATGACAACGTTTACACGACGTAATTTTCTGAAAGCGGGCGCGGCCGTCGCGGCGTCCCCTATTCTTTCCGCTTTTGCGACTCAAACGAGTATTTTGGCTCAAGACGCTTCTGCGTCTAGCGATCTCGTTTGGGGCGTGTTGTTGCACCTTGGTCAAAATATGTGGGGCGACACGCCTCGCGCGTATACGCCGCCCGTCGACAAATTTAATTGCGATGAAAAATTGTGGGTTGAATTGACGGAAAAAGCGGCTTCTTCCGGCTTGAATATGGTCGTGATCGATCTTGGAGAAGCGATTCAATATAAATCTCACCCGGAACTCGCCGTTCCCGGCGCGTGGTCGATCGAGAAATTACGCGAGGACTTGGCGCGTCTGCGTAAAATTGGAATCGAACCGATTCCGAAACTGAACTTCTCGTCTTGTCACGACGTTTGGCTTGGCGAATATTCGCGTATGGTTTCCACGGCGAAATATTACGAAGTTTGCGCCGATTTGATCAAAGAGGTCGCCGATATTTTCGACAAGCCGCGTTTCTTCCATCTTGGCTACGACGAAGAAGGCTACGACTGCCAAGCGACTTACGATTTTGTCTTGATTCGTCAGGGCGAACTGTGGAAACACGATTTCCTTTTCTTTGTCGACGCGGTGGAAAAGACGGGCGTTCGTCCTTGGATTTGGGCGGATTACGCGTGGAAACACAAGGATTTTTACGAATGGGCGCCTAAGTCGGTCGTAATGAGCAACTGGTACTACGGAAACGATTTTAACCCGGAGACGAATCCGACCGCGAAATGTTATCTTGATTTTGACGCCGCCGGATTTGATCAGATTCCGACCGGTTCCAACTGGAGCAACGATACGAACTTCGGACAAACGGTCGAATTTTGCCGTAAGAACCTCTCGAAGGAACGTTTGCTTGGATTCCTGCAGACGCCTTGGCATTTCACTGAGACGAAGAGTCACGAACATAATTTGCGTTCGATTCAGCAAGTTTCCGACGCGAAGTATTGATTTTCGATTTCGTCGTATTCAAGTTAATTCTTCACTACGTCGCGCGTTCTTTGCGCGACGACCCGTCCAACGAACATAGGAAACGACAATGAATTTATCTAGAGATTCTTTTTTGACGTCGGGCGCCGCCGTCCTTTCTTCTCTTGCCGTAAACGCGCAAGCCTATGGCGCCGAAGGGACTTCGAGTCCTAGAATTTGGGGCTTGATGATGAATCTTGGTCATAATATGTGGGGCGACGTTCCGACCGCGCACGCGCCCGCCGTCGACACGCTTGGTTGCGACGACGCGCTTTGGAAAGAAACGACCGAGAAAGCGGCTTCTTCAGGAATAAATTTGCTCCTGATCGATTTGGGAGAAGGGATTCAATACGAGTCTCACCCGGAACTTGCGATCAAGGGCTCTTGGTCGATCGACAAATTGCGCGAGGATTTGGCGCGTTTGCGCAAATTGGGGCTCGAGCCTATTCCGAAGCTGAATTTTTCCACGTGCCACGACGTTTGGCTTGGCGAATACGCGCGAATGGTCTCGACTCCGAAATATTACGAAGTTTGCGCCGATTTGATTAAAGAGGTCGTCGATATTTTCGAGAAGCCGCGTTTCTTCCATTTGGGTTACGACGAAGAAAACTACGCGAATCAAAAGACTTACGATTACGTCGCAATGCGTCAAGGCGAACTTTGGAAACACGATTTCCTGTTCTTTGTCGAACAAGTGGAAAAGACGGGCGTTCGTCCGTGGATTTGGGCGGATTACGCGTGGAATCACGAAGATTTTTACGAATGGGCGCCAAAATCGGTCGTAATGAGCAACTGGTATTACGGCAAAGACTTTAACCCGGAGACTAGCCCGCGCGTAAAATGTTATCTTGACTTTGACGCCGCAGGGTTCGATCAAATTCCGACCGGTTCCAATTGGAACAACGACGAGAATTTCGGAAAGACCGTCGCGTTTTGCCGCGAGAATCTCTCTAAAGAACGTCTGCTCGGCTATTTGCAGACGCCTTGGAACGCGACTTATCCGCAAAATCGAGACCATATTTTAAGCGCGATTCAACAAGTCGCCGACGCGAAATATTGATATTTGCGCGTCGAACTTAAACGAGCGTTTTTTCCCACATTTTTTCGAGTCTGACGGGCGAGATTTTTATCGCGGTTCCCAATTTCTGCGCGAAAAGGGAAACGCGATATTCTTCGAGCGCCCAGCGGAACGTTTCTAGTTCAAGGTCGACGATTCCCGCGTTGTCGGCGCGTTGTTTCGCCTCTTCGTAGCGCGTCCAGTATTCGTCTAATTCGCGCGTGAAACCGGGGTCGGTTTTTGAGCCGCCGTTGAACCATTTTTCGAAACGCGCGACGATCGCTTTGAAATAGCGCGGATATTCTTTCAGCCATTCCCAAGGAGTCGTCAAATAGAATCGCGGTTCAAGAAGTCGTTCAATTTGTTTTGCGACGTCTTCGGCGACTTCGCGCGCGACTCCGTTGCGTTGACGTTCGACTGCAAGTCGCGCTTCTTGATACGCCTCAAGGAATCTTAACGACCACGGGGCGATTTCTTGGACGGCGTAAGCGATTCGCGCGCGCCCCTTCTTGGCGAGCGCGTTATATTCGCCCTCGTCTTTGGGAAGCGAGACGATATCTAAATCGATCGCGCGGGCGCCGATCGTTTCCGCGATCGCGGCGTCGTAGTCGAAACCGGGTATGGAACGCGAATAGGCGCGTAATTTGTCGATTTGCGGGAACCAGCGCGCCTGCGTTTTTAAATCGCGCATATTGGCGAGCGAAAAGAGACGCGCGACGCCCAGCTTCGAGTAGAGCATCGCCTTGTCTTTCGAATCGAAGAGGCGCAACGCGACCGTCTTCGAAGCGTTGGCGCCGGGCGAAAAATCGTTCGTTAAAAAACGCGGATCGCAGAGCGCCGGGTAAGCGGCGACGACAAGCCCTCCGCGCGAAATTGAAATCGATTCGGGCAACTCGCCGAAGTCCCAAGTCGTCAGACCGTCTCTATTCCATTTCGGGTCGACGACCGCGCCGATCGACTTGTTCATTTTGACGCCGAGCTGTTCGCGCAACTCGTCGATTCGTCGACTTTCCGCGAGTTGCTCGCCCTTTTCGTCGACGACTTTCACGTTGAGCGTCAATTCGGTCGGAATCCGTTCGACGTCGAAATCCTCGGGCGTGGTCAATCTTCCGGCGCGTCGACTCACTTCGCGCGCGAGCGTCTCTTCCAACGAACCTTCGCCAAATCGAATTTTTTGGACGATTTCACGAGCCGTAGCGGGGACGGGCACAAGTTCGCGTCGAATCTCTTTCGGCAACGTTTTGAGGAGCGCGACGATCTTTTGTTCGAGCAAGCCGGGTACTAACCAGCCGAGTCGCCTCGAATCGAGCTGACGCAACCCTTCAAGAGGCGCGACGACCGAAACGCCGTCGTCTTCCTCCCCTGGATTGAACGTGTAGACGAGCGGAAATTGCGGGGCGCCTTCGACTTCCAACGCGTCGGGAAAGGCTTCGACCGTCTGTTCGTCGACGTCTTCGGCGGCGCAAAAGTCGGGCAAAGTCGCAAACAGCTTTTTACGTTCTTCCGAGGACGCGCGCTTGTTCCATTGCTTCAGCGTCGTCGCGTCGTAGACGTTTTCGGGAAGCCGCGCGTCGTAAAAATCGTAAACGGCGTCTTGCGACTTGACGAAATCGTACTTGCGTAATTTATCGCGCAACGTTTCCGCTTCTTCCAAAACTTTCCCGTTATGTTCAAAAAAGGGCAGGGAACAGTCGAATTCACGATTTACAAGCGCCTCGTAAATGAATATTTCGCGCGATTTGACGGGATCGAGCGGACCGTAGTTAATTCGACGGCGCGGAATAATCGTCAGTCCGTAAAGCGTCGCCTTTTCATAGGCGTGAACGTAACCCGTCTCGCGATTCCAGAAAGGATCGCGGCGCGTGCGGACAAGAAGTCGCTCGCCAAGCTCTTCGATCCATTCGGGCTCTATTTTCGCAACGGTTCGCAAATAGGCGCGCGACGTTTCCAAACGTTCGGCGCCGACGATCCACGCGGGCTTCTTTTTGAGTCCCGAACCGGGCCAAACTACGAATTTACCCGAGCTTGTCGACGCGTATTCGGCGCCGACCTCCGATTTTTGCGCGACGCCGTAAAGCAGACCCGTGAGAATCGCGCGATGTATCGGAACGTATTCGTCCCGACGCGGCTTGAGTTCAAACTTTAAATCGCGCGTTATTTGCAACAACTGCAAATAGACGTCGGACCATTCCTTCATCCGAACGTAAGATAAGAAGTTCTCTCGACAGGCTTTGCGCAACTGACTGCGCGAGGTCTTCTCTTTGACGTTTTTCCAGAAATCCCACAATTTCAGGAACGACATAAAATCGGAATTTTCGTCGAGAAATTGCGCGTGTTTAAGGTCCGCCGCCTCTTGTTTTTCGCGGGGGCGTTCGCGCGGATCGAGAATTTCCAACGCGGAGGCGATCACGAGTACTTCGCGCAACGCGTTTTCGTCGTTCGCGGCGAGAATCATTCGTCCAATTCGCGGGTCTACGGGCATGCGACTCAACGTTTTGCCGATCGAGGTCAGTTCGTTTTTATCGTCGACGGCGCCTAATTCAAAGAGCGTTTTGTAGCCGTCTTCGATCGCGGCGCGTCTTGGCGGATCGATGAACGGAAAACGTTCGACGTCGCCCAAACGCAACGCTTTCGTTTGCAGAATGACGGACGCCAAGTTCGTCCTTTGAATTTCGGGCGTCGTATATTTCGGGCGCGATAAATAATCGCGTTCGCTATATAGGCGTATGCAAACGCCCGGTCCGACGCGTCCGCAACGACCCGCGCGCTGGTCGGCCGACGCTTGAGAAATGGGTTCGATCGGGAGTCGTTGCGTTTTCGAACGCGCGGAATAACGACTGATGCGCGCCGTGCCCGAGTCGATTACGTAACGTATGCCGGGCACGGTCAGCGAAGATTCCGCGACGTTTGTCGCGACGACGATTTTGCGACCCGATATTTTGCCAAATATCTTTTGTTGTTCTTCGGAGGGCAAACGCGCGTAAAGGGGAAGGACTTGCGTTTTTCGCGCCGCGTCGTCGCCGGGGATCGATCGTCCTTTCAATAATTTGGCGGTTTCGAAAATATCGCGCTCGGTCGGCATAAAGATCAGCATATCGCCGCGTCCCAGACGCGCCAATTCGTCTACGGCGTCGAGCAAACTTGCGTCGAACGCGTCCTCTTCTTCAAGATCGCGAACGCGTCCCGACATCGCGGCGCTTTCGCCAGAATTTAACGCTTCTTCGCGGCGTTTTTTTAGTTCGTCGACCGGGCGATACATAATTTCGATCGGATAAGTTCGCCCCGAAACTTCAACGACGGGCGCCGGTCCTTTCGCGTTGGAGAAATGGTCGGCAAATCGTCGCGCGTCGATCGTCGCGGAGGTGATAATCAATTTTAAATCGCGGCGTCGTTTGAGAACGCGCTTGATCATTCCCAAGAGGAAATCGACGTTCAAAGAACGCTCGTGCGCTTCGTCGACGATAATAACTTCGTATCGATCGAAGAAACGATCCGTTTGCGACTCGGCAAGGAGTATGCCGTCGGTCATCAGTTTGACGAGCGTGTTTTCCGACGTCTCGTCGCTGAAACGAATTTTGTACCCGACGCCTTGTCCCAAAGGCGTTTTCAACTCGTCGGCGACCCGTTGCGCGATCGAACGCGCGGCGATTCGACGCGGCTGCGTATGTCCGATAACGCCTCGCGCGCCTAACCCTAATTCGAGGCAAATTTTGGGCAGTTGGGTCGACTTGCCGCTGCCCGTTTCGCCGCAAACGACGACGACTTGATTTTCGCGAATGAGTTTTTTAATTTCTTCGCGTCGTTCGCAAACAGGCAGTTCTGAATCGTAAGTTATTTTCGGAATCGATTTGCGACGCTTTTCTACTTTTTCAATGGAAGCGTCGCACGCGTCGAGCGTCTCTTGGAATTTTTGCTTCCATACGCGAATCGATTTTTCGTCGGGGACGTTTTGCGCTTTGGCGTCTTTTGCCGCGCGGTTTAACTTCTCAAGCTCCTGTTCGAGACGTTCGATTTTTCGTCGCAACGGCTCTCGATCTAAGAGCAAGACGCGCCCCAACTTGCGCTTGGCAAATTGGAGCGATTTAACGTCCGGTAAAACGTTCTCTTCGCGTTTTGAAGCGTCCGACGAATTTGAATGCGTCATTAGGCGTTCCTTTGAAAATCGATCCGATTTTTTTTGGCGGGCTTGGATTCGGCGCGTTTATGCGGAATAAAGACAAAAGTCGACGTAGACGACGCGACAAGAACGCGCGCTACGTCGACCGCAAAGGGACTATTCTCTGACGGCGCCGTCGCCGTAAACGACGTATTTATAACTCGTCAGCTCGTTGACGCCGCATGGACCGCGAACGTGAAATTTGTCGGTGCTGATGCCGATTTCGGCGCCGAGACCGAATTGACCGCCGTCGTGCAGACGCGTGCTGGAATTGACGGTAATTGCGGCGCTGTCGACTTCCGTCGCGAACTTCTTAATCGATTTGAAGTCGCGCGATATGATCGCTTCGGTATGCCCCGAACTGTGTTCGTTAATATGTTCGATCGCTTCTTCTATGGAGTCGACGACCTTGACGGAAATAATCGCGGCAAGATATTCGGTATAGAAATCTTCGTCCGTCGCCAATTTGACGTCGACGTTTGGCGCTAAAACGCGAGTCGCATCGTCGCCGCGAATTTCGACGCCCTTTTCTTTAAGCGCGCCGAGGAGCTTCGGCGTCGCTTCGCGCGCGATCTTCGCGTGGACAAGAAGCGATTCCGCCGTATTGCAGGTGCCGAGGCGTTGACATTTCGAGTTGACAAGGACTTTTTCCGCGACGTCGAGATCGGCGTATTGGTCGACGTAGACGTGACAGTTGCCCGCAAAGTGCTTGATAACCGGCATACGCGCTTCGCGAGAAACGCGCTTGACGAGCGACTCGCCTCCGCGCGGAATCGCGACGTCGACGTATTCGGGCAAGTGCAGGAACTCGTCCACCGCGTCGCGATCGATCGTGCTTAATAGTTGCGCGGCGTCTTCTGGAAGACCGACTTCTTTTGCGGCGTCGGCTAAGACTCGTCCTAGAATCATATTGGAATTGAACGCTTCTTTGCCTCCGCGCAAGACGACGGCGTTTCCGCTCTTAATACAAATCGCGGCGGCGTCGGTCGTAACGTTCGGACGCGATTCATAGACGAAAAAGACGACTCCGATCGGCGTTCGTACTTTTTGGATTTCCAAACCGTTGGGACGAATCGTCGAACCGACGACCGCTCCGATCGGATCGGGGAAGGCGGCGATTTCGCGCAAGGCGTTCGCCATATCGGCGAGCGTTTTCTCCGAAAGCGTAAGACGATCGATCATCGAAGGCTTCAAACCGGCTTCGCGCGCGGCTTCAAGGTCTTTGAGGTTTTCGCGCAGAATTTCTTCTTTGCGTTCCAAGAGTTTGTCGGCGCACAAGTTCAACCAGCGATTTTTTTGTTCGCCGGAGACGGCCGCTAACGCGCGCGACGCCTTCTTTGCTTTTTTGGCGACGCCGAGGCAATACTCGGCAAGGTTAAAATCGGACATTGCTTTCCTATATGTTGACGTAGCGCGAGTAGAACGCTCGCGCTACGAGGTTAGTCGACGTTTATTGTCGGTAATTTGCCTTGCGCGACTAGTTCGCGCAAAACGGGCGCGAGCTTACGCGTCGCTTTGGCGCGATGGCTTATCTCGCGTTTGACTTCCGGCGGAAGTTCGCCGAACGTTTTGCCGTATTCCACGATTTCAAACAGCGGGTCGTAACCGAAGCCGTTGGTTCCGCTTCGTTCGAATTGGATTCGCCCGGCGCAAATTTCTTCGACATCGAAGTAAACGTTTCCGTTTGGATCGGATATCGTCGCGTGGCACGTATAATGCGCGCCTCGTTTTTCGAGCGGGACGCCTTGAAGTTTTTCGAGCAGGAAATCGTTGTTTCGCTGGTCGTCGCGAGGATTCTCGCCCGCAAAACGCGCGGAATACACGCCGGGCGCTCCGCCGAGATAATCGACGCAAATTCCCGAGTCTTCCGCAAGAACCCAGTTTTTCAAGTGTTTCGCTTGTTCCGTCGCTTTCTTACGCGCGTTTTCCGCGAACGTTTCTCCGTCTTCAACGACGTCGATAGCGTTAGGGAATTCGGCGAGCGAGCGGAAGATCACGCCGGAAGACGCGACGATTTCCGACGCCTCGAGTACTTTGTTCCTATTGCTTGTTCCAAAGATTAAATAAGGTCGTGCTGACATTTTATTTTAATATTCGGCAATCTTGTTTGAGACGAATTAACGTCTCCGTTTGAAGCGCGACTTGCGACGGTTTGCGAGCCGCGCTTGGAATTTTACGCGTTACTTGCCTAATTCGTCGGCAAGTTTCGGCATTTGGTAAATATGACGAACCGCTTCGCGAATACCCGTCGAATGAACGAGAACCGCGCGCGACTGAACGTCTTCAAAGGTGAAATTCGAGACGAGCGACTGAACGTTCCCGTCGAAGACCAAGCCGACGACTTCGCCTTGCGCGTTGACCGCCGGACTGCCCGAATTGCCGCCGATGATGTCGTTGGTCGTCACGAAATTGATCGGGGCGTCGAGCGGAGCGCGCCCTTCGTTTTTCGCGTCGATCCAAGATTGCGACAAGTCGTAAGGATCGGCGAATTTGTGTTCTTGCGCGTGGTCGTAAGCGCCGCCGATCGTCGTTTCGAACGGAATTTGCGTTCCGTCGTCTTCAACGTAGCCCGCGACTTTCCCGTAGGAGAGACGCAACGTGAACGTCGCGTCCGGATAGAGATCGGAGCCGTAAGTCTGGAAACGCGCTTGAGCGATTTTCGCATAAGCGGCGCGCAACGGCTCGACGACTTGCGTCGCGTAATAATCGCGCAACTGCGCCGCGTAAGGCTCGACGGCGACGGCGAGTTTAATCGCGGGATCGTCCGATTTCAGGAGAGCGTCGACGCCCCCTTTGACGAGTTCTTCGCAGAAGGCTTTGTCGGCGATTTTCGTATTGTCGATAATTTCAGCCGCGCGCGCTTTGGGCGAGACGAAACCAAAAATCGCGTTCCAGTCTTCCGTTTTAACGACGCAATTACGACCGAGCGCGCGTCCGCCTTCGACGGGTCGAGAAATCTCGTACAACATCGAGAGCGAATCGCCCAAACGCAACGTTTCGACGTTCGCATAGGGAGCGACGATCGCGTCGAAAAGTTCGTTTCGTCGTTCGTCGAGGGACGCGCCGCGATAGGAGATATTGCGCTCGTTTTCCGGCTTCGCCGCTTCGAAAACGTAACGCGCTAAAGCGCGCGCGCGTCGAACTTGAGCGCAATTAAAGGCTTCGTTCGATTCGAGCATGTCGTAGGCGACGAAACGATCCGACCAGCCGCGCATAGCTTGTTGAATCGCGTCCCACGGATCCCCTTGCGAGAAATCGATCGAGCCGTTTTCTTTAGCGAGTTTGCGCAGTTCGTTTTCGGCGGCGATTTTAACGTTCATAAGTTCGGGAGACTGCAAGCCTTGCAAAATACCGCCGCGATTTTTGCGCGAGTTTTGAATACGAAAGAGTTCCGAAGCGACGCGTCGCGCGTTCTCTTCGTTAAGCGAGCCGAACGTTTGAAAAGCGACTTCGCGACGGCGATATTTTTCCATCATATGCGGATAATAGACGTCTCGTTGATATTCCAAGTCGGCGATCGTATTGAACCGATTCGTGCGCGCCGGGTGCCCCGAAACGAGTACTAAATCGCCTTCGTCGGCGCCGTTTTCGCTCCATTTCAGGAAATGTTTCGGATGGTACGGCTCGTTGTTTTCATAAGCGCGGAAGAAAGTTACGTCAAGATTATAGCGCGGATATTCGAAATTGTCGGGATCGCCGCCAAAGAATCCGACGCTTTCTTCCGGCGTAAAGACGAGTCGCACATCGGGCAGTTCTTTATAGCAGTAAAGATGATAAAGCGCGCCTTGATATAGCGGTACGACGTAACACTTTAGCCCCTTTTCTTCGGACGCTTTCTTTTCGATCTCTTTAACGCAAGCGGCGCGCATGTCGTCCGCTTCTTTGGCGTTTTGCGCCGCGCGCGTCGATTCTTCGATTTGCGCCGAAACGTCGACGATCTCTTCAAGGACGATCAGCTTGACGTCGGGGCACTTGATTTCGTCTTCGTATTTTTCCGCCTTAAATCCGTTGAGAACAAGATTGTTTTCGGGCGTACTCAAGGACGTAACGGTCGAAAGTCCGACGTGGTGATTCGTCATAATCAGACCGTTCGACGACACGAACGACGCGCTGCCGCCCGAGCCGAAACGAATGCACGATTTTTGGAGATTGTCGAGTAATTCGGGCGCGAGTTCCACTCCGTACTTCTCTTGAATCTGCTTGAGAGGAGGATTGGAAAAGAGCCACATGCCTTCGTCGGCTCGAATCGACGAGGCGGCAAAAGCGCCGAAAAACGCGGTCGCTAAAACAAACGTCGCCGTTCGTAATTTGGTGATAATCATTAGTAATATCCTTATAATTTTGATAAACTGAATCGAACGCGTTCTTGGTTAAACAACGTCTAGCGATTCACTTTTGACCTCGCATTCTCGTCCCAAGCAAGAATCGACGATCGATTCAAATTCTTCCAACGACGCGCTTTCGTAGGCGGCGTCGAGAAGAATTTCCATCGTCGATCTTCGCGGACAGGCGACGACTCGCGCCCTTAAATGATCGGGGTAAGCCCCAAATCGCTCGTTCAGTTTACAAGCGATCGAATCAATATGCGCCTTGCGTATGCCCTGTTTGACTCCCTTTTTGAATTCTTCTCTGAATCCTTCTCTTTTCAACAATTTAAACGTAGCGTTCATTGTTCGTTAACTTCATTTTGTTTTTTGCGCGGCTACAGTCGCGACGACTCCAAAATTTGCCTTGTTCCATTACTTAGAGTCTTGATCGCCGTCGTCTTCCCGCCCCAAACAAGAATCGACCACCGATTCAAATTCTTCCAACGACGCGCTCTCATAGGCGGCGTCAAGAAGAATTTCAATCGTCGATTTTTGCGGACAGGTTGCGACACGTTCCCTTAAATATTCGGGATAAGCCCCAAATCGCGCGTTCAGTTTACGAGCGATCGTAGCCTCCTTTCCAAGATAATCGCCTTCTTTACGTCCTTCTTTACGTCCTTCTTTACGTCCTTCTTTTTTCAACAATTCAAACGTAGCGTTCATTGTTTCCATAGCTCCTTCGTCTTTAAGCTCCGCTACGACGTCAAGAATTTCACGTTGCGTCAACGCGCGACCTTTAATCGCCGTAAGCGAATCAACCCAATAAGAACTCAAAACGCATTTAAATTTTTCAAGCGCGTCGTCGCCTTTGACGTTTCGCAAGGGCGTGATCCAGTCGCAACTGCGTACTTTGGACGCGCGCGTCGCGACTCGCTCAAGTAAGTCAAAGAAAACAAACGTGCGTGGATCGAGTTTCTCGTCGCGCCAATTCGAGTGAACTACCGAAAATTTATAAAACAGGTCGTCGCAAGACTCCTTAAAAAGGCGAGTCGCCGGACTGATCAGAAAGAACTCGCGCAACGAACGAGCGCGCGCGTCAAAAATCCAACGAGGCTTGCCCGTGTAAAACAAAAACGGAATCGTCAAATACGAACGACTCTCGTTAGACCGTCGCGCGCGTCGCCCCGAAAACGCCGCGTCGCGCCAAACGCTAGTCAACAACTGTTGAAAGGCGCGAAGTTCCGGCTTGCTTTTGTGTTCCTCGGAAAAAATCTGAACTCCGCTTCCGTCCCGATAAGGAACGGAAAAACGCGCGTCGTCGAGGGAAAGACGATTACTAGAATCGACAAAAACAGATTCTTCGATATGAACTCGATTCCAGTCGAGCGCCTCGTAAAAACGAGGCTCGAGCGAAAGGCGCATAACGTCCGAAAGGACGATTCGATCGCGCAACCCCCAAGCGACGACGTTGTTATGCGACGGACGATGAATGACGCGAGTAAAAAAATCGTCGCGTCGAATACGACGAAACCCCGTTAGCGCTAGTTCAAAACTCATTGCCGACGCATCCTTTCCCTTGTCGCAAATCGGAAAAAGTTTTCCAGTCGTTCATTTTAACGCCTATCAAGGAGAAAATCAAGGAGTGAAAAGAATTTATCTTGGCAAAACGGGCAATTATACGCGCTCGTTTGCGGATTGGGACGCCGCGACAAGCGCCGATCGCTCGACGACGTTTGAACTTCCCTGCCCAAGCGTCGAATCGGCGTCTCCGTCGCAAACGCGTCGCGCTTAACGCTCAACTTTTCTGCAGTAAATCGGGCTTTTGCGAATAACTTAACGTTTCCTCCACGCTCGAAGGGTCGACGTTGCGACAACAATCGATCAACTGTTGCGCGACGTCTTCCAAATCGGCGCGCCAATCGAGCGGATTGACGTCGAGCGGCTTGAGCGGAATAAATTCTTCCAACAATAAAATCAATCTCAACAGGTGCCTAAAGACGACGCCTTCTTGTTTTTGCAAGTTGCGCGACAAAATAAATTTGTTGAAATCGCCCTTAAAATCGAACAAGATTTCGCCCGCCGCCCAAACTGGCGTCACGCGCAAGGCGACGCCGGGATATTGATAGTCGAAGAGACGACGTAGTTTTTCCGCAAACGTCAGAAGGTAGACGCGCTCTTCCATCATACCGCCGAATCGGCGCCGTTTTTCCCACTCTTCGCGCTCTTCTTCCTCCGTTTTCGGAACAAGTTCTTCCAACGAAGCCAAGCCGAATTGCAGAAGCTGTTTGTCTAGGCGCGACGTCGCCAAAGCGCCGGGCGGGAGTTCGTCGTATTTCGGAACGCGCAAGTAACGCGCCACCGTCGTCGGCGTTTCTAAAAGACTTTCAAACGCTTGAATTCGCTCCGCGCGATCCGCAGGTCCAAGTTGCTCGATCAAGAACGAGCCGTAAATCGGATTGACGCCGCGCAAACTTGTCAGCGTCTTGATTTTTTCCGTCGGATAGGCTCGAACGGCGCGATAAGCGGACGCCAACGCGTCGCGCGCTTCTTCGCTCAACGATCCAATATCAAGTTTCGGACGCGCGTTTTCAGACGTTTCCGACGTCGCGGGAGTTGATTCCGCAGGCTCGGACGCTTCCGAAGCGACGGGGACGTCTTGCGCGTCGTCGGTTCCAAACGCGTCCAAATTAAAGAGGTCGTCTCCGCCGAAAAAGTCGAAGCCTTCGGGGACGCCTAATTCAGGGGCGAATTTTGGCGCTTGAATCGGCGCGTCGAGCTTCGCCTTCTCCTTGGCGAACGCGTCCGCGCTAAACGTTTCGTCGATCGAGTAATCGTTTAACGTCGCGTCGTCGAACACGCCGGCGCCGAAGGGACGCGCGCGTCGTTCTTTTTCTTTCAGTTCGCGGCGACGCGCAAGCAACGCGGCTTGAGCTTCCGCCGTCGCGGGGATTCCGTAATTCGTCGGGTTTGGCGCAAGTCGCGCGAAGCCGCCTCGCCACAGCGTCAACAACATCTGATCGAGCGAACGTTGCATCGCTTCGAGACGCTTGGCGCTCGTCAAACGACGCGAGACGAGCGAACGAATCGGCTTGACGTCCGAATTCGATTCGACCATATGCGCGAGAAGACGCCAAGGAAGGGGACCGCGACTCGTCAATCTGCCGGCGGCGGAATCGCGCAACTGTTCGAACTGCTTTTCGGTCCAATACTGCTCGTTTCCGCGACGAATCGCCGCGATCTTCTTCTTGAGCTTTTTCTTCGCGTCGCGCAAACCGGGGTCCTTGACGTCTTCGGGAATTTCGTCGTATTTTTGACGTAGACGCGCCGTCTTAACGTCGTCTTCGTGCGCCAGCGCGAAAACGTAGCCGCGAGAGTCGAATTGGGGACGACCGGCGCGTCCGAAAATCTGTTGCGCGGAGCTGGATTCGACTAATTTTTTGTCGCCCGAGGGTCCTTTGAGCAACGTCGGCAGGACGACCGAACGCGCCGGTAAATTAATGCCGGCCGCGAGCGTTTCCGTGCAAACGCAGAAAGACAGCAGTTTCTTTTGAAAAAGAGCTTCGACGATTCGACGGTATTTAGGCAAGACGCCCGCGTGGTGAACGCCGATTCCGCGCAACAACAACTGACGCAACTTTGGCCCGGCGCCGGACTTCATATCGTAAGCGCCAAGTTCTTCCTCGATCGCCTTTTGACGCGTTCCGTCGGTAACGTTCTTGCCCTTGGCGACTTCCGCGACGTCCCAGCATTCGTCTCGATTGAAGCAGAAAACGAGCGCGGGCGAAAGTCGTTCTTCTTCCGTTCCAACGCACATCGCTTCCAGTTGTTCGGGCAAGAGCTTGTCTTCGACCCATTGATAGACGAGCGGGACTTTTCGTTCCGACGACTGAACCAAATCGAGCGATCGATTCGCGGTCGTTCGTAGCCAACTTACGAATTCATAAGCGTTTCCGACCGTCGCGGAGATGAGCAACGTTCGAATATGCGCGGGTAGCAGCCCCAACGTAAATTCCCAGACGACGCCTCGCTCGGGATCGGCGAATTGATGGAATTCGTCCATCACGACGACGGAGACGTCTTCAAAGGAGAAATACGCGCGTCCGCCCTTGAAATCGTCGTCGTCTTCGAAATCTTCCGGGTTGACGGGTACTTCCGGCAATTTAGGTTTTTCTTCGGTCGGAGCCGCGACGGAACGCCCTTTTTCCATTTCCTCCCACGAAATTGAAAGGGAACGCTTGGCGTTGAGGGACGCCGCCGTTATTTTGGGAGCTTCGGTCGTTTGGTTCGTCGTCGCCTCTCGATCGTTTTCGACGACGCGTTCCATTGGCGCCGTTTGACCCGAAAATTGTTCGAACGCGTCCGACGAAAGAAGACGATTGAACAAAATTTCCGCGACGACCACCAATATTTTGGCGTCGACGTTTTCACGACGATTGCCCGTAATAAGACCGACGTCGGAACGATCGAAGCCCCAACGTTCAACCGTCGCTTGAAGTTCCGCGAATTTCTGTTCCGTCAACGCGATGAGGGGCGTCGTGTAATACGCGCGTTTGCCCGTCCTCAACGCTTCGTAAAGGCCCGCTTCGGCGATTAGCGTCTTGCCCATGCCGGTCGGCGCGCAGACCAAAACGCCTTGACGCGAGTCGAACCACGAGAGAATCGCCTCTTCTTGGAACGGATAGGGCTCGTAAGGCAACTGATCAAGGTACTCTAACGCGAGTTCTTCCCGCGTTGGAACGTCGCCGTTCGAGAATTCGTTGCGTTGTTCGTCGAATGTCGCTTCTTGTTCTGAAGACGTCACGTTTTCGCCTTTCGTAGCGTCGCGTCAAAAAAATTATTGGTCGACTCGAAACGTCCGCGCGACGACGACGAGGAGTCGACAAAAACTTGGTTGTATGCGTTCACGGATAAAGTATGGAGCGGAACCCCGCCGTTAGGCGGGCGTGGAAGCCGCCGATTACATATCGGCGGACGCCTTCATAACCAAAAAGCTATGATTTTCCTTTCACGTCCGCGTCTTACGACGCGGATTCGTTGAATTACCAAAAAGGCGTCGTAAACAGTGAAACTCTAATACTTTGAAAGTTTTCTTATGTTCGGCAATTCATTGGAAGCGTTGTTTTGATTCAAAGGCGTTAAACCGACGTCTTCGATTTTGCGCTTTCACAAACCGAAACAGTCCGCGTATCGTTGACACGCGGCTTTCCGTAAATGTATGCAATATTTCGGCGTCAACGCGTTTTTTTACGATAAAGCGGCAAGTTAACTGTTTTGCTTCTATACGTGTCGAGCTTTCCACGCGCCGACCGCAGACGCTCGCGTTTTATTTGAAAATCTCGCGTTCACGAACTAACCGCTCGTAACGTCGCGTCAATTCCGCGACGATCGTTTCTTCCGAAGGTTCCCGCGCTAAAAAGCCGTAGGCTTTCAACACCGCTTGGTCGTTTTCGCGATGGGCGCGACGCAACGTCGGCGGCATGCTTGTTTCGTCGTAAAGATCCGCAAGGGAAGAATCAGGGTATAACGCGCGAGCGTCGAGGATTCCTTGAGCCGTTCGTTCGATGCGCGCGCGTTGTTCTTCCGACGCCTCGCACCAAGGGAAATTGTTGTAAATTACGTCTTTGGAATAACGATAGCTCGTTCCTAAATATCCGCAAAACGCGCGCATCCACGCAAAATGAACGCTTGACGTCAACACGCCGAAAAGGTAGAGCGTCGCGTTTGGAATAATCGACACGGCGTCGTTTACAATGATTTCAGACGGGACGAAACCAAACGGAACGTAGGTTCGATTCCCCGAAGAATGACGGGGAACAATGATATAATTTGACGTCGGTTGCCGTATTTCTTGAAAGAGCGTCGGAAAATCGGCGCTTTTTCGCGTCGCCTCTTTAGGACTATTTGCGCGAAATTCTCTAACTTGCTTCACGCGTTGCGCAATAAATTTCGAATTACGTATCGTCGCGGGCGAGACGCCGACAAGCCATAAACAATAACGTTCTTTATTGTTGATATATTCTGAAGCTCCGTAGATTCGTCGGATATAAGGTTCTATTTCCGGCTCGTTTTTAAGCGCTTCGTTTTTTTCGTCCGAAGACAAAAGCAAGAAACCTCCGTCTGTCGGCTTATTTCCGTAAATCATCTCGGGAACGTCGCATAGGGCGTTGTTTCGACTCTCAATAAAAACAGACGGAGCGCCCATAATATAGAACGAAATATTTTCGACGCGTCTGCTCGCTTCCCCGTCGAATAATCTTTTCGGCTTGCCGTGTTCAAAGCAACTGAACCCGACGATCACGCAATGAACATGCGCTTTCAAACTCGCCTCGCCGTCCCAACGGAACGTTCGATAAGCGAAATCGATTTTGACGTCGAATCGTTCGACGAGCGGCTTCCAGACGTAGGCGACTTGCTCCCCTTGCGCGATCGAATTTGTGGAGACGAACGCGGCTTGAATCTTCGTTCCCTGCATAAATTGGCACGCTTTGTAATACCAGCAGGCGACGTAATCGATTTTACCCGCCGTTTTGTACGGCTTGCCCTTCGGATCGAGGTAGACGGCGAGGACGTCCTCTTTTTGTTCTTTCGACTGGAGCGAATATCCGACGAAAGGGGGATTTCCGACGATATAATCGAGTTCGCTTTGAGAAACGACGTCGTTCCAGTCGATTTTTAGGGCGTTTCCTTCGACGATATTAGCGTAAGATTTGAGCGGCAGAAAATCGAGGTCGACGTCGAGAATATCTTCCGTTTCGCGCATCGTCTGCGATTCGGCGATCCAGAGCGCGGTCTGCGCGACTGTCGCGGCGTAGTCGTTGATTTCGATTCCGAAAAACTGATCGATCGACACGTTGACGACTTGATTCGGATCGTCTAATTTAAAGAGCGTCTTTTCGGGATAGAGCAGGCGCAAGACTTCGTTTTCGAGTCGACGGAGCGAAATATAAGTTTCGGTGAGGAAATTGCCCGACCCGCAGGCGGGATCAAGGAACCGCAACTCGCCAAGTTTCTTTTGAAACGCGACGAGCGCGCGGTTTTTGTCGCTCGCTTCGTTGATTTCCTTGATCGCGGCGAATTCGTCGCGCAGATCGTCGAGAAAGAGCGGATCGATAACTTTATGAATATTTTCGATCGACGTGTAGTGCATCCCGCCTTGGCGTCGCGTCTCCGGGTTCAAAGCGCTTTCGAAGACTGCGCCGAATATCGTCGGACTGATTTCTTTCCAGTCGAATTTGTCGCCCGCGTCTTGAGTCAGCAACTTGACGATTTCTCGGTCGAGCAGGGGAATTTCGATATCTTCGTCGGCAAACAGCCCGCCGTTGACGTAAGGAAAGGCGGCGAGTTCGGGGCTGAGATAAGGATCGCGTTCTTCGGCTTTTTGGTCGAGAACTTTGAAGAGGTCGATTAGTCCTTGTCTGACGAATTGTTCGGGCAAGGTTCCGACGTATTCGGAAAATTGCCGCTTGGCAAAGACGCCCGCGTCTTCCGCGTAAAGGCAAAAGACGAGCCGAACGCAGAAAATATTGAGCGACTGCAACGAACGCGGATTCGCAGGGTCGCGATAACGCGCAAGCAACGCGTCGTAAAGAACGCCGACCAACTCGCCCGCGCGAATGGAAAGCTCCGTCTCTTTTTGAATCGAGTTTGCTTCGAATTCGACCAAAAATTGGAGTCGATCGTATTCTTCGGGCAGATTTTCGAGCAGAATCGACTCCGGCTCGCTCGTCGGATTCTCCATATCGTAGACGAGGAACTCTTTGAAATTACAAGCGACGATTCGACGCGGACGTTGCGAATAGGGAAGTTCGGCGGAATAGCGTTTCGCTTGTTGAAAGGGCGTCAACAATTTGCCGTCCGACTGGCGCGTCGGTTTGCGCAGGTCTTTGTCGCGCCCTTTTTGTTCGATAAGCGTTTGCGTTTGGGGAACGCGCGCGTCGATGAAATTCGCGGCGTTGATTTTCACTTTTTCTTCGAACTTAATGAACTTTTCGGGCTCTTCGACTCCGTAGACGTCGCGCAACAACGCGAGCCAAAACGCTTGCGACTCGCCGCGTTCGTAGCCTTTGTCGCGCCAAAATTCGACGAATTTTTTTGCCGCCGCGCGTCGTTCGCGAATATTGGAGTTGGGCGTCTTCATTTCCTTGGAGCGATTAAAAAACAAAACGATAGTTCAAATAAACGGCGATCATTCGCGAAAATCAACGCCTTTCCTTGGGCGTTTTACCGAAGCCGCAAATATCGCGGAGTTCTTGTTCCAACCCGACCTCCGAATTTCGTTAAGCGGTTTTCCGCGAATGTTCGCGTTATTTTAACCTGTCAATTCGGTAGAGTCAAGCGGCGTCCTTTATTCCCCGAATTTATCGTGCGTAATTTGTTTTACGTTTTAACGTTTGGCGAAGTTTTTCTGAAACGGCGTCAAATCTGCATAGACAAAAAGAGGGGCTTTTCTCTTTAAGACTCTCCCTTATAATGAAAGATTCAATTTAAGGGCGAGTCGACGACCCGGCGTTCGCGGCGGATAGCTCTGAAACGGAAAACGACGTAAGACGAGAGAGACATAGCGGTGATTAAATTTACGAAACGCGCGGTTGAAGAAGTTAAAACGATTATACAAGCGCAAAAGCTCGACCCGAATACCTTCGTGCGAACGGTGATCGTAGGCGGAGGTTGCAGCGGCATGCAGTATACGCTTGGATTTGACACGGAGTTTGATCCGTTGGTCGACGTCAAATACGAAAACGACGGCGTTTTTATTGTTTCCGATAAAAAATTCGCGCTGTTTCTCGACGGAACGCAAATCGATTTTCTCGACACGCCGACCGCGAAGGGGTTTTCGATCGAGAACCCGAAATTCCCCGCCGGAGCCGGTTGCGCCGGTTGCGGGCATTAACAAACGAGCGAATAGTCGGACGAACGCTCGCTAAGCCGCGCGTAACTTGGGTTGCGTTCAACAAATAACAAGCGGCGCGTTTTGACGACGTAAAAAGAAACGCGACGCGTTAGAAAACGAAAACGACAAAAGATATGGCGGAAGACTATTATAAGACGTTAGGCGTCGGTAAGACCGCTTCGCAAGAAGAAATACAAAAAGCGTATTTGAAATTGGCGAGAAAATATCATCCGGATATGAACCCGGACGATCAAGAAAACGCCAAAAAGAAGTTTCAAGAACTACAAAAAGCCTTTGAAACGCTAAAAGACCCGGAAAAACGAAAAAAATACGACCAATTTGGAGAAGGTTTCGAGAATTTCTCCGGCTTCAACGGCGGCGCCAATCCGTTTGGCGCGGGCGGTTTTCAGTGGTCGAGTAGCGGCGGCGGGAATTTTAGTTCAAACATCAATATCGAGGATATTTTCAAAGCGTTTTCGGGCGGCGCTTCAGGCGGCAATCCTTTCGGCGTTTTCGGCGGCGGCAATCCCTTTGGCGGAGCCGCGCAAGGCAGGGGCGGACGTTCGCGAAGACGACCCCCTAGCCCCGAAAAAGGCGACGACGCGACCTCAAGTTTGTCGATTCCGTTCAAGACGGCGATTCTTGGCGGGACCGTTCCGATATCGTTGCGCGATTCCAAGACGGGCGCGGTCAAGTCGGTCGACGTCAAGATTCCCGCAGGTCTGGAGTCCGGCAAAAAAATTAAGTTGCGCGGAATGGGCGATCCTGGTCGAAACGGAGGCGCCAACGGCGATTTAATCATCACGGTCGCCGTAGAGTCGCACCCGTTCTATTCGCGAGACGGGCGGAATCTTCACGTCCGCGTTCCGATTTCCTTAAAAGAAGCCGCGTTTGGCGCCAAAGTCGACGTTCCGACCCCGTATGGAACCGTTACGCTGACGATTCCGCCCGGTTCGACTTCGGGCTCCAAGTTGCGCGTGAAAGGATTCGGCGTTCGAAACGGCAAGAAGACCGAAGACGGGGATTTATACGCCGTGTGCGAGATTCAAACGCCGAAATCGTGGTCGAAAGAAGACTTGGAACTTCTGGAGAAAATAAAGGCGTCAACGCCCGAATTACGCGAACGATTTGAATTTTGACGAACGCGCGATTCTGAAAACGCGCGATTCTGAAAACGTCGTCGGCGCGGCGAGCTTATTAGGTCGTCGCGCCTTTTTTATGGACGTCTCGCAATAACGATCGTCGGTAAACGTTCACGGTAAGCCGCCGCATTAAATGCGGCGGCTTACCGCGCGCGTTTTCAGTGAACGTTTACAAAAAAACGAGATTGAGAATCGCCGCGTAACCGACGTATGAAAAAAACGTTTTACGCGACTTATTTTTTTCAAGGCGCTGGAAATTCGACGTCGTTTGTGGTATACTCAGGGAAATTCGTTTCATTTTTCAACGCGAGGCAAACGATGCAAAAGAACGACGCCCCAAACGCAAGCGCGCAAGAAGACGCTTCTTTGCGCGACAAAATGACGAACGACGGTTTTTTTGCCGATTTCGTTGCAAATAAGTCCAACGCGCAAACGTGGCTTCAAACGTTTTTACCCGAAAACGTCCTTGAACAAATCGATTTGTCGACGTTGCGAACGATTCATACTCAAGACGTCGACGCCAACGGAGTCAAAAAGGTCGGCGATATGTATTTTGTCGTCGATATGAAAGACCGACCCGGTAAAGCGCGGCGTCGCGCCGTCTTTGTGATCGCCGCCGAACACAAGACAAAGGACGAAAAGCGCGTCGCAATTCAACTGCTCGGCTACGTGAGCGCGTTGCTCGATCGAATGAACGTCGATCCCGAATCCTTCGAGGACGAAAACGGACTTCTGCCGACGCCCTATGTCGTCGTTTTCTCGCAAGACGCGCGCCCAAAAGAACAGTCCGCGCGTTTGAGCGATATTCTCTGGACGATCCCCGGTCTGGAAGGAACCGTGCCGAATTTCGATTATCAAACGATCTACGCGAGTGAAATTCCGATCGACTTTATAAGGAACTGCGAGCCTGCGTTGCG
>JAZRWW010000271.1:0-15795 GCA_045599865.1 Thermoguttaceae bacterium
GGGCGGCGTTCTATCTTTCAACGAGAGCGCTATTAAGGATTATCACGGCGCGATGCACGTCAAGGGAGGTTCCGGCTTGCTGGTTCGTTGCGAAGGCGTAAGCGACGTCGCTACAGAGAGGCGCGACGAATTTGCGGAGAACGAATTTGCCGAGAACGAATTTGCCGAGAACGAATTTGTCGAGAACGAATTTGTCGAGAACGAATTTGCCGAGAACGAAGACGTTCAGAATGAATTTGCGGAAAACGAAGGCGTCGAGAACGAATTTGCCGAGAACGAATTTGCCGAGAACGAAGACGTTCAGAATGAATTTGCGGAAAACGAAGGCGTCGAGAACGAAGGCGAAGACAAGGCGAGACGCGGAATTACGACGTTGACGGAAGGAGGCGTTTTGGCGTTGGATTATTCCGGCGTCGCCTTTGAAAACGAAACGGGCTCTATTTGGGGAAGCGACCTTGTAATCGACGGCGACGGCGAGATTATCGTTATGAGCAAGGGCTCCAACGGCGCGATCGTTTTGGACGAGAATATCGCTTTTGTCGACGAAGAAGCCAATAACTTAACAGTGTTGACCGAAGGCGCGCTTGTTCGGTTGCAAAGCAACTTTGAAGGAAAGGGGGCTTTGATTAAAAAGGGCGACGGAACTTTGATTCTTGACGGTTCAGGGAGTTTGGTTAACGCGACGGTTTCTAAAGGCGTTCTTCAAATTGGAACGGAAGGAAAAGGCAATTCGCAACTTGAAAACGCCGACGTCTTCGTAAACGGAGGGAGCTTGACGGGTTGGAGCGAAACGCTTGGATCGCTCGCTCTCTCTTCCGGCGTCGTTATGTTGACCGGACCAAGGGGCGTCGGTCTGACGAATTCCGATTCTGCTTTTACTATGTCCGGCGGAACGGTTTACGTCGGCGTCGTCGACGAGGAAAACTATTCGAAGTTTATTGCGAACAACGACGATGCGACGGTCGAGATTAAAGGCGGAGCGTTCTACGTCGACACGGCGACAAACGGCGTCGAGTTGTCCGAAGGCGCAAGATTAGACGTTGTCGAAAGCGCCGCCGGAAATATTGCCGCTAACGTTTCAAAGATTACGATTTACGACGATATCGCGCACAAGAGATTCGTCGTCGATTCCGACGCGTTACGCGAAGGAAAATTCAGCTTAGTATTGAAGAATTCGAACTTTTCCGAGTACGCGCGCACGGCGAACCAGAAAAACGCCGCTAGTTACGCGGACAAGTTCCTCGATTCTTCGTGCGAGCAATCCGTGTCGAAATTTTTCAGCGCGTTGGAAAACAGCGCCGCGGTTAATTCGTCGGCGCTGGATCAAACGACCGGGGAATTGAGATTTTCGGCGATGAACGCCCAGATGCAGACGCGCAATTTGATTCGCCAGACGTTGACGCGCGCCGTTTTACCGAGCGCGACTGTCGCGGGAATCGACGCTTCGGCGATTCGAGGACAGTCCGACGACGACGTCGGATTTGCCGGCTGGATGAACGTTCTCGGCGCTTTTGGGGACGTGAACGACCATTCGGGCGCCAGCGGATACGATTATACTATGCTTGGCGGTATTTGGGGCGTCGAGTTAGGAAGTTCTACGACGAATCAGTTTGGCTTATATTATAGTTACAACAATTCGCAAGCCAATACGAAGAGCGCGCTTGGGAAGGCTAAAATCGGCGACAATATCTTTGGCGTCTACTTGCGCGTAAACGATTCGTGGGGTTATTCCTTGGCGACGGGTTCGCTTGGAACCGCGAGTTATAAGTTTGATCGTTACACGTCGTTGCAAAATTACGAACGTCAATATTTCAACGGCAAGACAAGCGGTTGGTCCGGCGACGTCGGTTTGGAACGCGGCTTTACGTTTGATCTTTCGAACGTTCAGTTGCAGCCCTTCGCGGGTTTGCAGTATACGCATCTTCAAGCGGATGCGTTTACGGAATCGGGAACGTTGCGTCCCGTCGCGCTTCGCACCGATAAAACTTCCTACGACAGTATGCAAGGAACCTTGGGAATTCGTCTCTTGCAGTCCGTTCAAATAGCGGTAAACGACCTTGATTGGAACGCATACGTCGGCTGGACGCACGAATATCTCGACGCCAACGCCAAAGGCGCGGTCGCGATGATCGGCGCGCCCGACGGAAAGATTCGAGTCGTCGGAAACGGCGCCGGGAGAGATTGGGTCTATATTGGGGCTGGAGGAACGTATGAATTAAACGATTCGTTCGATATTTTCGCCGGGAGCGACCTTCAGTTGAACGAATACGTCGCGCTTGTCAACGGCAACGCGGGGTTCCGATATAGGTGGTGATTGGGCAATAATGAAACGCGTCGACGTTCCGTAAACTTTGCGCGGGACTTGCGATTTTTCGTCGACGCGCGGCGAATAAACGAAAATTGAGCGAGGACAATTTTTAGAGCGTGGAAAGGAAGAATTAAGAATTAGGCGTTTTGGGGGACGACGACCCCGTTTAAGAAAAAAACGCCTTTTTTTAAAAATGCCCGTTGACGAAAGGAAATGCTTCATTAAAATATAGCCTGTCGTTTCGACGAGGAGCTTAAAAGCCTGTCGGTTGACCTTTCGAGGTTCCTTTTGGGGAGTTAGCTCAGTTGGGAGAGCGCGACGTTCGCAATGTCGAGGTCGAGGGTTCGACTCCCTTACTCTCCACTAGACCGGCTGTTTAAGTTTCCTTGTTGAAAGGATATTCCTTCGGGGAGTTAGCTCAGTTGGGAGAGCGCGACGTTCGCAATGTCGAGGTCGAGGGTTCGACTCCCTTACTCTCCACTAATGCCGGTTCTGAAAGCCGGTATTTTTTTTATACGCGGCATATTTTATACGCGGCATATTTTATACGTCTTTTTTTATATAAGGCGTGTTTTATGTCGGATATGTTTTATGATGGGCGGCTAGCTCAGTTTGGTTAGAGCGCCGCTTTCACACGGCGGAGGTCGCCAGTTCGAGTCTGGCGTCGCCCATCTTTTTTTCTTTTATTTGCGCCGTCGCGTCTTTTTTTGGGCGCGTTTCTTTTTTAGCGGTCTCTTTTTTTGCGGTCTCTTTTTTTGCGGTCTCTTTTTTTAGCGGTCTCTTTTTTTAGCGGTCTCTTTTTTTAGCGTTGCGTTTTTCAGGTTTGATTTCTTGTTTTGTTTATGGTATAATCAGAACGGGTCGGGGGTTGCGTTTCGCGTCTTTTTGATTTGACTTTGTAAGAGCCGACAAACACTTTAAAGGAATATTTCATTGGCAGTTCAACCGAACGAGGAATCCAAACGATCCGACGGCGTAAACGTGAGTTTCGGACGTTTTCGACTTGCGTCTCCTCCGTTGGAAGCGCCCGAGTATGGACGGCGGAAGGACGACGCCGAAGCGAAAACGAACGACGAACAAAACAACAAATCGCAAGTCGAATCGGCTCCTCTTGACGTCAAACAAATTGAAGAAGTAAAAGTAGAAGAGGAGGAAGACGCTTTTTTTGCGAAGAGTTTCGCAAGCGACGAGAGCGATTCAGAATCGGAAATATCCGACGCCTTCGTCGGAGGATTGCGGAATCTTTTCGATTCGGAGGAGACGGACGAAGAATGCGATTCAGAATCGACGGTGGAAGAACTTTCCGAATCGGAACGGTTTCAACGAACGACGGAACTTGAACGACGCGAGGCGATCGACGCCGCCGTATTGCAGAACGACGCCGATTTTTTGTACGAGGCGCGAGAAAAATACGAACGTTCGCGCGTCGAACAAATCGAAGAGAAGGACGCGCCTAACTTAGGGGAAGGGAATAATCGAACTCAAGAAACTTCGCCAAATGAAAATGGAAATGGAAACGAGAACGCGTCCCGCGTTCCGATTCGGACGGAGAACGTTTTGGAGGCGATGCTTTTTGTCGGCGATAGGGACAATAAGCCGTTGACGTTGGCGCGAGCGTGCGAATTAATGCGCGACGTTACGGAAACGGAAGCGCTGGAGACCTTGGCAGATTTGAACGAACGTTATTTTCGAGAAGGCGCGCCCTACAAGATCGTATGTCAAGGCGACGGGTACGTTATGACGTTGCGTCAGGAATTTGCCGACGTCGCGGCAAGATTTGGGGGCAAAACCAAAGAATTTAAATTGACGCAAGCCGCGATCGACGTATTAGCTTTAGTCGCTTATCGCCAGCCGATAACGCTCGACGAAATAATCGAGGTTCGTAACAACGCAAGCGGAGTGTTGACGCAACTAGTCAAGCGCGATTTAATTTCCGTTGAAAAGAAAACCTTGGACAATAAAAAAATTTCTTATTACAAGACGACCGAACGCTTTTTAAAGATTTTCGGTTTGAGTTCGCTCGACGATTTGCCGATCGTCGGGGACGTGAATTATCGATAATCGAACGCGCTACGAAGCAAACGTCTCGACGCCTTGCATAATATTGGCGAATTTACGTCGAAACTGTGAAACGTCTAATCGCACGGCTTGCCTTCTTGTGAAATCGCGTTGATTTGTTCTTTATTGCCGCAGGAGGCATGCCAAGACAAAATCGCGCAAATCACGATAGCTATTATGCCCGCGCCGCGACAACTTTCGCCGATCCAAATCCGACCTATGTCGACAAAGATATCGGATAACACGAAAACTAACGACACTATTCCGAACAAACTGTAAAAATCTTGTAATTGACGACGTAAAACGGCGTTTAGATCCTCGGTTCTTTTGCGCTCGGCGTATTCATAGGACTTGACCTCCTGTATTTTTACATTATCCTTTGATAGTTCTACAACTTGATTATTTAACTTTTCAATTCTCCCCTTTAGTTCGAGATTCGTATTCCAGAACGTCTTTATGATCGGATGCGCGTTCTTTGGGACGTTTTTAAGGATATCGTCTAACGCGCGCATCTGATTAAACGAACTTTCAATTCCAGGATTGAATTGCTCGGCGTTGTTTTGAGTAATCGAGGTCATTGGGCGCTCATCAGGTTTTTAAAATAATCGGTTATATCCGAATTGAGAATAATAGCATAGGGACCTTTCCTATCAAGAGTAATCGTCCAAGGCGAGTCAAAAAAATGCGTGAGTCGGCGGAGGTAACTTGCTCGATATTCTTTACAGGATCGCCAAACTGAGTTGACGACGCATATCGCATCCGTATCGTTTTCCCTTACGCGAACTATATGATCGTCTTGAACCTTTAAAGGTTTATTGAAAGAGTGATCTCTTTTCCAACCTTCTTGAAGGATAACCTCTTTACACTTCTCATAGAGTTGGCGAACTACGGGACCGTGTTTCCAGACTTCGAATTCTTCTCGAATTAAAGGACGATCATATATCGCCAGAAAATATCCATGCGCGAAATAGACCAATTTTTGAATTTTCATATTGGTCATATCCTTTATTTCGTCCTCAACGCCCCTAGCGATGAATTCGTTGGCAATTTGCACGGCGCTATAGGGCGCGGCTTGCGTAGTTGAAGTATTTTCCATTTCGACCTCCAAACGTCCAGAAAAACGTCGAGTTGCAAAAACGACGTCAATTAAATTTACCGATTATTATAATCGCGCAAAATTTGTTGTAAAGGAATCCGTTCAAAGAGAAACGCCGCGTAATCCGCGCCCCTTTTGCGAGAAGCGTTCCATACGCGGCTCCAAATCGACGGCGCCAAATCAAAGACGTTTTTTACAACGAATATTGCGGCAACTTAATGACTTCGCCGTCGCGCGTCGCGGACAGATGCGCGTAATAGCCGGGCGCCGTCATATTCAAGGCGTCGACGATTCCGACGCGCGGCTCGCGATTCTTCAAAATCGCTTCGACAAAATCGTTGCAAAGTTGCCCGTGCGATCCGCCGTGTCCGCCCGGCTCGACTCCCGGCGGCAACGCGGGACGCTTGAGCGCGTTACCAAGTTGCGCGACGATCTTTTGCCCCTCTTCCGTGCCCGTATAGCCGTATTGGACGTCGCGGAAGGTCGAATCGAATCCGCCGATTTCGCCGCGAAGTCTACCCGCTTCAAGGTAGACGCCGTAGGAACTGCTGCACATCATACGAGAAAGTCCGCCTTCGCTCGTATTGAGAAGCGCGACTTCGCCGACGAAAATATTGCCGGAGCCGTTCGGCGTCGGATTGGGATTGTTGAGCGGCTTGATTCCTCGCGCGCTGACGTCGATAAAGCTCTTGTGCGTCACGCCGACGTAATACGCTGTCGCGTGCGTCGGATACCAGATAGGCGTTCCGTTCTTACGCCAATCGCCGTAAGAAGGCAAGGAACCGGCGCCCGGCTCTTTCGTGTGGTCGTATTCCCCTTCCGAGAAGATAATTCGACCGAAACCGCCCGCTTGGTAGATTTTTTCCATCGCGTAAAGGTCGGCGTGGAAGGTCGACGTTTCAAACATTGCGTATTTCAAATCGCGATTCTTCTTGCAACATTCGAAGAGCTTGTCGCCCCATTCGGGATCGCCGTAGAAGACGGGCACGGCGTGGCAGACGTGCTTGCCGTGTTCAAGACACATAATCGCGTGTTTGGCGTGCGAAGGGGCGTCGGTCGCGCAAAAGATCGCTTCGATCGAATCGTCTTTGACCATTTCTTCGAGGGAAGGATAGGTCTTTTCGCATTTAACGCGCTTGGCGAGCGCGTCGCAACGATCCGGGAATAAGTCGGTAACGGCGACGATCTCGACGTTCGGATGATTTTGGAAGCTAAATTCAGCGGAGAATCGGCAGTATCCGTAGCCGGCGAGTCCGACGCGCAGTTTACGATCCGTGTAAGGACGCCATTCTTGAGTCGGATCGTAATCGGGGTTCGTTAGGTCGAAACCGGCTACTTTCGGAGATTCGTCCGCGCCTCGCGACGACGAAGAAAAGTAGGGAACCAACGCGGAAGCCGTCGCGGCTCCAAGGAACGCGCGACGATCGATTTTATTTTGCATATGACAAGACCTTTTGACGTCAAATCGAAACGCCGTCAAGACGTTGATTTGAATTTGTCGTTGTTTGTTGATTTTGACGATAGTTATAAATATTACGATTTAAACGCGCGGTCTTACGCAGTCGCGTCGACTTGAAAGGACGCGACTCAAAAATAGACGCGACTTAACTAGACTACTTACAAAACGCATTTACAGCGTATATTCGGGCAATTTGAAGACTTCGCCGTCGCGCGTCGCGGACAAGTGCGCGTAATAACCGGGCGTCGTCATATTCAACGCGTCGATAATACCGACGCGCGGCTCTTGATCTTTCAACACGGCGTCGACAAAGTCGTTGCAAAGGTAGCCGTGCGATCCGCCGTGACTGCCGGGCTCGACCCCCGGAGGAAGCGCCGGTTTGCGAATCTTATTTCCGAGCGCTTTGACGATGTTTTGACCGTCGCCCGTGCCCGTGTAGCCTTGTTCAAGGGGAACGTAAGTCGCGTCGAAGCCGCCGATCTCGCCGCGAACGCGTCCGTTTTCGAGGTACGTTCCGTAAGACTCGCTATACATCATACGAGAGAGTCCGCCTTCTTCCGTATTGAGAAGCGCGACTTCGGCGACGAACGTATTGCCGCATTTGTTCGGGGTCGGATTCGGATCGTCAAAGGGCTGAATCCCGCGCGCGCTGACGTCGACGAATCGCTTGTGAGTAACGGCGACGTAATACGCGGTCGCGTGCGTCGGATACCACAACGGAGCGCCGGAGCCGCGCCAACCTCCGTAGGAGCCGATCGAAGGGGAGCCCGGCGCGGTCGTGTGGTTGTATTCGCCTTCGGAATAGACGATTTTGCCGAAGCCGCCCGCTTGGTAGATTTTTTCCATTGCGTAAACGTCGTCGTGGAACGCGGACGTTTCAAACATCGCGTATTTCAGACCGCGATTCTTCTTGACGCATTCGAGCAAACGTTCGCCTTCTTCCGGCTGACCGTAATGAACGGGCACGGCGTGACAAACGTGCTTGCCGTGTTCCAAGCAAAGAATGCAGTGTTTGGGGTGCGAGGGCGCGTCGGTCGCGCAGAAGATAGCTTCGATCGAATCGTCTTTGACCATCTCTTCGAGGGAAGGATAGGTCTTTTCGCATTTGACGCGTTTGGCGAGCGCGTCGCAACGATCCGGGAACAAGTCGGAAACGGCGACGACTTCCACGTTGGGATGGTTTTGAAAATAAAATTCCGCCGAGAATTGACAAACGCCGTATCCGACAAGACCGACGCGCAACTTGCGATCCGTGTAAGGACGCCACTCTTGCAACGGGTCGTAATCGGAATCCGTTAAATCGAATCCGGCGATTTTGGGGGATTCGTCGGAACCGCGAGCCGCAGGCGAAAAGAAGTAGGGAACGAACGCCGAGGCGGTCGCGGCGCCAAGGAACGCGCGACGATTAAGTTTGGACGACATAGTATTCCTCGTTTGGGTTTACGGTGAAAAGAACTGACGCGCAAATCGGACGCGACATTGCGTAGACCACGCGTTCCTTTATTGTACTTTGTACAATTTCGAAAATCAAGCGCTATCTGTGAAGAAGAGACGTTTTTTATTAATTATTTAGAGGAATTTACAAGCGTATCTGAAAATATTTGCGGAAAGCCGCCGAACAAAATTTGGCGATTAGGTTGAACGAGACAACTCCGCAACGTTTGCGTGTTCGGTTAAAAACGCCAACCCAAAACGCGCGTCATTTGCGAACAGTCGCCAGAATTCTTTTCGATTCTTCCTGAACGCGCTTGATCTCTTCCCATTTGTTGTCTTTTGCCAAATATTCGACCCAGTCGCGAAAGAAAACAGGCAAATTGGCGTTAAATTCCTCAAAATCAGGATCGAGCGCCAATCCGAAAAGGGTGATTTGAATCGCGGCGTCGTATCGTTTTTCCTTGGCGGCGAGATCGATCGCCCAATTATTTAACGTCGCCTTCAAGTTGCCCAAAATCGTTTGATTATTGGGCGCTAATTGAATCGCTTTAATATACGAGGCGACCGCGCGTTCATACGCTCCGACCTGATAGTAGTCGACGCCGACGTTATAGTAGATCGTCGCGACCAGTTCGACTTCCGTAATTTCACGCATTGGACGCTTGGTTCGCGTGAAAGAATAACCGAGGGGCGCCGCCGAATCGATCCCAAACGAAGTCGACCCATCCTCGTCGCTTTGCGCGGAACCGTCGTCGACGTTTCCTCGAATAATCGGCGCGGAATCCAGTTGCGCGGGCACGCCTCCTTCGGCGACGGCGTTCAAGTCGCCCGACGTCTTGCGTTCGCGCGAGTAAGGACGAACGCGATCCGGAAGACGATTCCAATCGGAACAGGTCGTTTCTATGTCAAGATAAGAATCGTCAAATTTTACGCGACTTTTAGCGTGGCCCGTCGTTTCTAGCGCGGCGACGTTAAGTCCGCATTCTCGAGCGAAACAATTAAACAGAACCGTGGCGCTCACGCAGTTAAAGACGCCCGTGTCCAACGCCTTGGCGACGCTTGAACTGTTGAGATCGTATTTTGCCGTCAACGTCGTTTGATGCAAAAAATTGTAAACGATTTCCGATTTTTGGAAAGGTTCGGCGATACGCGCGGCTTGCGGCTTCAGCGTCGCAAGAAGTCTGCCGTAGACGGAACGATAATGGGCGCGTTTTTCGGGGGTCGTCAGACCTTCGGCAATTAATGAGGCGCTTAACAAATCGGTCGAATCCCAACGACCGTCCCGCGCGTCCCTCAACAGAACGCCCTCGTCGGAATCTAAATCCGTTAGAATAAACGCAACGTAGTCTTCGTCGTTCTTTTCCGCGCTTTCGCCCCTCGTTTTGACGCTTGGGCTTTCGGAAACGGCGCCGTTAACGACGTTTGACTTCGGCTGTTCGGAAAGTAACAAATTATTGGTAAATCCAGATTCTTCCGAAGATCGTTGGGCGCTTTCCTGATTTTTTTTGTCCGCGTAAAGGAAATTTTTACGAGGAACGACGACCATTTGTGAATTGGGCGCGAGGCGAACTTTCGCGAAATCCTCTCTATTCTTTGCAAGACGCAGGAAAGCATACCGCCCGTTGGTTTGCGCTAGAAAACGCGGCGCGCTTTCAATTTCGTCGCTTGAGTTCGGCGCGGTTGAAGCATTCGGCGCGGTTGAAAAAAAGGCCGCAGAGTCGGAACCGCTTGGCGAACCGGCGCTTTGAACCGACGGAGCTTGCGTTGGCGCCGCGTTTTCTATCTGCGCCGGATTTATCTGCGCCGGGACGCCTCCGCGCGGTTGAGTCGAACGATTCGGAGACGCCGGACTCGTTTGAACGTTTCCTCCGTCGACCGTCGGAACGAGCGGACGATTTTGCGCGTAAAGTCGACAAGGCGCGAGGCTCGACGTTAGAACTACCGACGCTAGAACTACCAAGAAAAAGCAGACGCGACGAGAAACCAAAGGATTGCGGCGAAACAACTGCGTCGGAAAAGTAACAAAAAAACGCGGCTTCAACATATTTGTATCGCTCATAATTCTTTTTACTCGACGCGGAAACGCCGCCGTTCGCTATGATTGTCGACGACTAACCGACTCGCAACTGACGTCGAAACGCCGACGCTCTTCTACTGAAGCGTTTACGCGGCTACTACGACAAACTAACATTTTAATTTAAAAAAAAAGGAAAAAAAGGCAATTTACTTTAAAGTTCGTTGTTACTAGTAAAAAAAAATTGTTAATATCGACAAAATCGGTAAAACATTAAACTTGATTTGCGGACGTCGCTTTGTTTGTTACAGGGATTAGAATGAAATCGATCTTGCGCGACCGCCGACCTTTCCAAGTAATCTTACGCGGAGTCGAAGTTTTTTGATAAGTTAGAAAAAGACGGCAACTTTAAGAAAAATGTATGTAGTAATTATAACGAATTTGCAAAAGAATTGAATTTGATCGGTCGATAAGGAGACTAGGGCTTGTTTTGAAGGGACAAGTCGAGTTTCCGACGGTTTGTTACGGTTTGTTTTACCGTCGCGCGTTCTTTTCGTATGGAAGGACGTCTGAAACGGAACGTCGTCGCGAATAACAGGCGCGACGACTCCAAATAAAGCAAAGACGCGCGACCTTCGTTCGAGGTCGCTAAACAAAGGTCGGAAGTTCAAGACGAGAGTTCCTGTGAAAAAGGCGTAGACGATGAAAGAATTTGGAAGGTTTAAAATCGCTTCGGGCGTAATTGCGTTTTTACTCGTTTTGACCGTCAATTCGCAACTTTCGGCTCAATCGAGCGAGTGGGCGATTAAGATGTTTAGCGAGACGGGCGCGCCGCGATTGCACGATTTCGGCAGCGTCGCGTTGCATTCGAACGTCGAACACCGCTTTCAATTCAAAAACGTCTATGATTCCGACGTGGTTATTTCGTCCGTGTCTTCCAACTGCGGCTGTACGAAGGCGAGCGCTTCCAAGAGTTTGATTCGACCGGGCGAAACGGGCGAGATTATCGCGCGCGTCGACACTTCCGGACGCGAGCATACTAAAGCGCGTAAAGCGACGATTAGAGTTCTGTTTAGCAAACCGGCGATCGCGGAAGTTCAGTTGCAAGTCAAGACGTACATACGACCCGACGTCGGATTTGAGCCCGGTCAAATCGAGCTTGGAACGGTTCCATACGGCGAAACGGTTGTAAAAAAGGCGTTTTTACAGTACGAAGGTCGCCCGGATTGGGCGCTTGTCAGAATACAAAAGAATAATCCCGGAATTAAAGCCGAAGCGCGAGAAGTTCGCCGTCAGGGCGGCGGCGTTCTTTATGAAATACAAGTCGAACTTAAATCGGACGCGTCGCCGGGCTATATCGACGACCTATTGAGATTTCAAACGAACGATCGCGACACGGCGACCTCGTCGATTTTTTTGCCGATCAAAGGGCTTGTCGTAGAACCTTTGAGCGTTAAGCCGAGTTTTTTGCAATTAGGGGTCGTTACGCAAGGAAGCAAAGTTTCGAAGAATTTAGTCGTCAGCGGTTCCGAACCTTTCAAAATCCTTTCCGTTTCGTCGGACGACAAGCGATTTAAGTTTATCAAAACTGATTTGACGCGATCGGTTCACGTCGTGCCGGTCGCCTTTGAAGCCGGAAGTCGTTTGGGCAGTTTCGCAGGTTCCATTACGATAAAGATTTCGCGTTCGAGCGAAGGGGAAGGGGAAGACGTCCAAGAGACGACGATCGAGACGCTTGGCGTCGTTGTCGAAGAGGTCGATTCCAACGTCGGAATTCCGCAAGCGACGTCGACGGAAGACGAGGAAGGCGACGAGGTTTCGGAAGAGACGCGGACACAAGAGTTTGAATCGGATTTAGAGTTTATCGACGACGGCGGCGACTTGGCGTCGGAGAAGTCCGTTTCGAAGAAGAATAATCGATCCGACGGGGCGTCCTTGGAATCTAAAGTCGTACAAAACGACGTCAAACATACGAGTCGGACGATTCTAACGGCAAAGAACGAGCCGCAAGAGGAAACAAGCGCCGAAGGGTGGAAGCCCGTCGGCAGTTGGCGTCGAGCGCCGTCGAGCGACAAAAGCAATTCGTCTTCGAACGTTAGATTCGTCGCTTCGCTTTTGGATAACGAACGACTATGAACGGAACGTCCGCAAATCGAGTGAAGACGTATTTGCGCGCGTTTCTTTTCATTTGCGTCGTCGAGGGATTTTTGATAAATTGCTCTTTCCTTGGCGCCCCCTTTTGTTTATAGTTGCTAGCGAGGCGACTTAGCGAATCTGGGGGCGTTTTAACGTCGACGCGCTTGGGCGCTAGTCGAGTCGGGCTTCAAAACGCGCGTTCAAAAGGATTGCGAAACGCGGTTTTGCGTTTTTAACAACAGATAACAACGGTTAGGATTACTATGAAACGTTCGGCGCTTCAATGCGTCGTCGGCTTTGTCGGCGCGACGCTAATCGTAGTCGGAGTAGTGTGGACTTGTCGCCAAGTAAGTACGCCGACCCAACTTAACGCGGCGCAGGAGGCGTCCGATTCTTCTATCGTTTGCGCGAAAGAAAGCGTTCCGAAGTCTTCTGGTATTCGTCTGGCAAGCGGAGAAGAACCTGCGGCGGGGGTATGCGACGATGCGGATGAGGACGCTTACGACGACGGCGTGTCGCGTTTGAGTATTGATCCTCACGAAACGCAGATCAATTTGTCGCTGGTCGAATCGGACGAGGCGCCGCCCAAACCCGCGAAAATCGCAAGAAACGCCGACGCCGGCGAAGCCTTGGATTCTTTGTTGAACGGAGAATCGTCGAACGACGAATACGAGGATTCCTCCGTTTCGGAATCCTATTCCGATTCTTCGTTCACTTCTTCGTTGGAATTGTCCTCTGAAGACGACGAGGGAAATTACGAGCGCGCGCAAGACCTCGGACTAGAAGCCGACGCCGATTCTTTTCCCGATTACGAAGAAGCGTCCGATTTGTCGGACGATCAAAACGTCGCGGACGCCGAAACTTCGTCGAGTTATATTTCGTTAGGGCTTGAAGAAGAGAACGATTCCGACGTCGACGTTTTGCCGTTGGAAGAAGTCGCGCCTAGCGAGCCGCAAGTTGAATCGTTAGATTTGGCGAGCGCGCCTCAAGCGCTTCCGACAAACGCCGTTGCGACTGCGGACGTCGCGGCGCCAAGGTTTGTTCAAAACGGCGCGACCGACGTTTCAACTCCTTTGAGGTTCGCGCCTTCGAGCGCCGCTCCCGCGCTTCCCGCGCCTTCGGAGTCGACGCCTTTGCCGACGACGTCGCAATATCAAAAGACCGTTCGGACGGAGACAATGAACGCGGCGCCGACGAACGACGTCGCGCGATTTGGGCGCGTGGAAAAAGTGGCGCAGGTTCCGCGCGTTTCGTTCGACGCGAGCGGCGATTCCGACGCGGCGCTTTGGCGAATGCTTGTCGAAGCGTACAAACGTAAGTCTACTCCGGGCTCGACCGATATTCAAGGCGCGCAGACCGCGCAGGTTGTCGTGGAAAAGACCGCGCCGGAAGAGGTTCAAGTCGGACGAGTCGCTTCGATCGTCGTAACCGTCAAAAATTTAGGTTCTCAAACGATTCGCAACGCGTCGTTGCGCGACGTCGTGCCTGAAGGGACGCGTTTCGTTTCCGCCGAGCCGGACGTCGCGCCGAACGCGCAGGGCGACTTAATCTGGACGAAAATCGATTTGGAGCCTCAACGCGAAAAGAAGTTTGAAATTAAAGTCGTTCCCGAGCAGGAATGCGCGTTCGGTAGCGTCGCCAGTCTGTTTTTTGCCGTCGATTCGACGTCAAGCACAAGGGCGACGCAACCTAAGATCCAAGTGGAAGTGAACGCGCCGCGCGAAATCGAACTTGGCAAAAAAGTTGATTTTGACATTGTGATAACGAACGTCGGATCCGGCGCCGCCGCGAACGTTGAAATCTTGGAATCTATCCCCGACGGCTTGTATCATCCTAGCGGGTCGACTTTAGACAACAAACTAGGAACGTTGAACGCGGGCGAATCGAAGCGTCTTCCCTTGACGCTCCAGACCGTCGCGTCCGGCGAAGTCGTCAATCGATTGAAGGCGATCGCCGACGATTGCGAAGAGCAAAACGTCGAGACGCCGATTAAGGTTTTGGCGCCGAAACTGGAACTGGCGATTTCCGGCGCGGCGAACGTATACTTGGAACGAACGACGACGTACAAATTGAGCGTAAAGAACGTCGGCGACGCGTCCGCTTACGACGTCAAATTGATCGCGCAACTGCCCGACGGAGCCGCGTTTGTCAAGGCGAACAACCTTGGCGCTTACAAGGAGTCGGAACATTGCGTCTATTGGGATCTCGCCGAATTGCCCGCGCAAACGGACGGCGAGATCGAGTTGACGCTCAAAGCCGCGAAAATCGGCAAGTCCGACTTGACTTTCGGCGCGTCTGGTCCGAACAACCTGACGGCGCAAACGTCCCAAGAGATTACGACGGACGGCGTCGCGGCGTTGTCCTTTAACGTCGAGTCGGGCGCCGACCTTATCGAAGTTGGCAAGGAGTTCGAGTATTCGATTCAAATAGTCAACCGCGGCACGAAAGCGTCGAAAAACGTCGTCTTGCAAGTCTTGGCGCCCGACGCTATGTCCATTTTGGCGACCGACGGACCGACGCAAGCGGTGAATCGCAACGGCGTCGTCGTGTTCGAAAAGCTAGCCGAGATACCTGCAAAATCGTCCGTTTCTTACAAAATCAAGGCGGCGCCGAAGACGTCGGGCGACTGCCGCGTGGAGTTCCAGTTGAGTTCCGACGACCTCGAGCCGCTTGTCAAAGAAGAAAACACGCGCGTTTACGAGTGACGCTTAAACGAGCGGTGAAACGACGACTACGGACGCTTCCGCGAGGGGCGTCCGTTTTTTTGTATGCGTCTGCGGAAAACGCGCGCGGTAAGCCGCCGCATTTAATGCGGCGGTTGAGTTTGAACAATAACACGCCTGATCAAACGCGAGCGCGAAAGTTCTTTTCAGAATCTGAAATCGGTCGTTTTTCTGGAAATCTACGTCAACCGCCGCATTATATGCGGCGGCTTATCGTTATGAAAAAGGCGTCGTTTTTCGTAAAATCGTTTTTTTCCGAAGGGGCTGGAAACTCGCCGTCGTTTGTGGTATACTTAGGGAAATTCTTTTCATTTTTCAACGCGAGGCAGACGATGCAAGAGAACGACGCCCCAAACGCAAGCTCGCAAGAAGACGCTTCTTTGCGCGACAAAATGACGAACGACAAATTTTTTGCCGATTTCGTTGCAAATAAGTCCAACGCGCAAACGTGGTTTCAAACGTTTTTACCCGAAAACGTGCTAGAACAAATCGATTTGTCGACGTTGCGAACGATTCATACTCAAGACGTCGACGCCAACGGAGTCAAGAAGGTCGGCGATATGTACT
>JAZRWW010000272.1:0-46061 GCA_045599865.1 Thermoguttaceae bacterium
CCGTAATGCTCGCGCATACCGTGTCCAGGCGCGATCGTCGCGACGATTTTATCGCTACCCGGTATCGGCTTGACGCCAATAAAGAGCATATATTTGAACTGATTGCCGAACAAGGTCGTCTGGCGCGTTCCGTCGGGATTCATCGTCCAAAGATGATGATACGTAACCTGTTCGCGGTCGACGTATTCCCAACGCGTATAGGCTAATTGCCCGTTGTTAAGAACCCAAGGTTCGTTGTCCTGTTCGACGTTAGCCGACAAAGGACGCGGATTCTCGCCGTTTGGTCCGCAACGATAGATCGTCGCGACGGAAGTCAGCCAGCATTGAACGAAACGATTACAACGCGACGAACAAAAAACTATGTCGCCGTCGGGCAAATAGCACGCTTCTATGTCGTCGTAATCGCCAAACGTAATTTGACGCAAGCCGGTTCCGTCGACGTTGATTTCATAAAGATTGTAATGTTCCGAATCGCCCCTCAAGTACGAAAACAAAATTTTCTTGCCGTCGTAATGCACGACGGGGTCGCGCGCGGATCCGCGCGGATCTTCAAGCAACGTTCGAACTTCTTTCGTTTCAAGATTCAAAACGCGCAAAGCGCCGCCGTCGTGCGGATGAAAAGGACGGTCGGAATCGTCCGCCGCCGCGTAGTAACCGAAATTAGCGTACCAATGTCCGTCGATGCTCGGCTTGCGAACGGCAAAGACGATTTCGTCGACGCCGCTCATGCCTTCGGCTCGAAAATCTTTCAACAAATCAATGGGCGGGGGCGGCGGAAGTTGTTTAAGCGGCGCTTTCTTCTCGCGCAACGCCACGTAGTCGTAATAGAGCCAACTGCCGTCTTCTAGGGCTATTTCCAGCACGTTGGTTCCTTGCTTGACGGCTCCCGACGGAACTTCGATTAAAACGGACTCAAATTTTCCGACGCCCGTTTCTATGTCAAGTTGACCGGGCGAGTCTATGCTCACTATCGGCTGGCGAATTTTTTCCGAAGCGACTCCGTTAGTCGTAACGCAAATTAAAGACGGCTCCGTCCAATGGGAAAAATCGATCCCCACGACCAAATAAAGAGGCGCGGAATCATAGTCGCGCGACGACTCAAATTGGATTTCCAACGCGTAACGATAACCCAACGCGTTGTATTCGCGCGTGCTAAAATGACGCGCCGGCCACAGCTTGTCGGGCGTTTCGCCGATAACTTGACGCCAAACCTTCTCGCCCTTCGTCTCGCGCGCTTTGCGCCAGTCGTCGAGTCCTAATCGAAACTCGGAACTACTCGCGTCTGGAACGCCAAGCTGAAAAACGACGTCGGAATCTGCAGGATCGCGGCGCGCGTCGATTTCGGGTCGTTCCGACGCCAAAAGTACGGAAAAAGAACAAAGAAACGCGATAAAAACGGCGCAATTATCGACAAGAGTCGATCGCCGATTCAAAAGTTTTAGTCTAAACATTATGCAAATTTCTATAGCTCTTCAACCGAACCTATTACGCCCGTCCCCAGAAAAAAGCGCCGCGTCGTCCTCTACTTCGAACGATGCTAAATCCGCCGACTTAACCCCTTTTCTGCGGTTCAAGTCCAAATCGATTCTCGCCCGGAGTTCCTTTTCGACAATACCATACCAAGAGAATAATCGCGCCGACAAAAGGAATCAAAACGATCCAAAAACTCCAGCCGGAATGATCAATATCGTGAAGTCGACGAACACATACGGATATACCGGGTAAAAAGACGACAAGCGACCACAATAGCGCAAGCGGAGCCAATTTCCCTTCGGGATCGGAAGCGACGACGACGTTAAAAATGAAATTGCCAAGGAAAGTGAAAAGAACCCAATACCAATATTCCGAACGACTCGCACGCCCTTTGAAACTACAATATTTCTTGAAACACGTCGCGATAGCCCCTCCAAATCCCGGAATATCAGGCGCATCGGGATCATAGTTTCGTCCCGAGTACACGGAGGCTTGCGCGCCTACCGCATAAGGATTCGAATTTTGCTCGTTTGAAGAAGCGGAAGAGTCCAATCCGACTCTAGCGCCGCATTGGGAACAATAGGTAGCGTTTGCGCAATCCGCGCCGCATTGAGAACAATAAGCCACGTCGCCCTCCTTGTAATTTTTGGAAAAATCGACTAAAAACAAACGCTTGCATTTGAACGCGTATCTAAACGCAAGCGTATTATAAACAGACGCTAAGAAAAAAACAAGAACGTTGGAAAGAATATTTTCCAAGAGAAAAAATCAACAAAAGAATCGACAAAAAGACGCGTCTCTCGACAAAAGTGAAAGACGCGTCTTGGGTACAAACGTTCAACGACGATAAAACAACCGACGTCGATTACAGTTTTTTACAAATTGCTTCCGCCATTTCTTGCGTGCCGACGGCGGTAGGATCGTCGCGATCCGCTTTGAGATCGTAAGTAACGTCTTTGCCTTCGCGAATGACTTCGGCGACTGCGTTTTCAAGACGATTCGCGGCGTCGTATTCTTTCAAGTGACGCAACATCAGCATGCCGGAAAGAATCAACGCCACCGGGTTGACTTTGTTCATACCCTTATATTTCGGCGCGCTTCCGTGCGTCGCTTCGAAGACGGCGCCGTTGTAACCAATATTCGCGCCGGGCGCGACGCCCAAGCCGCCGACAAGACCCGCGCACAAGTCGCTCAAAATGTCGCCGTAAAGATTCGGCAACGCCACCACGTCGTACAATTCAGGCTTCTGAACCAACTGCATGCACATATTGTCGACGATGCGGTCTTCAAACTCGATTTCCGGGAAGTCTTTGGCGACGTTGCGCGCCGTTTCAAGGAACAAACCGTCGGAAAACTTCATAATGTTCGCTTTATGAACGGCGGTCACTTTTTTGCGTCCGTTTTCTTTCGCGTAATTGAACGCCGCGCGAACAAGACGGTCGGTGCGAGAAACGCTGATCGGCTTGATCGAAACGCCCGTCTCTTCGTAACCCGTCGCGATTTTGCGACCTGGCGCGAGACGATTCACTTGATCGACGAGTTCTTTAGTCGCTTCGCCGCCCTTTTCGAACTCGATCCCGGCGTACAAATCTTCGGTGTTTTCGCGGAAAATCACCAAGTCGACGGGCACGGAACTAAAGAACGAACGAACGCCCGGATAGTACTTGCAAGGGCGAACGCAAGCGAAAAGATCAAGTTCTTGACGAAGATGAACGTTAATACTACGAAAGCCGGTTCCGACGGGCGTAGTGATCGGCGCTTTGAGCGCGACGCGCGTTCGACGCACGCTTTCCATTACGGCGGGCGGCAAAGGATTGCCGGTGCGTTCCATAACGTCGATTCCGGCTTCTTGGACGTCCCAATTAATTTTTACGCCGGTCGCGTCGATACATTTGCGCGCCGCTTCCGCAAGTTCAGGTCCCGTGCCGTCCCCGGTAATTAACGTTACTTCGTAAGCCATTTTATCCCTTTCGTCGATAGGCGATACTGAAAAAACAAACGCCAAACGCCCTCGGCGCAGACGTCGATAAAAATTTTTTTAATTTTAGCGCCAAGCGCGACTTCATCAAGACGCGCGAGGATTATTCTAAACGTGGAGTCGCAAAGACAAAACCTACAAAAAAGCCCGGCGTTCTCTCGAAAAAACGTCGGGCGAACAAATCGATTAAACGTCCCGTTTAGCGGAAAATACCGGCGCGCATCGAATACGGAATCGCGCCCGGCGTATCCTTAAAATTCGGATTCACCGACAGTACGCCGCCGACCGCGACGATCTTATTCGCGCGATATTTTACCGTATTGCCTCGTTCCATCGATACGGCGATCATATCGGCGGGATTCGTGCCGGGCGAACAGTATTGACAATGCCCCAACGTGCGCACAAGCGTGAAATTTTCAATGCCCGCGTGCTGTTTCGTCGGATACATATATCCTTCAATATAGACCTTATGTCCGTCGAGAGCCTGGATATTCTCGGCAACTTTGCCGTCTTTGTCGAGCGCCATCGAATCAAACGGAACGATCGCGTATCCTGGAGGCGCGGAACAATAGTAAGCGTAGACGCGCCAACAGGTTGAAGAAACCGTCAACACGACGCTCAACGCAAGCGCGACGAGCGTCAGCGTTCCGCCCGCAGTCTCCTCGGGCGCGCGCATAATTTTGCGTTGCGCCAAGACGCCAAGAACAATTCCTAAAATCGACGCGCCGATAAAGGGAGTCCAGAAGAATCCCAAAATTCCGAAAACTGCGGCGACAAGCGCGCCCACGCCAAGGGACGCGACTTGCTTGTAGTCGACCGTCTCTTCGACGCTCGGGCCCGCTTCAATATCGTTGTACGCGCCTTTTAACGCGTCGTCAAATATCACTTCCTTCATTACGTCGTCCTTATGTCAGAGGGAGTCAACGATCCGCTCGCGCGCCGTTATACGCGCGCGAACGCCGCGACGCGATAAAATCAGGTCTGCAACGATTGCGCGACGTCGGTTCGATACGCGACGACGGCCGGCAAATATCCAACGATCGACGCCAAAAGAATCAAACATGGAATCAAAACCAATTCCACCGCTTGGAAGTCCCACGGTCGAACCATTACGTTTGCATACGACATAATAAAGGGCGCCAAGCCGGCGATCGCCAAGTGCCCTATCGCCGCGCCAAGCACGCCGCCCCCAAGGGACAAAAGAATCGATTCGAACAGAACGATCGCCATAACGGTCGAACGTTTGGCGCCCAGCGCGCGCATAATCGCGATCTCTTGGCGTCGTTCGTTCATCGAATTATAAATACTAACCATCATGCCGACGCCGGCGACAATAACGACTTGAATTGCAAAGATGATCAAAACGCTCTGAATATTTCCGATAACGTCTTGGAAGAACGCGGCGATTTCCTGAACGGGCGCGACCGCTTGCGCTTCGAGCAACTCGCCTTCGATTTTTGCGGGCAAAGCGGTGACCGCCGTATCGACGACTTGACGACGTTCCGGCGTGACCAAGTCCGCTTCGTTAATTTCTACGCCCGGTCGAGACGTCGCGGCTTCGACTTCCTCGCGCGTCGCCGCCACGGCGACTTCTTGGTCCTTCGTAATGAGGAGAATCGCCGTCAAGCGTCGCGCGTGATCTCCGTGTTCGTGGTCGTGTTCTTCCCCTTCCGCGTCGGAATGTTCGGCGTGTTCGTCGTTATGGACGTCGGCGACAAGAGGATCGTCCAGTCCTAATTCGGCGCGTTTCTTGGCGACTTCTTGTTCGCGCAAACCGTAATCGATCGATTCGGTTCCTTCAGAATGTTCGTGCTGTTTATAGAACCCTTCCAAATTGACGAAAACGGCGCGGTCGTTCGGACTGCCCGTATGATCCAAAATTCCGACGATTTTAAACGGTTCGTGCAAGTCTTGATCCGACTGAGAATTCGTGTGTCCAAAACGAATTTCATCGCCGAGTTGCAGTTTGTTTTTCTTTGCCACCGTATATCCGACGACTGCGGAGTAATAGTCGACGTTCTTAAAATATTCGCCCTTTTGCAACGTGTACGGCTTTCCGTCCGACTTCGTAACCGACGCGAAATATTCGGGCGTAGTCGCAACGACGGGACAACCTTGATAATTGTCGCCGCGCGCGATCGGAATCGCGGTCTTGATTTCGGCGGAATAGCGAGACGAACGCATTAAATCGTAATACTCGTAAGGAATCAACCCCAACGGGTCTTGATTATAAAATACGGAACTCAAAACTAACTGCAGTTTGCTTCCTTTGGCTCCTACTATCAAATCGTATCCTTGAGCGCCCTGTTGAAAGGACTTCCCCACGACGCCGTTCACAACGAGAACCGTAACGACCAACGCGACGCCAAGCGCCATCGAAAAGGCCGTCAAGGTAGACGCCAGCGAACGATGTTCAATGCTTTTCCAAGCGATTTTCCAAAGACTCATTTTCTCGCCTCGACGCCGTTCGACGCGCTTAAACGCGACGACGACGTTTGATTGATAACGTTAAACTTATATAATTAGACAAGCCGTCGCGCCCCTAAAACGACGCGACTCCGAAAGACGTCAAAACTCAAACGTCTTTTGTATTTTATTCTTCCATTTCCGTCGATTCGTCCGACGAAACTTCAACTTCGTCAACGTTTTCGCTAACGCTTTCCGACGCGATTTCCGGCGCTATTTCGTCAAGCGAGGTCGTTTCAACGCCGATCGTTCTTTTTTGCGAAACGTCGATTTCGTCGCGCGGAATACGGTTGACCGCGACGACGACGTCGCCGTCGTCGACGTTCATCAGACGAACGCCTTGCGCGTTGCGCCCCGTGATGCGAATATCGTCGACGGAAAAACGTTGAATCTTTCCACTCGCCGTAATCGTCATTATTTCGTCGCCGTCTTCGACGCGCAAAACGTCGATGACTTTTCCGTTGCGTTTCGTCGTCTTAGTGTCCAAGACGCCTATGCCGCCCCTACGCATCGTTCGATACCTGCGCGAAGAGGCGACGTTTTCTCCGTCGACTTCCTCGACGTTCGTTCCCTCTTCTTCTATTTCAGGCTCGTCGTTCGGAATCGATTCGTCGTCGACGTCTTCGGTTCCAGACGCCAACGGCGCCGCGTTAGCTCCGATAAGCGTGCGTTTGCCGTATCCGTTCTCGCACACGGAAAGAAGATAGGCGTTTTCCGACGCAAAGGTCATGCCGACGACTTGGTCGCCGTCGCGTAATTTGATACCGCGAACGCCCGACGCCGTTCGCCCCATTGCGCGAACGTCCGATTGACGGAACCGAATCGTTCGTCCATTCGCGGTCGAAAGGAAGATTTCGTCGCCGTCGAAACAAACACCGACGTCGACGAGCGCGTCTTTGTCCTTGAAGTCCGCGCTCGTCTCGACGGGCGTTTCCTTGTTTTCAACGTCGGGAGTCGCGTTTTCGACGCCGTTTTCGTCCTGCGTCGTCGGATCGAGTCCTCCGCGTAATTTGAGCGCGATCAGCCCGGCTTTAAGGGGGCGTCGGAACGCCGACAACGCGGTCTTTTTAATCACGCCGTCGCGCGTCGCCATTACCAAATAAGCGCCTTCTTGATCGAAATCGCGAACGGCAAGGCAGTTGGCGATAGTTTCGTCGGGCGCAAGTTGCAACAAATTGACAAGATTACGTCCCTTGGCGTCGCGCGCCAAGAGAGGAAGACCGTAAATCTTTTGCCAATATACCTTGCCTTTGTTGGTAAAGAAGAGCAGATACGCGTGCGTACTCGCGACAAACAAATGACGCACGGGGTCTTCTTCGTCGGCTTTCGCGCCCTTGACGCCCTTTCCGCCTCGTTTTTGCGCCTTGTATTCGTCAAGAGGCGTGCGCTTAATATAACCGTTCGTCGTAATAGAAACGACCATCGTTTCTTCGTTGATAAGGTCTTCGTCGGTAACGTCGACGATTTCCTCTTGAATAATCTCCGTGCGACGCTTGTCGGCAAATTTCCCTTTGACTTCGATCAGGTCGTTGCGAACGATCTCCAAAATGTTGCGCTCGTCGGACAAAATACGACGATATTCGGCTATGTCATTAAGAAGCGCGTTGTATTCGTCCGCCAGCTTCTGCTGTTCCAAGTTGACCAACTGTCCCAACGTCATCTTTAAAATGGCGTCCGCTTGAACGGGCGTCAACGTATACGACTCTTTAACGCCGCGCGTCGCTTGGAACGAATCGAACCCGGCGCCAAGCGCGCGTTCAAGCAACGCGGAGGGACATTCGATTTGCATCAAACGTTGTTTCGCTTCAAATTGCGTCGGCGAAGTCCGAATGACGCGAATTACTTCGTCGATGTTCGCGTGCGCGATAAGAAGACCTTCAACCGTATGTTGACGTTTAATCGCCTTGTTGAGCAGGAACGTCGTGCGGCGTCTAATCACCGATTTTCGATGGCGCAGGAACTCGACTAACAATTCCTTGAACGTCATTACGCGCGGTTTGCCGTCTACCAACGCCAAGAGAATAATCGAAAACGTATCCTGCAACGGCGTGAATTGATAGAGCTGATTCAATACGACGTGCGGATCGGCGTCTTTTTTCAAGTCGAGAACCAATCTCACGGGCTCTTTTAAATCAGATTCGTTGCGAATTGAAGACACGCCGACAATTCGACCTTCGTTGACCATCTCGGCGATTTTTTCTTCGATACGATCGCGCGCCTGTTGATAAGGAATCTCGGAAACGACGATACGATTGCGCTTGCCCTTCGTCTCAATACGAGCGCGCGCGCGGACGACGATGTTTCCGCGCCCGGTAAGGTAGCCGCGACGGATTCCTTGAGAACCGCAAATAACGCCGCCAGTCGGAAAGTCCGGACCAGGACAGATGCGCAACAATTCAAAGGGCGAAACGTCGGGATCGTCGATAACGGCGATCGCCGCGTCGCATACTTCGCCAAGGTTATGAGGCGGAATGCTCGTCGCCATACCGACGGCGATACCGTTGGCGCCGTTGACCAATAAGTTCGGAACCTTGGCCGGTAGAACGGTCGGTTCCATACGCGTTTCGTCGTAGGTCGGAATAAAATCTACCGTGTCGAGATTCAAATCTTCGAGCATCGCCATCGCCATACCCGAAAGACGCGCTTCCGTGTAACGCATTGCGGCGGGGGGAAGACCGGCGATCGAACCAAAGTTGCCTTGTTTGTCCACAAGGACGTGGCGCATATTCCAATCTTGCGCCATACGCACAAGCGTCGGATAAATAATCGCTTCGCCGTGCGGATGATAGTTGCCGCTTGCGTCGCCGGAAATCTTCGCGCATTTGACGCGTTGAGAATGAGGACCAATCCCTAAGTCGTTCATCGCGACAAGAATACGACGTTGAGAAGGCTTAAGACCGTCGCGAACGTCGGGAATTGCGCGACTAACAATAACGCTCATCGCGTAAGTTAGATAACTGCCCTTCAATTCGTCTTCGATCGGCATCTGAACAAGTTTTGACCCGTCGGGCAAAACAAGCTGACCGTTCGCGTTAATGAACGGACGCAAGGGGCGATCTGACGCAGGACGCGAAGGTTGATCGGCAAACGGATCAAAATCGTCGTCGTTCTCGTTGAGAACGTCGTTCGATTCGGAACCGGCGTTCGATTCGGAACCGGCGTTCGATTCGGAACCGGCGTTCGATTCAGAGCCGTCGTTGGGATTGCTATTTGAATTGTCTTCGTTGTTTCCGTCGAAACGTTCTTGTTCGTCTGACGAACCGAATTTGTCGTCGTCGGGCAAGGGAAATCTCCTTGATTAACGTCAAGCGGACGCGAATTTCGGGCGTCTAATAGCGCGTCGATTGGTTCCATAAATTTCGTCGGCGACAAAGGGGCGCGTTCAAATCGCCGCGACGTCGCGCTAGCGACGCCCCTAAATTAACGCTCGAAGGCCGACGTCTCTATTATATCAAAAATTCCTATTTTCACAACCGTTTAATAGGTCGTTAGAGCGCGAAAAAAGCGGTTTTTAGAGGCGCAAACGCAAAACGCGTCCCCTTCTCGACCAAAACGACAAACGCGACGCTCAACAAGACTCGTTAAGCGTCGCGTCGTGAGTTTTCCAAGAAGGAATCAAAGACGATCAAGTTTAGTTTTTACCGCAACAGTTCTTATACTTCTTGCCGCTTCCGCAAGGACAGGGCTCGTTACGCCCGACCTTCGGCGACTTGTTGCGGAACGTCTCGACTTTTTTCTCCTTACTCGCCTCAATGGCGTCTTCCTGCTGACGTTGCGTTCGTTGCACTTCGGGCGAAACGGCTTGAGGTCGCATAGCGGCGTTGGGCGCGTTGGCGGAAGACCACGTCGAGCCGATAAAATTCTCGTCAAGTTGCTCGATTCGATAGACGTAATCGGTAACGCGTTCAAAAACGCCGTTCCACATCGCGTCAAAAATCTTCATACCTTCCCGCTTGTACTCGACTTTAGGATCGACTTGCGCGTATCCGCGGAATCCGACGCTCGACTTGAGATGATCCATTACAAGCAAGTGTTCTTTCCAAGACGCGTCTAAAATACCCAAAATTAAGGAACGTTCAACTTTGCGCATCTCCGCGTTGAATTGATTTTCAATAATCGATTCGACGCGGTTTTCCAAGAGCAAAACGTCCCAATCGGCAAGCGTTTCAACCGTCAAATTTTGATTCAACGACTCGTTCAACCATTTGCACAATTCGGCAAGCGTTGGCGCGTCGCGTCTAATTTTACGGACGTCGCTCGAAGTGATCCGATCGTTTCGCGCGATTTTCTCCTCGCGCTTCGAGCGAATAACGTCGATCGCAACGTCTTCCTCCGTAAAGAGTTTGTCGAGATAAACGCGCATCTGTTCATAGAAGGGCGCGGAACGTCTCGAAGCCTCGCGACTAACTTCAAAGAGCGTTTCTTCGATTTCGCGACGTTGCTTGTTCTTCAAATCTTCAACGTCAAGTTCGACGCCGAAACGTTTCGCCGCCCAATCGGCGACGCCTTCGCGATCATACCGCTTGCCGTTCTGGTCGCGAATCGTGAAGTGAGCCAATCCCGCCAAAACGGGAAACTTAGCTTCGCGTTCGGCGTAACCTTCTAAAGTTCGCTTACGAGCCAACTCGCGGAAATCGTTCGGCTCTAACTCGATCGCCTCTTTTTCGTCGACGACGACGCCGAATTTGTCGCGCAACCAGCGACAAGCGGTTTTCACGCCGTAATTCGGCTCAAGCAAAGGCGCGCCCGGAGCTAAACTAATCGAATCGCAAAAACGATTCGCTTTCTCTATGAGAAATTCCGCGACGTGATCGCGTCCTATTTTTTTCAAGTCGACGTCGCGCAAATTCGTTCGCCAACGCGAATTCGCCGCCTTTGCCAACGCCTGCCAATTCCATTCGTCTTCTGGAGAATCGTCCGACAAATTCTCTTCCACCGCGTCAAGCGCGCCTGTTTCCGACATACGACGCGCGTGATCGAGCGCGTATTCCGCCGCTTCGCCCGGATTCAAGCCGCGAAATTGCTTCGGCTCAAATTCGACGTTAAGTTGTCGAGAAGCATAGGCGGCGTAAGCTTCCGCGCCGTAATTTTGCGATAAGAAGTTGTCGAGATACTTCGCAAGTTGCGCGTCGATCATCTTCAACACAAAATCTTTAGTGTTGCCGCCGTCAAGAATACGCTGTCGATACGAATAAACGCGCTTGCGTTGCATATCCATTACTTCGTCGTATTCAAGCAAGTTCTTTCGAATGTCGAAGTTGAACTCTTCGCGTTTCTTCTGGGCGCCTTCGATGCGACGCGTGACCATGCCGCTTTCGATCGCCTGCCCTTCTTCCATACCGATTTTCGTTAAGATGTTCTTAATCCAATCGCCGGCAAAAATACGAACAAGGTCGTCTTCAAGGGACAAATAGAATCTCGCTTCGCCGGGGTCTCCCTGACGACCGCAACGCCCAATTAACTGCAAGTCGATACGGCGCGCTTCATGCCGTTCGGTGCCGATAATGTGCAAACCGCCCAAATTGCGAACAATCACGCCTTCCGCCTTCATTTGTTCGCGCTTTTCGATGTCCTCGACGCAGGCGCGCCATTCTTCTTGAGGCACGTCTAAACGCGTCGGATATTTCGACTGGAAAATCGACCAAGCAAGCGTCTCGGGATTGCCCCCCAAGATAATGTCGGTGCCGCGCCCCGCCATATTTGTGGCGATCGTCACCGCGTTCAGTCGTCCCGCTTGAGCGACGATTTCCGATTCGCGTCCGACGTTTTCCGGCTTAGCGTTCAAAACTTGGTGCTTGACGCCGCGTCGATCAAGCATCGAAGAAATCAATTCGCTCTTTTGAATCGAAACGGTTCCGACAAGAATTGGGCGCCCTTTACGTCGAATTTGCGTCACTTTAGCGCGAGGGACTTTCAAAGTCTGCTTCTCGCCTTTCGGGAAAAATTCCACGACGTCGTCGCCTTCGCGTTGGATCAACCCAAGCGCGGAATTTCCGTCGTCGAAGGTAAGTTCGTCCCACTTGTGAACGCGTTCAATTTCGTCGACTACGGCGTTGTACTTCTCTTTTTCCGTTCGATAAATCAAGTCGTGCTTCGTAACGCGTTGGACGGGTCTGTTTGGCGGAATCGCCAAGACGTCGAGTTTATAAATCTTCCAAAACTCGCTCGCTTCCGTCATTGCGGTTCCCGTCATACCGCCGATTTTATCGTACAGTTTGAAGAAGTTTTGAAGCGTGATCGTCGCGAGCGTTTGGTTTTCTTCTTTAACGCGAACGTTTTCTTTCGCCTCGACAGCTTGATGAAGTCCGTCGCTCCAAGTTCGACCTTCCATAAGACGCCCGGTAAAATCGTCGACAATGATGATTTCGCCGTTTTTAATAACGTAATTGACGTCTTTTTTATAGAGATGACGCGCTTTTAACGCGTTGTCGATCAGATGCGGCCAGTGCATATTGCCGACGGTGTAGAAACTTTCGACGCCCGCCAAATGTTCCGCGCGTCGAACGCCCTCGTCGGTTAGATTCGTCGTATGGTCTTTTTCGTCGACTTTAAAATCGACGTCTTTGACAAGTTGCGAAGCGATCGCGTCGGCGGCGCGATATTTCGAAACGTCGTCGTGAGCGGGTCCCGCAATAATCAAAGGCGTTCGCGCTTCGTCGATCAAAATATTGTCTACTTCGTCGATAATCGCGTAATGTAAACGACCTTGCGATTGCTGTTGCTCCGACGGGAAGTTTTCGTCGCCGCGACGCGCGTAACGCATATTGTCGCGTAGGTAATCGAACCCATATTCGTTGTTCGTGCCGTAGGTAATATCGCACGAATAGGAATGTTGACGATCCAAAGTCGACATATTGCTTTGAATCGATCCGACCGTCATTCCGAGCGACATATAGATCGGGCCCATCCATTCCATATCGCGACGCGCCAAATAATCGTTGACGGTTACGACGTGAACGCCCTTGCCTTCCAGCGCGTTCAAATACGCGGGCAAAGTCGCCACGAGGGTTTTGCCTTCGCCCGTCATCATTTCGGCAATTTTGCCGCTGTGTAAAGCAATACCGCCGATCATTTGGACGTCGTAATGTCGCAACCCGATCGTTCTCACGCTCGCCTCGCGACATACGGCAAACGCCTCGACCAAAAGATCGTCCAACGTCTCGCCCGCCGCCAACCTCTTACGAAAAATAGCGGTTTGCTCGCGTAATTCCGAATCGCTCATCGCGTGGAACTTCGGTTCCAACGCGTTTATCGCGGCAACCATCGGACGAATCTTTTTCAATTCGCGCTCGTTGTTCGATCCGAAAAGCGACGTGATTCCGTTTTCCATCCAACGCGAAATAGAGCCGAAAAAATCGCCTATTCCGTCAAGAGATTCTTGTAAATCCATATTAATATATTTCTAATTGCTGATAATCTAACGTTTAATCGTCGTCTTTTTTCGGTTTGCGTTCCGAAGCAACCGTCTTTTTAAGCCGTGTTTCCTCAAACGCTGCGGCAAAACGCGCGCCAAAGTCAACTTCTCTTTTCATCAAAACGCTTAAAAAGAGAAAAACACTGCTAATTCTATCTTTTTTACCCAATATAGTCAAGCGGGGAGGAAAATTGACTTTTACCTAACGCGACGTCGGCGGTACGCCTCAATAAAAAAAGCGCGACGCGTTGTCGGCGTCGCGCGAAAAAATTCAAACTGGAAAAAACGCGTCAAATCAACGCGTCTTTTCCATACGTCGGAACGTTGAACAATCAGTCCAAATCCCAATTTTCCGTCGAGAAGAGGAAATCAAGCGTCTCGTCGACGTCGAGCGAATCGGAACCTTTGGCGGTCGATCGTTTAACGGTTACTTGATCGGCGCCGACGATCAAGTAAAGATTCTCGCCGTCGACGTCCATAGTCGCCGTATCGTCAAACGCGGCAAAAGCGTCGTCGCGCGCCGAGTCGTACAACTTAGCGCTTAAGGTCGAGTCGTCTCCTTCATTTCCATAGACGGCGACTTTCGAAAATCCAGACAAAGCGCGCGTAACAACGCCGTTCGTCAGCGTCGCTTTACTCGCCCAGCCTTCAAAAACGTTGGCGCCTGAACCGACGGTCAACAAGGCCGCGTCTTCGCCGCCGTTTCCTACGAACGAAACGTCGACAAAACCTTCCGTCGACAGAACCGCGCCGGTCGCAAATTTCGTTTCGGCGCTCTGATCGTTGATCGCAACGGAATCCGCGCCGCGCGTTCCATAAATCTTCGCGGAAGCGGTTCCAGTTCCCTTCGCGAAAACGTTGTCCAAACCGACGGCGACAATACTCGACTTCGAGGTCGTCGCCAACAGCGAACCGTCGGAGGCAATCAAACTTTGCAAATCGGTCAGCGTCGCCGTGTCGACGCCCGCGCTCGCGACGACGCGAACATTGGCAAAACCGTTCGCTTCGAAATCAAATCCTGCGCCGGAAAGAATCGCAACGGAATTAGAAGCGACAAAAGCGTCGTTTCCAGAAGTTCCAGTCATTACGACCGTCGCCTTGCCTCCGCCTTGCGCGACGATTTCAGCCACGCCGGACGCGGCGAATTTGAAGCCCTTGGCAGTCGTCGCGCTCGACGCGTCCGCCGCCAAGTTGACAACGTCGCCCGCCAAATTCGCGGAAATATTCAACGCCCTGAGCGCGCCGACTTCGACGCTTTCAACGCCCGAAGCGACAAAGGTCGAAGTTCCGATGATCGTCGCTTTCGACGCGTCGGCGTCAATCTCGGCAAATTCCGTCCCAATCGTATTGTAAACGACCTTGTCGTTTCCAGCTCCGCCGACAAAGTAAATCGCCTTCGTTCCGCTCGGGACGCTAATCTCAGAACCGTTCGCGACGATAGACGCGACGGCGCCATAGGCGTCGACCGTAACGACGATCACGTCGTCGCCGTCCGTACCCGAAATCGACAGAATCGAGGCGTCGACGGTCGCAACGGAATCTGCGGCGGTCGGAATCTCGACAATGCCGTCGACGGGACGATAGAACCCGTTGGAAGTCGCAGTCGCAACGTCGACCGAGTAACGTTCGGCTTTCATAGAAGTAACGGTCGGTTCTTCGTTGGTCTTTGAAGCGGAACTCGTGGAAACTAGTTTATAATAAATCACATACGGTCCGACGGCTCCGGGCGCGTCGTCGTAAACTACCGACGTGCCGCCCGTCGAAGAGGTCGACGAAGTATTACCGTTCCCCTCTTCCGTCTCGTCCTCGATTACCTTGCCGCAATTAGGATTGGCGCTCGCCCACGCGACGACGTATTTAGGAATCTTATACTCCGAAATCGGCGATTCCTTCTCCCAGTCGAACATCGCGACGGACGGGGTAATCTGATCGCGCGACGTAATCGTGTTGATTACATACTCGCCTTGATGCATCGCCAAAGGCTGTCCAAGCGCGCAGTCGATCTTGTACCCGTCTTCGTCGAGTATTTCTCCGCCCGCGTAGACGGGGACGCCCGCGTTGTCAAAGACGCGAACGACGATTCCGTAATCGTGTCGAACTTTCTTCAGTTGGGCGTCGTAATTGTATTCTTCCTGATCGTAAGACTCCCAAGCGAACACAACGCCGTCCGCGTTCGCCGCCACGCTCGGAAGACCTTGAACGTCCTTGTTGTAGGTATTGACGCACGCTTCGCCGATCTTGCCCATAAAGGACAGGGAATTTCCGTTCGCATCGTATTTTCTCGCGTAAACGTCGGAACCGTTCTTAACGGTCTGATCGGAAACCCAAACGACGTAGTATTCGCCGGTCTCGTCGACCGTCGCGATCTTAGGCGCGTATTGTCCGTAAAGAACCGTGTCGTTGACGCGCGAAATTTCACCGCTGTTAATACGGTAGACTCCGTTCGTTTCATACGCGGTAATAACCTTTTGATAAATCTCAAACGTATTCGTCGCGTTATTGTTCGGATTATACATCTGCCAAACAACGACGTATTTGAGTTCGTTGCCGACGGTCATACTCGCGACGTCGAACGACTTAACGGACTTTTTGTAGTCGGCGGAAACAATGCAGAACGCGTTGCTCAACGCGTTGCCGTTGAGATCGTAAAAACGCCCGTAGGTCTCGTCGGATTCGGGTCCGTCCGAGCCAATTTCGTCGACGTTCGAACCTTGCAACCACGTGATCAAGACCAACCCGGCGTCTTCGTTAATCGAAACGTCGACGTCCCAGCAACGAACGCTCTTCGAACCCGCGACTTGAACCTGCTTCGTCTGCGCTTTTCCGCCGGGATAGAAGCGCGCGCAAACGCCGTTCAACGCCTCGGCGCTTTCGCCGATCCAACCAATAACGTAACTTCCGCCCTCCGTCATATCGATATCGGGACTCATTTGATTCCCGACGGAATACGGATTGACGCGAACTTCGACGCTGCTAGGACTGCCGTCGGCGTTATAGGAACGCATTACAATATCGGACTCGATACGATACCAACCGGGCTGCACGTCGGATTTTTCGTCAAGATCGTCTTCCGAGATATAGACCGTCTCGTAATAACCGTTGACTCGATAACCGGTCGAAGTCGAACTGGAACTGGAATTGTTGCCGTTCGTATTTCCGCCGGTCTGAGAGGACGAAGTGTCGATCGGATAAAGCGTCTGCTGTTCCGCGACAATGACAAACCCTTCGGAGTTTGAAACCACGACGGGCTTGGCGTTGCCTTGCCCCTCGATAAACGCTTCCGCATCGGAACTTGGAACGTAACTTTCGTTCTCGTCGGCCGTTCCTTTCGCGGCGCCGATCGTCCAACGAACGGAGAAGGAACCGCCGGCTTCGTCGTCGTAATCGCCGTCCAAATTGTTCTTACCGCAAGCGTCGGTTACTTTGTCCGCCAACGTCAACACGTAAGAACCGTCGGGCAAATCCTTTTTAAACACGATTACCAATTCGTATGAATCGGTATGAGAATCCGCGCGCGGAGAAACGTAAATATAATCGTTCGGATTGTCGCCGCGAGCGCGCAAGTATTCTTCAACCTTGTTCGACGCGTTATAACCGTAAAGAATATCGTAAATATACGCGGAAGTAACGTTGGCGCCATCTTTCATAAGCGTCCAATCGTTCAGATCGATTACGCTCTTCGTATTCTTATTCTCAAGGTTTCTATTATCACGATAAGAATAAAGTCCGTCGTATTCGTCGGAACCAAAATTATCCGCCTTGAGGTCGGCGTTCATTTGCGCGGTAAACATATACTCGCTAAACGAATAGATCAACTCGGTCGGACCGTTGCCCGACGCGAAAACGACGTTATTGGCGTAAAGCGAGACCTGTTTTTGCGAATCAACGTCTCCATAGGCGGCGTTCACGCGAACGACATAAGGAATAGAGGCGTCCTTAGCAAGCGAAATAGAACGAGTCAAAACGACCGACTCGACGTTTGCCCATTCTAAAGCGCTGGAAGTATCCGTGTAGGCGAAAACCATATCGCCGTTGGCGTCGACCGCAACGGAACCTCCAAGCTGGTCGCCGTCGATTCCCGTTTGGAAATAATCGCTACGCGAAACGCGGAATTCGGAACCAATTTCTTTAATATCATAGACTTTTTCAGTCGTTTCAGCTTCGTCGTCGCTCTCGGGCGTAACGACGATCGTCTCGGAAGTCAATGCGAAACGACGCGCGTAAACGCCAAAGTTGTCGACTTCGTCGGAATCTTCGTCGTTCGACGGGTCTTGATAACTTTCGTAAACAACGACAAAATTACCGTTCTCAGCCATAGCGACTTGCGAGTGAATTTGGTCGTAGGCCGTATACTGATTGACTTGCATAACTTGGGAAGCGGAAAGCGCGGACGTCGTCGGATCGCTGACAAAGACGCGCATATAAATTCCGCCCAATCCGTTGTTCGAACCGCCGGTGAGAGAATCGCCGTTTCCGTCCTGATTGTATCCAGTCCAAGTAATTACGAAGTTGCCTTCGCCGTCCATTGAAACGCTTGACCAAAGCTGTTTGCCTTCTTGCCAGTAATCGGTAAGGAGGACTTCTTCTTCGTCGTCGGTAGCGCCAGTATCGTCGTCTTCGGTAGCGACTTCAACGTAAATATCACTATCCGTATTGACGAGAAATTCGTCGCCAAGTCCGCTCAAAACAACCGATTCGATCCAGTCGACATATGCGGAAACGCGAACGTCGACTTGATAGTTGCCGGGTCCAAAGGACTCGTCCCCGTCAAAGTCGGATCCATAGGAACACACGCCCGCGATTTGACCATTAATGAAGGAGGGACTTCCGGAATCGCCCGGCGCGGTGATCGCTTCGGCGTCGCCAAGACCAAGATTTCTAATTCCGTAGTAATTTCCAAGATAGTCGTTGGCGTAAGTTCCGTCGTCAAAATCGTAAATCAACGTATTCGGATTACCGGCGTTTTGGAAGTCGGCGCCCGTCAATTCGTAGACGTTGTTTCCGTAATGTTTCCTGCCGGAAAGACGCGCGCCAATTTCTTCTTCAGTGTCGTTCGCTTCTCCGTAGAGTCCGTATCCGACGTAAGTAATCGTTTGTCCGACTTCGCTTGAACCGGTATAGAGTTCGTAGCCCTTCAAAGACGTAGGCGCGGCGTTTTCAAGGGTCAAAACGGCCAAGTCGACTTGATTGTCCGACGGATCGCCCGCATAACTCGGGTGAACGGCAATATCCGTAACGCGAATGCTTATTTTTCCAGAAGCCGTCTCGAACGTGCAGTAGACTTCTTCTTCGGTCGGGTCGACGACGGTTCCGTCCTCGCTACAAACGACGTGCGCGGCGGTTAAGACGTGCATACGAGTCGTCAACAACGAACCGGTTCCCATCGCCTCGGCGTTGGCGTCGGCGTTCGTCGAAGAGGTCGAATTCGTAGCTTCGGCGCCGACTGTAATCATACAGACGGAATCGTATACGGTTCCGCCGATAACTTCGTGAACCTCAATATTGTCGGTAGAAATAACCTTAACCGGGTCGGTTGTGGTCGTCATTTCAACGACGGAGATCGTGGAGTTCGAAACAACGTGATTGGAAGCGAATTTTCGGGCGTAAATATTCGATTCGATCGCGGAATCAAGCCCCTGTCCCCACGAAGTCCAAGAGACGACGAAGGAACCGTCTTTCTCCATGCCGATCGAAGCGAAACGCTGGTTGTTAGCGGTCGTTTGATTAACGCTAAATTCCGCGCCGGTAGAACCTTCCTGACGCAATTCAATATTAGCGGTAAAACTCTTTTTCTTTACGCCGTTGCTAGGAACGTTCCAAGCGTCGACTTCCATCAAGTTGACGTAAGTAGCGGTGTAGACGCCCTTAAATTCGATCGAAATGGAACCTGCCGCGCTCACGACGACTTCGAGATCGTCTTCCGTAAACAAATTCTTGCCGTTTTTATCCGTAACGTCGAGCAAAGCTTCCTTGATTCTGGTAGCGTTCGTCTTCATTTCGACGGACAGGGGAACGTCTTTCGTCGTAAAGTCTTCGTCGTTGACCGTCCCGCTCAACTTAACATAGTCGCCCTGAATGGAAATAGGATCGATGAACGAAATAACTTGTATGGTGTTAGAGTATCCAAAGGACAAGCCGTTCGTCATAAAGCGACGACCATAGATTCCCCAGCCGCTGCCGTCTTGTTCAAAACTTTCCCAAACGACGACGATATCTCCGTCGGAATCCATAGCGACCGACGCGTTTTGTTGATCTTCCTCGGTCTCGACGTTTACACGAATCGGAGTCGTAGCATTGCCGTTGATCGCCATTTGTCCGCCGTTAAAGGCGTACTTCGCGATATAAACGTCGCGGCTCTTGTCTTCGCCTTCGCCGAAAGTGTTCATATCCCAAGCGACGACGAAATCGCCCTTGTCGTCCATCGCAACGGACGCTTGACGCGGATCGGTAGCCGTTTCTTCTCCGCTTATCAAGGCGCCCTTCGCGTCGTATGCGCAAGTCGTTTCATATACGGTAATTAAAGTTTGAGCCGCGTCTTCTTTGGAAATAATTTGTCGACGAACGTTATCGGAGTCGACGACGTAGAGCGAACGATACGCGCGCGCATAGACCGTCTTCGTAACGGAAGTATTGCCCGTGTTTTCGTCGACTTTCTCGGTCGTTTCAATCCACGTAACGACATAATCGCCGTTAGAATTTGACGCGACGGCGTTTGCCGTATTGGCGTCGCAAGTTTCGTCTTGAATCGAAGAACGAGTAACTTGCGCCAACTTATCGCCCGAGTCTTTCGCTTGCTTGATCGGATTCGTCGTCGGATCGCCTACGACTTCCTCGCCGTGAACTTCGTTGACGGCGATATAGGAGTCGTATGGGAAGGACTCGCTGTACTCAAACGCGAGCGACTCGTTGAGCGGCACAACGCTGAAATCGATCATCCAATCCTTGCCGTCGTAACCGGCGGAACTTCCGTCGATCGAATACCCTTGACTATAGATCGCGTTGCGCGCTATGTCTTGAACCATATTGGTGCATACGAGCGTGTAATTACCGTCGGTCAACTCTAAACCGTCGGCAAAATGAACGACCGCTTCCCAACGATTAGTTCCGTTAGCCAGAATACCGTCGTTAATATCGGCGACGGCTACGCCCTTTTCCGTAACTGTTTTACGCGCTAAATCTCGCGAAGCGTTGATTCCGAAATCGATCGATTCGATAGCGTTGGCGACAATGACGCCGTCGCGCAACACATGCCAGTTTGCAACGTTGTCGACGGCGTGAATCGTATTGTAAGAACTCGAGCCGTCTCCGACCGTCAACATATTCTCACTGAAGGAGACGACGACGTCCTTAACGGCGGAAGCGACTGTCTGTCCTTCGTCAAGCGTCGTACCGTTCGGCAAAGAAACGTTTGTAACGATCGGACCGGCGTTGTCGGTCGACTCTTTAAACGAGCGTAGGTAGATATGCGTCGACTGAACGTCAAGCGAGTTGCCAATACTCGGATAGACGTCTTCGCGCGTCTTCGTCTCAGCCGCCTTCTGCATCGTCCACGCAATCACAAGATCGCCGTTCGAAGAACTTTCGATCGTAGCGTTAGTCTGAGAATTACCGATAACGCCGTTACGCTCAACATATAATCCGTCGATATAATTACAATAATTCATATCGTCGAACGCCTGATCGCGCAATTTCACAGAGCTGTCGGTCGTCCACCTGACGGTAAGAGGCGTGTCGTGCAAGGAACTCTGCGCGGTGACTTGCAAGATAAGATAGTCGCTAATAGTTCGCTCGCCATAGTACTCGACGTCGTCCACCGTATACTTGTACGTATACGGCATCTCGTCGACGCCGACGCCAATCTCCCCGATCGTACCCTTGTAAAAATCATATTCGTCCATATCAACGGCGCGGACAACAAAACTATACGCGTCGCCGTTACAGATTTCCAACGCGTTAAGCGCGTCGGAAAGTCCTAGCGCCATGCCGTCCGCGTCGACAAGATAACCGGAATCGGAATCATAATAAGAGGTCGCGTCAAAAGCAAAAGTCTCCCAAGACTCGCCGGGCTTGACGTCGTTGTCGCGATCCGTGGTACGCCCTAACAACAACGAGTAATTCACGGATGCGACGTATTCGGCGGGAAACGCAAGGTAGAAACAAGCGTTCGATCCGTTACGATAACTGCTAACCACGCCGGAAACGGAACCCGTGTCTACGGTAATGACGGACGCGGCGTCAGTTGAAGAGGCGTCGGTCGAAGAAGAATTAGTCGAAGACGAATCTACGACGATCGGAGAATAAAGAGTTTGTCCGTAGAACGTGAACCCAATATCAGAACCGTTGTTGCGCAAAGGCGAAACAAGCGCTTCGAGAATAGCGTCCAATCGCGTAAGCTGTTCGTAGGTCGCGCCTTCTTTTTCCGCGACGGTCATATAGAATTTAATATAACTGTCGACGTCGATAGTATCGTAAGCATGCAACGAATAAATCGGAACTCCACCGTCTTCCGGGCTAGTGAAATCTCCGTATGCGTCGTATCCCCAGCCAAGCGCCAATTGGATATAACGAATCAAATCTTCGTTTTTGTCTTCGTAAGAGATTTTACCGCCTCGATCAAAGGCTTTTCCTTTATATGCAAGATTATTGTCTTCGAAATCGCTCCACTTCAACTGAATGAACAGATATTTCGGATCGGCGGTCTCCATCTCATAGTTAGAGGCGTAGGTCTCTTTCACATACCAATAACCGCGCGAGACCTGCTGAACGTCTATGCCGAGACCTTCATAAACGGTGAAAATATCGCCGTCTGCGTCCATTGCTACGCTAGGATTACCGTGGTCGCCGGAAGTAACGCTATTAATGACGGTGGCGGCGACAATTTCCGCAGACTCATATTTTTCACTCGCAATACGACGACCGACATATAATCCGGCTTCTTCGTCGCCGTTTGCGTTGGCGTTTGCGTTGTCGTTTGCGTTGTTTGTCCCCGCGGAAGTCGCAGAAGAGGCAAAAGCGTTTCCTTCCTCGTCTCCTTCTTCCAATTCAACTTCAGTAATTTCATAGACCGTCAAATAGGCGTTGGTCGTCGGAAACACCGTCGTTCCGCCTTCTCCGTCGTCGCTAGTATAGGAGATCGTATAACGCCCGTTATAATCAAACGCAACGCTAGAACCATAGACGCCGCCGGTCGCAACACTCGCTTTGTCAAGGATAAAAACGGAACTTTGAGGTTCAAGCGCCGCTTGATAGAGACTGTCGCCGTAATTCCAAATCACGACGGCAAAACCGTCGTCGGACATTCCGGCATATGCCGGTCCGTAATAGTTAGTGCTGACCTGCGCGCTATCGAACACAATATCGCCAGTGACGGGCTGCGCCAGATTATTAAATTGTCGTCCGTAGACGCCGCCAAAATAACTGTTGTCTTGCGCCAAGTACGTCCACGCTACGATAAAGTTGCCGTCTAAATCAGACGCGATAGTAGGATCTATCTGCTTGCCGTTGAGCGAAGCGTTGACGACAAATTCTTGCGCGACGGGAACGACGCCTTGAACCTTAACGTTAGAATTCGCGTTCAACGCGTAGACGTCGGAAACAAAAGTTTTGTCGTAAGCGGTCTCGGGCGGCTGATAACCTAGATAACCGTTGCTCGTGCCGTTGTCATAGAAGGAAATTTCATAACGCGGATCAAAGCCGCCTTCGCCTTGGGAAGCGACGTATCCCTGAGTAACAAAACGGCGCGCGTAGATATCGGTCGCGTTGTATTGTTGCAAAGGATCGGCGTTTTCGCTTTCCCAAACGACGACAAACGAACCGTCGGAACTCATAGAAACGTCCGGCTTCGATTGATTTGTTCTCCCCGTGCCATTAATACGCAGATTTCCCCAACGATCCGTCGTAATATCGCCGTCTTCGTCAAGGACGTAATCGGTCTTTTCAACGCTGTTCACGCGGAATACGGCGCTAGATTCTTTAATAGTTATCGTCGCAGTATCGACGTCGTAATCCCCCGTGCCGACGTAAACATAACGACTCGGATTTTCGGCGGTCTGCTTCGTGTTCTTTACAACGACGTCGTTATAAACGTAACTTTTGTTCAGTTTTGTGGAATAGGTCGCGGCGGAAACAATTAAGGAGTCTTGATTAACCAGACCAGACGCGCCCGTGAACGTAACCTTAAACTGATTCGTCGTTCCCTCAACGGGCGCGACAACAACCTCGATAGAAGGTATTACGTCTTGCAAGGAACCGTAAGACTTGTCGGACGAATTCGCGCTCGTAGGATAATCGACGACCGCGTAACGGTGCGTCCTCTCGTTGTATTCGACTCCGCTCGTGATAGGAGCGTACAACTTGGCTTGATTCGAAACGCTATTAAACGCATCTTGGATATTTTGCGCCGTCTTGTAAGGATCGCTGGAAACGGCAATACCGACGTCTTGTCCCTTAGAATTGTAGTTTGTTACCGTCTGAACTTCAGAAACGGTCGTCACAACTCCGCTCGTCGCCTTATCGGTTAGGCTATCGCGAGCAATTTGCAAAGTCTTAACAACCGACTTACGACCGGTCGTTTTAATCATATTTTGGATGGTAGTAACGTAGTTCGTTCCAAAAAGATCCTTCAAAATCAACTTTTGGAAATCAGAACAACCTTTCAAATCCGCCGGATCAAAGTTAATCGAGCTAACTTTGTCGATCAACGCCGTAACGTCTTCATAGTAATTGTTCGAAACCTTGACGTCCGTTAAATTGTAACCAGCCCAGGAATCGCCGTAGAAAGTGACGTCAAAGTCCGTCTCGCTATACGCGTTGACAACGACTTCGGAATACTCCCCGCCTGGAATTGCACGAATTTTTTCTTGCAGATTCGCCGCGTTGTCGCCCGGCAACAGTTCGGAATCATACTTGAAAAGAACCCAGTTCAGCTCGCCTTCGGCATAGAAACCAAGATAGAAACAACTCAGACTATTGGAAGTCGCGTAGGAGTCGTCTCCGCCTTGCGCAAAATTAGAAGAATAAATCGAGAAACGTTGCGTTTCGTAAGCGTTGTAAAGAAGCTCAAAAGAACCGCTCTGCGTGGCGTTTTCATAACCTGGAACGCACTCTTCAGGAATCGTAACAATCTGAACTTCGTCCGTCAAATAACGCGCATAAACGTTGAGATCTTCGACGTACTCGCCCTTCTCGTCGACCAGATACATACTCGAATTCGGATCGTTCGCGTCATAATCGGGATTGGCCAAACGATCTGCGGCGGTCCACGCGACGACAATGTCGCCCGCGTCGTTCGAGTCGACGGCGACGTTTCCGCGAATATCCTGCCAGCTCGTATTAACCAGCAAGTTTTCCGTCGTCGCGACGGTCAAGCTAAGGAGCTGTCGTTCTTCAAGTTGATCGATAACGAGCCTTGTCGACTTTTGTTTACGGTCGTTCGAACTGCGTTTTTTCGACAAACGCCCCAACAGCGATCCAGCGACGTCCCAAATTTTATTATTTCGCGATAACGACATAAGTGTCACCTGACTCTTTAAACCAATTTAAAATTTAAGTTCGTCGTTCAGTTCAAATCGCGTCAAGTTCGCGCGTCTCAGTATTCTAACTTGAGCGGCAAATTTACGAACGAGTCGTGCGCAGTCGAAATCTCGACCGCATTCGAGTCGTCGGCGACTCGCGGTCAAGTCGTTCGACCGCGCTTTGAACGTTCAACGATTCCCAATCCAATTCGTCGCGCGACGTCGACAAACGCGCAAGCGCGACGAACCATTCGAACTTCGCCTACCAACCTTGGCAAAACTACGCAACAATTCTCACCAACGTTTCAAACGCTACAATACGTCTACAAATCAAGACAGACTACTCCAGCGTCCATTCTAATATAATCAGAAATTTGCGTTGAGTCTATTTCCGTCTATGAAAAACATTGTCTTTTTTTAATTCGTATATCGCAATAGTCAGATAACGTAAAATTTTTGTTTTACGTCAAATTCAAACGCATTTGCGAATTTACCAATCTCGACGTTTATAGCAACGACGGCGTTGAGTTTCCCCATTGCAATTCTCTTTCCTCTCCCCAAACGCGTCGGGACATTGAACTTTTTAAGGTTCTAAAGAGCGTCAAAATAAAACGATTTCGTATCGTTTTGCGACGCCCCTTGCCAACGCGCATTCGCTTTGATACAATTTTTCTCTAAAAGTTCCAATTAAAGGCGTCTGTTTTCGTCTTTTACCCTTATTCAACCTTTAACGATCGGACACAGGACACGTTTATGAACGCGCGTTTCATTTTATATTACGTTTCCCGCTTGCGTATTGCCGCCGTCTTGCTATTTTTCGTCTTTTCCTCTTTAACGCTTCCCAATAACGTCGAACTTTTCCATTATTTACAGGCAGTCGAGCCAAGTAACGACGAATTGGAAAAGCTAGACGATTTAACGCAAAATAAAGACGACGTCAAACATACGGATTCTATCGACTCCAAGGAGTCGCAAGTCTGCAGTTTACGTCTTGTACGCAATGGAAAAACGCCTACGCAACTGGAAACGAGCGTCGTTCGTTTTCAAGGCGATTTTTTAGATTCTGAAGGAGGTTCGCGTCCCGTCGTCGTCGATTTGATTGGAACGATTCATTTTGCGGAACCGTCTTACTACGAGGAACTCAATCGAATCTTTCAGGAATACGACGTCGTCGTTTTTGAAATGGTAACCCCGGCGGGAACGGACGTCGGTAAATTACTTCAAAAGGAGCGCGAAGACAAGGCGTCGCGTAAAAAATCGATTCTTAACGTCGTTTCCTTTACTCAACAAACGCTTGCCGACGCTTTAGGATTTAGTTATCAGATCGAAGGAATAGATTACGCCGCAACCAATCTTAAACGCGGCGACGCCGACGTTGAAGAGTTCTTGCTCCAAATACTTGCCAACGACGATCTTACTAAGTTTGGAGTCTCTTCCTTTTTCAGCGCTTTGTTAAACCAGTCTCAAGGGGAACTCGAAGGTTGGGCGTTCGCGTGGCTTTGCGCGAGCAACAGACGCGTCGTAGCAAGACGACTAATGGCGCTCGATTTGGAATCTTCCAACGTAGGCGAGTTTGAGACGCCCGAAGTCGACGAAACGACTCTTGAAGAGCCGTCTGAGAACGACGCGTTAGTCGCCTTTCGTAATCAAAAAGCGCTCGGCGTCGCGCGACGCGAACTTAACAAGGGCAAAACCAAACTCGCTATCTTCTACGGCGCGGCGCATATGCCGGATTTTGCAAGACGACTTGAAAAAGATTTCGGATTAAAACGGACGTCCGAAACGCGTTGGATTCCCGCTTGGAATATGGAAAAACAATAAAACGCGGCGCGTTCCTCAACAACGCCGCGTTCCGTTTCTCTTTTAACAGTCGCGCTATGCCCTGTCGACTATCGGATCGCCGTCGACTACTGGCGTTTTCCCGTCGCTTTACGAACTTCGTCGGCGGTAATCACGCCGTCGGCGTCGGCGTCTAACTTGCCAAATTGCGCGACTCCGGCAAGCGACAAAGTCGGCGCAAACTCGCGCAACGTCAACTGACCGTCGCCGTTTTTATCGCGCGCCAAGAACCAGACCGGCGTTCCCTTGAGAACTTGCGGCGGAGCGGCGTACTCGCGCACGCTCGATTCGTCCATATCGGTCAAGAGCGCGTCGAGCAATTCCTCGTCGTCGACGTTTTCCAAAGCGGGATTATCTCCAGTCAATTCCGATTTAATTTCTTCTTCCGTCATTTCCGCCGCGACAAGCCCGTCGTCGTTCGCCAGCAAAGCAGTCTTCGCCTCTTCGTCGTCCAGTTTCTTAGGAGCGGCAGAAGCGGGTCTAATTAATACCGTCTTTTCCTGATCGCCTACGACAAAATTCGAACGATTTCGATTGTACTGGGGCGGATTTGGATTGAAAATCGTCCGATCCTTCGCAAATCGCACCAAATAAAACAAAACTTCCTGTTCGGTCAAATCAAAATCGCCGTTCAAATCGATCGCCTGCGCTCCTTCCAAACGATACTCCCATTCGTCGCGCTGAAGTATTCCGTCGCCGTTTGCGTCATATTTCGAAAAGAGGTATCGCGTATAAAAACGCAAAGTCAACGGCGCTGCGGAAACCAAGGCGTCGTCTCGACGCGCCATCGCGGCTCGATAATAGTCTTCTTCCGTTTGAATCGAATAACGAGGCTCGCCGTCGGCGTTGAATTGAGGCACCGTGCCCGAGCGAAGCAACGCTTCCGCTTCGCGCTTTTCCTCGTCGGTCATCTCCGGCAGAATCTCCTTTCCATCCGCGACCGCCTGAGCTTGGGCGGCGGCTTCCTCCGGCGACTTTTCTCCGCCAAAATTCCCGTTTTCCCACTGAGTCCAACGCTCTTCGCCGACCATTTCCTTGAGACGGCTAGCAAACGGACCGTTCTTGGCGCGATTGAATTGCTCTTGCGTCATATTGGCGATTATATTCTCGGGCGACCAAATCCCGTTGCCTCGTCTGTTGTTCGGAACGCCTTGTCTGCCGCGCTGATCGCCTTGTCTATTGAATCGTCGTCCTTGCGACTGACGATCTTGCGCGACGGCGACGTTCGACGGAGATTCGTTCAAACCGAAGTCCTGCGGATTCAGTCCGACGGCAAAACTCAGCGCGCCTACGACCCCTAACGTCAAAGTCCGAATTCCGTTAAATCGTAACATTTTATTACCGTTGTCCTCTTGTTCGCATATGGACGCGTCAAAAAAGTCGGCGCGTACGTTCTGTTCGTATCCCGAAAAGAACGCGCCGACGACGTCGAAAAAATTCGAACCGCCTAGCGACGACTTGAATAGCCCCCGTTCCCCATTATAATATAGTATACAAGAACGCGCGCCGTTTTTCAAGTTGGTTCGAAATTTTCCGACAAAAAAAACGACGTTTTTCGGAAATCGACAAAATTAGTCCTTCGATTTCCTCATAACAACAGCAACGCGGATAAGGAACTCTCCGATGATCGTCTTTTGGGAACCAGAAGAGAAGCCGTTAAAATTAAACGCCGTTCAAATGAGAATCGCGCGCGCCTCCTTTGAAGAAGACGGAAAGCTTCAGCCCGTGTTAAATCAACTTGGCGCAAGGACTGAAGAAATCGCGCTTACGGCGATCGCCGCCAAGTTAGGAATACCCGTCGTAAATCTTGCCAAGTCGACCGTTCCTGAAGACGCGCTTGTCAATTTTCCAACAAAACTTGTCCATCGACGCAACGTCTTTCCCCTTGGCGTTCAATCGGACGGAGCTTTGTACGTCGCGACGTGCAATCCGTTTGATCTGTCCCTAATCGACGAAGTGTCCGCCGCGACCGGTCTGCCGACGGTTCCTGTCGTCGCGTTCCCCAACGAACTTGCGAAGCTAATTAAAGCAAGACTTGGAGTCGGCGCGGAAACGATCGACGGATTAATCGAACAAACAAGCGACGTCGAAGTTCTGGAAGACCTCGACTGGGATCAAAGCGGCGACGCGCAAATGGCGCAAGAAGCGTCGGTCGTTCGTCTTGTCAACGACATTCTCACCGAAGCGATCGAATCGGGCACAAGCGACGTTCACATCGAGGCGCAAGAAACTGGAATGCGCATTCGTTACCGAATCGACGGCGTTTTGCAAACGCAACCGACTCCCCCTGAAATCAATCGATTCCAATCGGCGATCGTCAGTCGACTCAAAATTATGGCAAGACTCAACATAGCCGAAAAGCGTATTCCGCAAGACGGTCGTATTAAAATTAAAGTCTCCGACCGCGAGGTCGACCTTCGCGTTTCGATCATTCCAATGTTGCACGGCGAAGGCATCGTTATGCGTATTCTGGACAAGGATCGTATGAACTTCACCTTGCGCGGAATCGGTATGGACGAAGACGTTTATCAAGCGTTTGGCAAACTAATTTCATTGCCGCACGGGATTATCTTGGTTACGGGACCGACCGGTTCGGGTAAAACGACGACGCTATACAGCGCGCTCAATGAAATCAAATCGGACGACACGAAAATCATCACGACCGAAGACCCTATCGAATACCAATTAGACGGGATCAATCAAATTCAAGTTCACACAAAAGTCGGTCTGACGTTCGCGGCAAGTTTGCGCGCGATTTTACGTCACGACCCCGACGTCGTGCTTGTCGGAGAAATCCGCGACTTCGAAACTGCGGAAAACGCGATTCAAGCGTCGATGACCGGACACTTGGTCTTCAGTACGTTGCACACAAACGACGCGGCGGGCGCTTATACGCGTATGATCGACATGGGCGTCGAGCCGTTCCTTGTGGGAACGACGGTCGAAGGCATTATGGCGCAACGTCTCGCGCGTCGACTTTGCAAACATTGCAAACGACCGTGGAAGCCGCGTTTGGAAGAACTGCCCCACGATTTTCCCAAGGAATTGCTTGAGACGGGCACGATCTATAAGCCGGTCGGTTGTCGCGAATGCCGCGATTCCGGCTACGCCGGTCGAGTCGCGTTGTACGAACTGCTTATTCCCAACGATGAAATTCGCCGTCTAGCGGGCGAAAAAGCTCCGTCGATCGACGTGAAACGCGTCGCGCGCGCCAACGGTATGGCGACGTTGCGCGACAACGGCTGGAAAAAAGTCGGTCTTGGAATTACTTCCGTCGACGAGGTTGTGCGCGTCGCCAAAGAGGATTAATCAGAATTTGTCGAGTTTTCATCAAACAAGGAACTTAATATGACAAATCCAGATCAAGAACACGCCCTATACAACGCCATACAAGTTGCCAATAAATTTATCGAGTTGGGACGAAAAAACGGAATTACCGACTTGTCCAATATGAAATTACAAAAGCTGGTATTTTACGCCCATTCGATAATGTTAGGAGACTATGGTCGTCCATTAATTGGAGAAAATTTCCATGCGTGGAAATACGGTCCGGTCGTCTATGAACTTTACGCGGCGCTTCTTAGTTTTTGCGGCAAGCAAAACTGGAGTCGAAAACACTGTTTTTCCGAAGACCTCCCCGACGACGCCCCCCCTATTACCGACCAAGAGGCCTTAAGAGCTATTTCCGACGCATGGGAAGTTTGCGGACGTTCAAGCCCCGGTAAATTAGTTCAAATGACGCATCTTCCTGGAACTCCTTGGAGTACCGTTTACGAATCATCGGGAAACGACGCGATTATTCCCAACGCTCAAATTCGCGACTATATGCGAAATCCTCCGAAGAGACAAGTCGTCTGAAAATTTTTCTCTCGTCGACTTCTCGTCTACGCAAACAAGACCGCCTCAAAAAATTGATATAACACAAGCAAAGATTCAAACTAAGAGCGCCGTCAGAAGCGAATCGCAGGCAACTAACGCCGAAAATAATGCGCGAAAGGCAAGAGCGGAACATTATGCGAAAGCTCTAAAGGAATACGACAAGCATTGCACAGATATCTTCAATTACTGGAAACAACTCAGAGACGAAGAAAGAGACGCGCGGAAGAAGTACGCCGCTTGGATTCTCTCTATTGCAGGCTTTCAATCACTAGTAATTTATGCTTGGGCTATTTACAGCATCGTTACCATTGAAAGTACGACGACTTTAGAAATTTTCGGATTAGTAACGCTCGTTTGTACGCAATCCTTTGGCTTAGTGTTTGTAGTCGTTAAATATTTCTTCGGGCAAAAGCCCGAAGGTTTAAGTGAAATTACGCAATTTATCGATAAAACGCGTCCGATTTCCCCCGTGTCCGATAAAAAGTCAATAAAAATGAACAACGCCGACGACGCAGATAATTAGTCTCCTTGACGTTTATCGAAGTTTTATTCGTCTGTTTCGTCCGATTCGTCAAGAAATCGCCGCGCGTATCGAATAAAAAGCTCCCAGTGTCGCGCGGCAAAATCGGGATCGCTTCCCAACATATGTCCCGAACTAGGAAACTCGAGACAGTCAAAGACGGGCGTTTGCTCGTCGTTCGGCTTAACGTCGTCGATGCTCTTGGCTCCCAGCTTTTCAAACGCGGCGGAAATTTTAGCGCAATGCTTACGTCCGACGACCGAATCTTTTGCGCCGTACGCCGCCAACGTCGGAACGACTCCGCCGTTCTCCAAATACGCCAGCGGCGAAACGGACGCTATTCGCGCCTCGATCTCTTCAGTCGGATTCTCAATTTCTCCCGTCGACGTTTTTTGACGCGTCATTAACGAAACGATCCCCGCGACGGTCTCCGCTTTTTGAACGGGGTTCCACGCGTCGACGTGAAAATCGATCGGAGCGACGCGCGGCGCGATAAAAGCAATTTGCAACGGCGCTTTTTTACCGCGCGAATACGCGTATAACGATAGAACATGCCCTCCGGCGGAGTCGCCTCCCAACGCGACGCGCTTCAATTCAACGCCTCGCTTGCTTGCGACTTCCTTCAACTTGGCAAGCGCCGCGTCGATTTCGTCTAGGACGGCTTCCATTGAATACTTGTCTTTCGTCGCGTCGTTGAAAAGCATATATTCGACGGACGCCGCAACATAGCCCGATTTAACGCAACGTCGAGCAAATCCAGCCATATCTTTTCGACTTCCGACCGACCAAGCGCCCCCGTGTATGTAAACGATCGCGCTATGCGTCTTGTCTTTCGCCAGTTCTTTTGGAAAAAAACAGTCGATTTTATTCCATTCGGCGGCGCCGTAAGAAACGTCGGCAAGCGTTTCGCCGTCGACGTCCTCTTCCCATTCTTCAAAATAACCCGAATATTTAAGCGCGTCTCGCACGCGGTAAGCGGCGTATAGACTGCAGCTTGCGACGCTTACAACAACGAAAGCCAATCCCCACAATAGGAACGTTACTGAAAGTCTTTTACGGGAATTTCGCGTTAAACGCATAGCTCAAACCTCAATAGAATAATACTTTATTGACTTTTTACAACCCAAGCGGTTTAACGGCTCGCTCGAGGATTCCGTTTAACGAAGCGATCGCCAATCCGTAATTTGTCATCGGCGTTTCGGCTTCCAACGCTCGCTGAACTCGCGAGGTCATCTCGCGCCTATTAAACATACAACCGCCGCAATGGATCGCTAGATCGAAACCTTTCATCGATTCGACGTCGGGAAAATCGCGTCCCTGAACGTGTTCGATTCTCAAAGTTTCCCCAAACTTTTTACGCAATAACCGAGGTATTTTCACCGTTCCAATATCTTCTTCTATTGGGTGATGCGAACAGGCTTCCGCAATCAAAACGCGCGAGGTCGGCGTCAATTTGTCAATGGCGCGCGCGCCCGCGACTAGCGTTTTTAAATCGCCTTTTTGACGCGCAAACAAAATCGAAAAAGAAGTTAAAGGAATCGTTTCGGGAACAAGCGCCGCGACGGTTTTAAAAACCTGAGAATCGGTAACGACAAGCGCCGGCGGCGGATTCATACGTCTGAGAACAGTCTCAAGCAAATTTTCTTTCACAACGACGCAACCGCAGTCTCCGTCCAACAAATCGCGAATTGTCTGAACTTGCGGGAGAATAAGCCGTCCTTTAGGAGCCTCTTTGTCAATAGGCGTTACAAGAAGCGCCAGTTCTCCGGGCGCAAGAAGATCGGCGACGATCGGCGGCGGCTCCCAAAAACTCTCGGGCGCCAATTTAATCAACGCCTCTCGCAACTCCGGCGCGCCCGTCTTTGCTTCGAAATCTCGTTTTGCGGAAAAACGCGCCGTCGTCAAATTGTATGATCGTAATCGCGCTTCAAGTTTTTGAACGATCGCTTCGTCGGCGCCGTCAATTTTATTCATTACGACGAGTAGCGGAGTATCGCGTTTGCACGCTTCTTCGACCAAAACCTCTTCAAAAGCGCCAAAAGCGTCGTCGCCGAGCGTCGCGTCGATTACCAGCAAAAATAAATCCGCGCGATCAAACGCTTGTCGCGTCTTCGCGACGCGTTCGGTTCCCAAAACGCCGTCGTCGTCGACTCCGGCCGTGTCGATAAGCAAGACGGCGCCAAGCGGCTGAAGTTCAAGGGCTTTTTCAAGCGGATCGGTCGTGGTACCCGCCACGTCGGAAACGATCGCAAGGCTCTGTCGCGTCAACGCGTTTAACGTCGACGATTTACCGACGTTGCGTCGTCCAAAGACGCCGATCTGCAACCGCAAACTCTTGGGAACTGATATTTGTATCGTCAAAGGTTAACTCCTGTAATTCGGATCCCGGACGTCGCGTCAAAAAGGCATGTTCAACGATAAGGGAACTTTCTCATTATATAACTGATTTTAAAAGTTTGACAGGGGGAAAGAATAAGTTTAAACGAACAAACGTCGGGAAAAAAATAAAAAAAGCGCGTCGTCTATATTCAAGTCGATAAAATACCGCTATAATATGTCCAAGGAAAAGCGGCTTCCACAGCGACGTATCCAAACGCGCGCAAGTTCGGACTTGTCGCGAACCGAAACTTTTGGCTCCGTCAGGCGTTATAAGCGTATAACGAACGCGTTTGGAAAATCAGGGTCGTTTTCGCGCCGTCGTCAAACGAACGCGCTCCGTCCGCCGACGGAACGCGACTTTGCGGCGTCGTGCAAACACGACTCCGCAAGGACTTCAAAGTGATTTCAGAACAAACCCCGTCTAACGCAAAACCTCACGATTCCAACGCGCGCCTTATGCTTGCGGTTCAGGCTAACGACGCTTTTGCGTTTGAAGAGTTAACGTCGCGTAATCAGTCGCGCGTTTGCGCGTATTTGCAACGATTGGTCGGCAATTTGCAACTTGCCGAAGATTTGACGCAAGAAGTTTTTACGCGCGTGTATAAACATCGTTCCTCTTACCGTCAAGAAGCGCGTTTTTCCACATGGCTCTACCGAATCGCTCATAACGTGGCGTCAAACGCGTTGCGCGCCAAAAGCCGCCGCCCGGAAGCGTTGTTTAGCGTAGTTTCGGCGGGCTCCAGTTCGTCAAGCGTCGGGATAGAAGACGGAATACTTGCGCAAAGCGGCGCGACGCCGACGCGTCAGCTGGCGCGCGCCGAAATACAAGAAATCGTACTTGCCGCCGTAAATTCTCTTTGCGAGAACCAACGAGAAGCGGTCGTTCTCAAAAGATTTGAGAATAAAAGTTATCAGGAAATAGCCGAAATTATGGAATTGACGCCTAAAGCGGTTAAATCGCTCTTGCACCGCGCGCATTGCAACCTCAAAGAAGCGTTGACTCCTTACGTTCAGTCGGGGAGGCGCCCGCAATGACGGAACAAAACGACGTCCTCAACGTCTCGTCAACCGCTAATTCTTCCAACGTCGATTTTGGAAAAGGCGAAGAAGAAAAAGTCGACGAATCGTCGTTAGATTCTATCGACGAAGAAATCGTAGCTTATCTCGACGGCGAACTCGCGGAAGAGGATCGACAAGATTTTGAGCGTCGCTTAGAATCCGACGTCAAATTAAAGGAACGATTTGAAACGCATCGTTCCACGTGGGACGCGCTTAATCTACTTGTAGGGCTTGAATCGAAAGTCGACGTCGCGGGTTCGACCGTCGAACGTTTAAATTCGGAAACGCAAAGAGAAATAGCCGAATTAAACGCGCGCAACCGTCGGCGCAAGCGTTTTTTCCTTACGGTCTGCGCGGTCGCGTCGTGCGCGTTTGCCATATTGGGATTTTGCCTGTTTAGCCTATTCTTTCCCGACGTTCAAAAACAACGCCTCAAAGATCGAAACGTCGTAAGTCGACTTGCCCAATTAGAAGCGATCGGCGATTTTGAATATCTCGTCGCTTTGTCGCAAGAAGATTTTTTCGCTAAGTCTTCTTCCCAAGTCGTTAGTAATTCGGAGAACGCGTCAAATCCAACGAAATCGCGAGAAAAGACGGAAATTGAGCGTTCCTACAAAGAGTTGCAAGACCGTTCTTTCTATCGTCTTCAACAACGTTTTGAACGACTTGACGCCCCTTCAAAGAAACGCTGGCGTCTTTTATGGAAAAGAATCGAGGAGGCTCCAAATAGAAGCGCGCTCTTAAAAACGTTAGACGAATATTCGGAATGGTTGACCAATATTGCAAACGACGAAGAACGAGACAGACTTCAATCTGAAAGCGTTTCGGAACGAATCGCCGACGTCCGGCGTAAAAACGAAGAACTGGCTCGTTTTTGGGCGCGTTTTCCGTCGCGTCCTCAAGGAAACGGTTCCAGAATTTTGACGCAAACGGACGCCAAACAGACAAATAAACAACAAGAAAAAGGAAATGAAAAAAACGCGTCCTTTTCGCCTAACGATTCCGCGCCGTCTACGCCCTTTGCGACGCCGATGCTTACGTTGCGCAGTTTGTTGCCGGAAGAATTAAGGCGCGAAGATTTCCGTTCCGTCTACCAAAAATACGAACTTTTCCGCCGAAACGACGGATTAGACGAAAAAGACAACGACGGTATCCTTGATTTCTTGAAGTCGGAATCCAACGTCGACGATTCCCTTTCAGAAAACGCTAGAAAATATTTAGCGTCGTTGCCTGACGACGAACGTCGTTCGGCGTTAAGTTTGATAACGGCGTTGTGCGTGTCGGAAAAAAACGCAAGCAATTATTATTGGCAAAACGCCTTTCGACGTCAATCCTCCTCTCCCAGCTACGGTTTTCGGAAAGAAGGAACATACGCTCCCTTCGGAAATTTTATAGGTCGTCAAGACGCTTCCATACGCGAATTAGCCAACGACCTCAGAAACGCAAACTCAAACGTAAGAGATTATATTACGTCAAGACCTTCGCAAGAAGCGCAAGCGTTGCTGTTTGGACTTCACTGGGGCGGCGAAAGAATTAAATTCGGGCTTTCTTCCCAAACGTCCAACCCTGCGCCTTTAGATTCAAACGACTCTCATAAAGCGCCGTCTTTGCCGCAAGCGCCGACTGGACGCTTTACACCCTATCCAACGAACGACCAAAAGATTCCTTCGCATACTAGACGCCGCGAAAACGAAGTTCGGTCTTAGAACAACTCCTTATGATAGACCGCATAGGACGCCAATATTATCGCAAACAATAAATCGCTTAAATTCTTCATATTTATCAAAAACAAACTTTTTTTGCGCATTTCTATAAATTATCTACATATTCTACATACATTCTTCTTGATTTTATTGTTTTTTATTCTATATTTATCCTAGGATAACAGAATAGGGAATCTGACGTTAGACAGAGAACGAATTATGCGTTGTTTTCTTGGGTGACGACTTGCAACAACGCTTGCGCCGAAGTCGAAGGGGTTCGACTTCGGCGTTTTTTATTCCTCGTCCATTGCTTTTATTACGGCGATTCCAATCCTCAATCTCTTCTTCTTGACGTCTTGCTCTATATCGGTATAATTTCAAAGATTTACATTACGTCGCAACGCGCTTTGACTCCGTTGCGGCAATTTTTACAATGGGCATATTTCAGAGACCGCGAGTATATATCGATCCGAAATGCGTAACTAATAGACGGCGGTAGAACCGCAGGAGTTGTAATGATGAGTACGAACGTTCTGTTGTTGCCGGAACTTCGAGAAATGATCGCGTTAAAAGACGCGGCTGAAATGCGCGTTTTTTGTTCGGCTCTTCACCCTGCGTCAACCGCCGAGTATCTCAGCGAACTCGAACCTGCCGAGATTTGGACGATTCTACAAGCGAATTCCACGACTCTAAGCGCGGAAATATTTAGTTACTTTGATCGCGACCTTCAGATTCAACTACTTGAAAGTTGTCCGCGCGATCAAGTGGCTAAATTGCTCGAAGAAACGCCGTCGGACGACCGCGTCGACTTACTGGAGGAAGTTGACGCGGAGGTTTCTGAAGAGTTAAAACGCCTCCTCTCCAAAGAAGACCAAAACGACGTCGCGTTGTTAAGCGCGTATGAAGAAGACACGTGCGGCGCGGAAATGTCGTCCGACTTTGTGCGTCTTCACGTCGATATGACCGTCGGAGAGGCGATCGCGGAAATTAGCGCGCAAACGCACTTAATGGAAACGGTCTATTATCTGTACGTGCTTGAAGAAGACGGTCGCCTTGCGGGCGTTGTTTCCGCCAAAGACCTCCTGCGTCGTATCAATCAACAAGAAGTCCCGATCGCTTCTTTTATGAAATCCGCGATGACGTTGATTACCGTCAACGCTAACGAGCGCCGCGAAGAAGCCGTCAAATTAGTAGAAAAATACGATTTTATCGCGCTTCCCGTCGTAGACCCTCAGGGAAAAATGCTCGGCGTCATCACTCACGACGACGTGCTTGACGCCGCAGTCGAAGAACTTGTCGAAAACGCGCATATGAGCGCGGCGGTCAAGCCGCTAGACGACGAAACCTATCTTGATTCAAACTTATGGGTATTGGCGCGTAAAAGGTTCACGTGGTTGGCGATATTGCTCTTTGGCGCTATTACGACCGCATTAATTCTCAAATTGTTCAACGACGTCAGCGATCGCGTCGTTTGGCTAGTCGCGTTTCTCCCAATGATCGTTTCGACGGGCGGAAATAGCGGCGGTCAATCCGCGACGCTCGTTATTACGGCGTTGGCCACTTGCGAGATAACGTTAAAAGACTGGCGTAAAATCGCGCGACGCGAATTACAAATGGGCGTTCTTTTGGGATTGGCGATGGGCGTCTGCGGCTTAATCAACGCGCTCATAATTTACGGGGGCGCCGTTCCGTTTTTACAATTGCTTCTTGTCCCTCTCGCCGTGTTTTGCGTCGTGTTTTTCAGCAATTTGACCGGCGCGCTTCTTCCTTTGCTTTTCCAAAAAATGAAGCTCGATCCGGCGTTAATGAGCAATCCTTTTGTAGCGGGCGTCTCCGACACGCTCGGAACCTTTATTTATATGGCGCTTGCGACTATTCTGATCGCGCCCCTATACGCCTAGCGTTTCCTGCGTCAAGTCAATAAAAAAGCCGATAATCAGAACGCGATTATCGGCTTTTTACATTTCTTGTCGTTCACATACGTTCGTTTAAAAATAAAACGCGTTCATCGACAAATATCATTTCGAACCGGGTAATTTGCGTTGAATTCGAACGGATTCGCCAACGTCGAATTCTGGGATTCCTTTATTCGCGCTCGGTACGTCGATACTAAGCGGAGTCGTACTCGCCGAACCGTACTCGTCGGCGACAAGCGAGAAATGTTGTTCGGCTTCAAGAGTCGTTTCGCCGGTCATCGCTTTCATAGCTTCTTCTTGACTCTGCGCTCCGCCGGTGACTTCCGCCTTAGTTACGACGACTTTAAACGTTCCTTCTGGCGCGCCTTCGAATCCATAAGTCGTAATCACGGCAACGCCGTCGTCGCCGGTTACGCCGCCCGAAGGCCAACGCATCAATTCCGGCTTGTCGCTAATCAGACTAACGCTCGCCTCGTTCAACGGTTGACCGTCTTGAATCACTTTAACGGAAAGCGGAACCAATTTCGGCAATCCTTCGGGCTTCTTTTTGCCGCCGCAACCGACAGTTACGGAACAGCACAGTAAAGCGATGCAAACAGACGTTAATACTTTTCTTAAATTCACTTTTAAACCTTTGAAAGTTCGTTTGTCAATCCGACGATTAACAAACGAACTAAAAAAACAAGCTAAGAACGTTTATCACATAGAAACGGTTTCCCCGCCGTTTGGCGAGCCCATCGCGCCCCAAACGCCATAGGGACTTTTACCGGCAATAACTTGACCGTCGTTTACGTTGCCGCAATCGATCGTATCGGAAACAAAACGCACGGAACCGTCCATCATACCGCAATTAACGCCGCCGCTATGATAACTTTGCGAACCGCCGACGATCCATGAAGTACCCGTCGTCCACACGCAAACAGGGGAATTAGGCGGAATACAGCAAGAAAATCCGGAACTGCGCGAACGACCGTCGTACCAAAGCGTGCCGCGATAAGAATCGGACCAAGGATTGCGCAAGAGCTTGACGTTAGAAGCGTTATACGCGTTTGTAATACAATAACCGGGCTGAACGTTGACGGTCGTCCAGTTAAACACGGATTCTTCAGCTTGGATGCCGCCTTTGACGTTGGGGTCGCCCCAATCGCCGATAGCGCCTTCGGAAACGCCGACCGTATTGCTCAAGCCGTCGGTGGCGTGCTGAAGTCCGTGCGGTTGTTCGGGTCGGAACATACCGCGATTGCTCGAGCGAGCGATCTCAACGGAACCGGCTTCGTAATGATCGGCGTGTTGCGTCGCATAGGGCGTGTCGCCAAGGCAAAACATATAGCTGGCCGTGCCCGTTTCCAATTTCGGATTGACGGCGCTAGCGGCGCTCGTCATTCCCGATCCTCGTGGATCAGACGGACAGTTATAGGTATCGATACGAACTTTGTAGTTCCAAGCGGAGTTGTTATTATTGGGACCGTCCCAAGGATAACGATTACCGCCTTGTTCCGACTCGCTAGTAAACGTATTATAGACCGACGTTTGTTCAATATAGGGCAACAAATAAACGCGAATGCCGACCCAAGGACAACCTTCTTGCATACCGCTGCAATATCTGTTGTAATTTCCAGCGGAGGACGGACAAGTCTTGTTCGAATCGGCGTAGTTATGGATAGCAAGCATAATCTGCTTGACGTTGTTTGTGCATTGCATACGACGCGCCGCCTCGCGCGCCGCTTGAACGGCAGGCAAAAGAAGCCCGATTAAAATACCGATAATCGCAATAACGACCAGAAGTTCCACTAACGTAAAGCCCGATTTAGCTTTACGCGCTTCTCCTTTAAAGTTGACACGAAATAAACTCATTTTTCCCTCGTTGTACAATCAAAAGCTAACGACAGACGACAAAAAAGTCAATCCGTCTATACGCGCCATCAGTATACGAGATATACGAAGCCAACCAAGAGAAAACAAGACGTTTCGTCATAAAAAACAAAGAACAAGTAAAGTTCGGCTATTATTATCCACAAACCTTATAAAAACAACACGCAAAATCGGAGCGTTCGAAATTGTCTAACCTCAAAAGTTCTTATGATTCAGGTTGAAATACAAAAAAACTAGCGCCGCCATAATGTCGACGCTAGTTTCACTATCTCAATCAACAATCAAGAAAGAACTACGCCAAGTTCATTCAGAGGCTCCGTCTTCCCACGCTTTTTCAAAAATTTCACCGGCAGCCGGACCGTCGGAGGTAAGTTTACGAACGTGAACTTCAAGTTTCACCGCCTTCTTTTCGACGGTAACTTCAGTCGGCTCGATCAATTCGTATGCCTCGATATTCGGATCGGCTTTCAGTTGGGGCAACGCTTTTGAACATTGAACCTTGTAAGTTCCGGGCGGAACCCCTTCGCCGTCTTTTTTCAAGCCCAACGCGAACGATCCGTCCTTAATTGTCGCGCGCCCAAGTACGGAACCTTCCAAATATATCTCGCCGTCTTTAACGGGCGTTCCGTCTTCATAACTCACGACGCCGGTAACTTTGACGTTGTTACTGCAACCGACCAAGCCGCACAAGAGGCAACTCGTCAAAAAAAGCGCCGCCAATTTAACGCATTTCGTCATTATAAAGTTCTCCTTTAGGCGTTATGGAGTCTGTACAGTAGACCCGTCTTTAACGTTGGCCAGCTTGACAAGAGTATCCTGCGGGGTTTCAAGTGAAACGGCGCGAACGGAACCGTCGCCCATCAACATATGGCATACGCCCGGATGCGCGCTACCAAAACGAGTCGTCGCTTCAGAAACGTTCGTATCGTCCGTAGGACGCGCGAGCGGACGACCGTCGTCAAACGTTCGGGTCGTATGAACGATCGCTACGCCGATATAGGCGGTCAAACAACCGCAATCGCCGTATGTTTCCACGCATTTGCCGGCGGGGTAAGATTTCGAGAAATGTTTTTCACCAAATACGAAAACGTTGCTCGAACCGTCGACCCACCAAGCCATCGAGTCGCGAGGAGTCCAAGACTTCAAGTAGGGATCGTTGTACGTGGCGTTCGCACGACGCAAAGCGCTACATAAACTTTCGCCGTCGGTATACTGCCACCATTGCGTGGTTCCGTCTCCTCGACAGTTGACGATCGCATAAGTACTTTGAGGACCGGGATAACGTTGAATACTAGAACCGTTCTCCCAATCGTGATAACCGGGTCCTTCGCTCGGGCGCGAAGGACAACGGAACGTCGGAATAACAAAGCCCTTCTTAACGTCCGTTTCCATCTCGCTCCACCAACGATGATTATATCCGCTCCCCTGATCCGCCAACGCTTTGTTCAGACCGGTAACGTTCCAACAATCGTTGCGCGCTTCGATCTCCGCGTATTGAGCCGAGCATTCCATAAAAGGATAAAGCAACGGAAACGCGGACATATGACGATGCGCTAAAATAGAAGGGGGCAATTTGTCGTACGTCGAATGGAAATTGTGTACGGCAAGCCCAATTTGCTTCATATTATTTGCGCACTGCATACGACGCGCCGCCTCGCGCGCTGCTTGAACAGCCGGCAAAAGAAGACCGATCAAAATTCCGATAATAGCAATAACCACCAACAATTCGACCAAAGTGAAGCCTTTTCGACTTCCGCTTTGTGAATTCTTTACAAATAGTTTCATAGAAAACTCCGTATCACGCCTACGCATGGTTGACGACAAGGACAAACGACGGCAAAAGTTTCTAAACGCCTCGTCAACGCCTTGACTTATACTTAGTATAACACAAGCTAACTAGAAATTATACTTATTCAAGAGCCTGCGTCAATAAGAAAACGACGTTTCATAAGAAAAGAAAAATCCCAAACGACGCAACGTCGATTTCTTTGAAAAAATTATTTGTCGGCTTGTATATTCACGGTCTTACGTCGATTTTTTCCAAAATCGTCCTTTTTGTAACCAAGAAGCGCGTATTTAAAGCTAAAAGCGTTGCGATAGTATTTTATAGTAGGCTTGGCGTTCAAAGGACGTTCAACAACGGCGACGTCAAATCGTTTGGAATATTGAAAATACCCGCGCTCTTTAATAAAAAGTTCAGCAGCAAGAGCCATTTTTTTTCGTCGTTTGGCGTCGACCGCGCGAAAAGCCGGATATTTTATATAATCGTGGCGTCGCGTCTTTACTTCGACAAATACGATCTGACGTCTTGGCTTATCAATATAAATCAAGTCTAGTTCGCAATAATAATTCTCGGCGTTGCAGGCGACAATTTCGTAATCCGGCGTTTCTTTAATGTAGTTAAAAACGAGTCGTTCCCCTTCGCGCCCGAGTATGTCCTTCGGTAGAATCGCCTTACGAGTACTCTCGCTATAATCCTCAAAAGAACCGTCGCGTAACGGTTCCAAGCCGTTTATCTTCCGCCAAAGTTGTGGAAAACAATATTTAAAGGCATTTGAAAAAGATTCAATTATAGTAGAATAAATTTGTCGACAATTCACGACGAAAGTATGACAATAAAACTGAAAGGATTGGTAGACTTTTTTAATAAAAGATTTGCGACGACGATTAACGTTTGAACATCTTTTCTTTGTTCGGGTCGTTCGTTTCTTCACAACAAGCTCAACCGATTTTTGCGGTAATTTTTCCACGAGCTTTTTCTCCTCTTTTTTCGGACGCGCGTCTAAGGAACACAACGTCGACGTTAATAATAAGCAAAAATCGGAGAAAAACAAGACGGTGCAAAAAAATCCCGCCGTTAGGCGAACTTGGAAGCCGCTGATTACCTATCGACGGACGCATTCATAACCAAAAAACTTCGATTTTAAACGAACCGTTGAAACGTTCGATTTTTTAATCGCCGTAAGATCAACGTTTGGCGAACCGACGCCATCCGCCGGTTTTAGAATAAGGTTTGGAGCGGATCCCGCCGTTAGGCGGGCGTGGAAGCCGCCGATTACATATCGGCGGACGCATTCATTACCAAAAAACTTCGATTTTAAACGAACCGTTGAAACGTTCGGAATTTTTCTTCGTCGCACGATCTACATTTTGCGAACCGACGCTATCCGCCGATATGTAATCGGCGGCTTCCACGCCCGCGTCTTACGACGCGGGGGTTCCGCTTCGACGTTTTTCGCAGAATCTTTGTTTTGCGAAGCGCAAGAAACAAAAAAAAGCCGTCGATCTCTCGATCAACGGCTTTTAATATATCAAAGTAAAGTCAAATCAACAGTATGAACCAACTTGATCAACCTTTTAAAACGACCCTTGCGAGTCGAGTTTCTAATATCCTTAGAAAGGAGGTGATCCAGCCGCAGGTTCCCCTACGGCTACCTTGTTACGACTTAGTCCCAATTGCAAAGCTCGTCTTCGGCGCTTAGCTCCATAAGGTTGCTTCGGCGACTTCGGACGCTCCCTGCTTTCGTGGCTTGACGGGCGGTGTGTACAAGGCTCAGGAACACATTCACCGCGGTATGCTGACCCGCGATTACTAGCGATTCCGGCTTCATGTAGTCGAGTTGCAGACTACAATCCGAACTGAGGATCCTTTTTGGGGATTTGCTAAACTTCACAGTTTCGCTTCCCTTTGTGGAATCCATTGTAGGACGTGTGCAGCCCTAGGCGTAAGGGCCATGAGGACTTGACGTCGTCCCCGCCTTCCTCCGCATTAACTTAGGCAGTCTCGTTAGAGTACCCAACTAAATGATGGCAACTAACGACAGGGGTTTCGCTCGTTAAGGGACTTAACCCGACGTCTCACGACACGAGCTGACGACAGCCATGCAGCACCTGTGCAAGTTTCACTATTGCTAGTAACTTACTCCCCTTTCAGGGAGGGTATCCATGCATGTCAAGCCTAGGATAAGGTTCTTCGCGTAGCCTCGAATTAAGCCACATCCTCCACCGCTTGTGTGAGCCCCCGTCAATTCCTTTGAGTTTCAGCCTTGCGACCATACTCCCCAGGCGGAGCGCTTAACACTTTCGCTACGCCCGAGAAGGAAAATTCCTCCTCGAACAAGCGCTCAGAGTTTACGGCTAGGACTACCGGGGTATCTAATCCCGTTCGCTACCCTAGCTTTCGCGCTTCAGCGTCAGTTAAAGCCAAGCAAGCTGCCTTCGCCATCGGTGTTCCTTGCGATATCAAAGCATTTCACCGCTCCACCGCAAGTTCCGCTTGCCCCTGCTTCACTCTAGTCGACCAGTTCAGAGCCCAGTTCCTCGGTTGAGCCGAGGGATTTCAAACCCTGCTTGACCAACAGCCTACGCGCCCTTTAAGCCCAGTGATTCCGAATAACGTTAGAGCAGTTCGTCTTACCGCGGCTGCTGGCACGAACTTAGCCCGCCCTTCCTCAAAAGATAGGTCAAAATAAGGAGATTGCTCCTTATAACTTCCGCCCTATCGACAGTACTTTACAATCCGAAGACCTTCGTCATACACGCGGCGTCGCTCGGTCAGACTTTCGTCCATTGCCGAAGATTCTCGACTGCAGCCGCCCGTAGGCGTCTGGGCAGTGTCTCAGTCCCAGTGATCGGGGTCGCGCTCTCACGCCCCGTACCCATCATCGCCTTGGTAAGCCGTTACCCTACCAACCAGCTAATGGGCCGCGGGCCATTCCCTCAGCGGAGCCGCAGCTCCTTTCCTCGTAACCCTCTGACGGTTACGGTCTCATCCGGTATTATCCCTTATTTCTAAAGGCTATCCCGGTCTCAGGGGCATGTCACCCACGTGTTACTCACCAGTCCGCCACTCTAGGAAGGGAGCAAGCTCCCTTCTTGCCGTCCGACTTGCATGCTTAAGACGCGCCGCCAGCGTTCGTTCTGAGCCAGGATCAAACTCTCCATGATTTATTCTTTAGGCATTAAGCCTGAAGATCCTCATTTCATCGCTCAATCCCTTCAATCTTAATTAAAGGAACCAACCTTAAGGTTGTTTTTGCTTCGGAATCCTTCCTCAGGATTCCGACCGTCCAATTCTCTGTCCGGTTCCCCGGACGACGAACCTGACTTCACGCCCGTGCCGGCTTCCGCCTGCCGGGCGCTTCTGTCTTCTTTTCCTTCCCTGTTCCGTTTCAAACATCTCTTTCCGGGGATTCTCGCAGCCGTGCTGCTTCCCCTTCATTTATTTCAGTACCGCCTTTCAGCGGGTGAGTGTCATAGACTCTATACCCTTTCTCCCTCTCTGTCAAGAGGGTTCGATGAGGAAAATAATAATTTTTTTTGTTTTCGGGGGAGATGATGATTCCTCCTCCCTGAAAAAAGAAAAAAGCCTGGCAGCGTCCTACTTTCCCACTCTTGCAGCAGTATCATCGGCGCAGGAGAGCTTGACTTCCGTGTTCGGGATGGGAACGGGTATTGCCTCTCCGCTTTGGCCACCAGGCATCGTTTGCATTTCCATGTACTTTTTTTCTCTTCTCTCTCCGGGGGATCGCTCCCCGCTTCTCTTTTTCCTGATCCTTCGCTTCTTTCCGCTCGGGTTTTCCTGGAAGAAGGTTCCTTTTCCTGCTCACGCAGGGAAACGATAATATGGTCAAGCCTCACGACTTATTAGTACCGGTCGGCTCATGCGTTGCCGCATTTGTACCTCCGGCCTATCTACCTGGTAGTCTCCCAGGAGTCTTCAGGAGGGTCATGCCCTCTGTGATGACTAATCTTGGGGTGGGCTTCCCGCTTAGATGCTTTCAGCGGTTATCCCTTCCGGACGTGGCTACCCAGCAGCTACCCTTGGCAGGATAACTGGTACACCAGAGGTTCGTCCACTTCGGTCCTCTCGTACTAAAAGCAGCTCCCCTCAGTCATCAATCGATCATAGCAGATAGGGACCGAACTGTCTCGCGACGTTCTGAACCCAGCTCACGTACCGCTTTAATTGGCGAACAGCCAAACCCTTGGGACCTGCTCCAGCCCCAGGATGCGATGAGCCGACATCGAGGTGCCAAACCTTCCCGTCG
>JAZRWW010000273.1:0-4443 GCA_045599865.1 Thermoguttaceae bacterium
TCGTTCCACGCTTTTTTCCAGTCTTCCGACGTCGCGTCTTTTTTAACGACGATTCGTTCCGCCGCCTTTGTCAACGCGAGAAACGCTTCTAGCCAAGGGTCGGCTTCGATTTGTTTTTTTGATCGCGTAAAAAGACTTACGAATTTGAACGGCAACTTGAATATCCAGCGTTTGTCAAGCGCAGCGTCGGGCGTCGCGAATAAATCGGGCAAATTCAAGACCTTTTTCCAAGGTCGAGCGCCCGTATAAAACAAAAGTAGGAACGGCCAAACGAATTTCTTATCTTTCCGCTGAAAACGTTCCTTATGACGCTGAATATATTGTAAAACCAATACTAACGACGTCAATAGTTGGAAGACTACGGCGCGCGTTTGCGTCGATTTGTGTTCCAGCGGAACGACGATCGGTTGCGCGCCCTTCGAACGGTCTTTGAAAGGAACCGAAAAGACAAGGTCGCAAAGTCGGGAAACTTGCGCTCCGAAAATATGAACGGTCGGTTCCGTTGAATAGGCGTTGAAGTCGAGTTCTTGCGCGACTTTGGGCGATATTTCTTCGACGCGGCGCCTCAAAAAAGACGCGCCGATTCGTCGTCTTTTTTCCAAAATTGCGACGACGAAATTGTTGAAGATTTGCGACGTCGCGAGTTCGCGCCGTTGTTCGTCGTCGATCCCTTTTGATTGCGCGTCGCGCGACGCCAAAAGCGCGCTTAACTCGTCGCAAAAGTTATCAAACGAAGGCGCGCGACAAACGAGGCTAAAAATTTGGCGTAAGGTTTCCGGCTCAAGCGCGGGCGAAAGAGCTTCCAACGCGGGCGAATCGTCGGGGTAATTAGGAAAACGTTCCTTTAAAACTTTGACGACGGACTCAAATTCGAAACGCGAAGAAAGGGAGTAGCGTTCCGATTCGTCAATATTTGTCGTCTCTTGAAGTTCTTGACGTTCGTTCATAGACGTTTGTTTCCTTGTAATCGTTCACGATAAAACACGTTATGAATAAGCGCTTGACTTCGCGTAGATTTCGCATAAAACGACGCGCAAGAATCCCCGACGTAAGTCGGGGCGCTAGAAACTAGCGCGTAGGCGTTTGTTTAAAACAAAAGTTTCCCGTAAAACGCCACAAATCCCAACTTCGTCGGCGTTCTGATTTTCCGTGAACGTTTGCCCAAAAACAAACGAATTGTCGAAGAGAGAAAAAAACGCCAAACAACGCGATCGATCCGCCCGGTATGCGAGCGGATTCGCGTGTTTTATCTTGTAAAACTAATCCTAACGCAACGCTTGATCAAGCGCGACTTGATTCTCAATCGAAGGAACGAATCCAAATATTTCGGAAGCGAACGGGGCAGCCGTGTCCGCTAAGAACGATCGGTCCCTTGCCCTTCGGATTCGGACCGGGCAAATTGAAGTGATTGGTCGAGCCGTAAATTTCGGTGTTGTTTTGCACCATCACGCCGTTTTGAACGACGGTAACGCGCGGCGCCGCGACTTGTTCGTCGCCCTCAAATTTCGCGGGCGTGAAGTAAATGTCGTAAGTCTGCCAATTTCCGGCGGGCGTGCAGGCGTTGACAAGAGGAGGCGTCTGACCGTAAACGGAACCGCAAGCGCCGTCGGGATAATTGTTGATTTTGTAAGAGTCGAAAACTTGGATTTCGTAAGCGCCAAGCAAGCAGACGCCGTTGTTGCCTTGATTGCCCCACTCCCCTTCAAAATTCGCGGGCGAGAGCCATTCGAGGTGTAGTTGGAACGCGCCGAAATTTTCTTTCGTCGCAAAAGGACCGGTCGTGCATTCGATCGTACCGTCGACTAACTTCCATTCGGTCGGCTTCCACGCGTCGGTGTTCGTTCCGTCAAAAAGAACGATCGCGTCGCTCGGCGCCTTGGGGAAATAAGTCGGAGGTTCCGGGTTGATTTTTTTCGGAATCGGTCGGCTCGGATCGTGAACGCGGTAATCGCTCCACCATTGTTTCGGCGAATCCGTATAGCCGTAAGACTCGTTTTCGTTTTTCGGCGTCACCATATTGCCCGCGCAACACACGCCGACGGAACTGAACAAAACGCCGCAGAACGCAAGCGTCATAAAGATTTTTCTCATTGATAAGACCTTTCTGTCAAACGATTATAAAAAGACCGGCGCGGTTATAACGCCGGTCGACGGTAATTTTCTCGTATCGCGTTACTTGGAACGTCGAATCTCGACGCTTCCTCGGTGCGCCGTCAAGCCTTCGACCGTCGCGACGCGGCAAACGTCGTCCGCAAGATTTTCCAAGCCTTCTTGAGAGAAACAAAGCAAACTGTTCCCGCGCAGGAAATCGTTGCAAGACAGCCCGCTGGCAAAACGCGCTGAACCGCTCGTCGGCAAAACGTGCGACGGTCCGGCCGCGTAGTCGCCAAGCGCGACGGGCGTGTAATTGCCGAGGAAAATCGCGCCCGCGCAAGGGATTTTGGCGGCGAGTTCCTCCGCGTTTCGCGTCGCGATATGAAGGTGTTCCGGAGCGATAAGATTCGTCCAATAGCAAGCGTCGTCCGCGTTCTCCGTCAGAACGACGGCGCCGAAAGACTCGAGCGCCTGACGCGCCAAGTCGCCGCGCTCGACTTTGGCGAGCGTTTCGCCGATCGCGTCGACCGCGTCGCGCAACGTTTTTTCGTCCCAGCCGATCAAAATACTCGAACCGGGCGCGTGTTCCGCTTGCGCCAAGACGTCGTAGGCGGTAAAATCGGCGCGCGTCGATTCGTCGACAATGACGACAACCTCGCTCGGACCGGCGATCGAATCGATATCGACGTTTCCGTAGACGGTCTTTTTCGCAAGCGCGACGAACAAATTGCCCGGTCCGACGATCTTATCGACGCGTTCGATCCCTTCGACTCCATAAGCAAAAGTCGCGACGCCCTGCGCGCCGCCCATTCGATAAACCTCTTTGACGCCCAATTTGGCGCACGTCGCGAGCAAATAGCGATTATAGGAGCCGTTCGGAGTCGGAGGCGCCATCACGGCGATTTCTTTCACGCCTGCGACTTGGGCGGGTACGACCGTCATTAGAACCGACGACGGATAAGCGGCGGCGCCTCCGGGCACGCAGACGCCGACGCGTCGCAACGGCTGATAACGTTGTCCAAGCCACCCTCCGGGTCGTTCGATTCTGACTGATCGGCGCAAAATCGCGCGCTGGAACGCTTCAATATTGGCGCGGATGCGTTCGATCGACGTCAAGAATTCGGGCTCGACTTGCGTCAAAGCGGCGTCTAATTCCTCTTGCGGCACGCGGAGTCGATCGGCGGTCAATTTGGCGCGGTCGACGCGTTCCGAATATTCGAGCAACGCGCGCAAACCTTTTTCAGCGACGTCGCGGCAAATAGTCTCGACGACTTCGGCGGGAGTCAAAGGCGCGCCAAAAATTTCGATCGTGCGTTTCTTACCCGACTCGCTGACGACGTTTCCTTTGAGACTCAATTTGCGGCGCAACGCGTCGATTTGCGATTTGACGTCGTCTTTTCGCGCGTCGATCCAAGCTAAATTTAGGGCGTTTTGACTCATCTTCCACCTTGTCTTTCTGCATTTTGTCGCTCGCGTTTCCGGGCGGTCGACTTTCCTAAAAATATAAGCGTCGGCGTTGGTTTGTCGAGCGCGCGCGCCTTTTTTTTTCAAAAAAGTTCGTTTTTTTCTCATTTTACATTCTAACCGCAAGGGCGCAAGGCGTTTTGACCTTGCGTCCGCAATAGGTATTGACTACTCTTAACGCGTCTTTTTTCAAAAAAATCGGCAGACGCGCGAAACGAACGCGGCGCTTGTTTCGCCTCTGCGCAAAGACAATAGACGCGCGACAAAAATGGTAATATTTCAGCCTTTTGAAGAACAATCGACAAAAGCGCGCCGCTTTTTACGGAGGGAGTCTCTCTTCAAACGGCTAAAATATTACGAAATTTTGAGAAAACGCTTGATTCGCGCTTGAATTGAAATTACAATTAAGTCGGCGTTTTGCCGCCGCTAAAACGTTTTGTTCAACTAACGGTTCAAAAATTATGAGCGCCAACAAAACACGACGTAAAACAAAGCAAGAGCGATCAAATCCCGAATCGAGCGACGATTCATACGCGGGCCTCGCCGTCGACGAGAAAAAACGCGAACAACTGGCGGCGGTGGAAAGAGCGCTCAAGTTGGGCGCGTCTATTCACGACTCCTACTTTCATTTTATGCTGAAAGACCCGGCGATTCTTGCCGGTTTTTTAGGCGAGTATTTGCCCGAAAAAATACTCGAAGCGCTCGATTTGAGCGATCCGAGTAAAATTAAATTTCTTTCGACTGATTTTTACGACGAACGCGGCGTCAAACATATCGCCGATTTGCTTTTTACCGTTCCTTGCAAAGAAGAGAACGAATACGTCGCATTAAAGTTGTTGGTTGAACACAAAGCGCAAAGCGGCGCGTCGCTCGACCGTAAAACGA
>JAZRWW010000274.1:0-15365 GCA_045599865.1 Thermoguttaceae bacterium
TTGTTCGAAAAATTCCGTGAACGCTTACGGAAATCGAATCGTCGTTCGTTCTCGAAGGTCGACGCGAGAACGAACGCGCGACTCGCGTAAAATCTTGCGCGTTAAACGGCGTCGATCTCGAGATTAGTTTGAATCGCGTCGGATTAGATTGGGAGTTTGACGCAAAAAATGAACGATTTGCCTTTGTTTGTCGCGGACGTCGGCAACACGCGGACGAAATTCGGGTTTTACGCGCGTCCAAACGTAGAATCGGAACCTTGCGAGGAATTTGCCGACGAAACGGAGAATTACGAACGTCTGGCTGAACGTCTCAGGGCGACGAACGCGCCGCCCGCGCGTTGGATTGTCGCAAGCGTTTGTCCGCAGAAAACGCGTCGACTTGAAAGCGTGGCGCGCGAGTTTCGCCCGAACGATCGTTTTCGCGTCTTGGGACTTAACGACGTCAAAATAGACGTCGAATACAAATATCCGCAAAAACTAGGAATCGATCGCGTTGTCGCCGCGTATTCCGCCGCGAGACGCTTGCCGAACTCGCGCCCTATTTTGATCGTCGACGTCGGAACCGCCGCGACGGTTGATTTGGTCGACGCGCGCGGCGTCTTTTGCGGAGGCGCGATTCTTGCCGGTCCAAGAATTATGTCGGAATCGCTCCACGAGAAAACGGAAAAACTGCCCGAGTTGAACGACGCCGAAAAGAAATGCGACGCTCGTGAAGTCGCTTACCCGGCGCAAGAGACGGAAGACGCGATTCTTTTGGGAGTCGACCGTATGCTTTCCGGGGCGGTCGCTTCGATCTATTGGGAAGTCAAGCGTTCCTTTGCGCAAGACGCCGACAACTTGGCGATCGTGATTTCCGGGGGAAGCGCGACGACGATCGAGCGCGGACTGAATCGTCTTTTTGCCGATTTGCAGTTTGGTTTGGGCGTCTCGACGCGCAAGCCGAAAATTTGCGTCGTTCCGAATTTGATTTTAGACGGATTGCGTTATATCGCGCAAGCTCAAGACGCGTCTTTTTGGAGTCGCGCGCAATCATAGTTTCCGCGTAACTTGACGCTTGAAAACGGAAAAGCAACGAATTTCTTTTCTTCGTTTTCAGTCGTAATTTCTATTCAGGCAGGTTAAATGGACAAGAGCAAGACCAACGCCCCCTTGGAGCCTTTGCAAGCGTTTAAGCGTTCCAGACGCGTCGACGTTTTGGATCGTCAAGAAGCGCTAAAAAGAACGCTGGCGATCGATCAAGTTTTGCGAATGCGTTTTTCCGATTATTCGCCTAAAGTCGAGGCGTTGGCGCCGTTGAATTCGATTTCGGATTTAGCGACGCTCGACGACGTGTTTGCCAAAGCGTGTTATGAAAAAACGTTCGAAGATTTTTGTCGATCCGTCGAACGGATTTACGGCAGATACGCGGAACTGACCGAATCGCTGAACGTTCCGCCTTCGCTTGTCATCGCGAACGTTTTTAACAATCACGTCGCGACGGTTCTTGGACGACCGGGCGAGATTACGGCGCAGTTTTTAGAAATGTGCGTGCGTCGTATTTCGCCGCAATTAGCTGATCGACTCGATTTTGAAAACGCAAAGTCTGAACCGACCGTTTTTGTTTTTGGAAACAACGTTTCTCGTATTTGCGACTTAATTTTTACGATTCCCTACAAAGACGGAAGAACGGAAGTTTTTCCGATTATCGTGCTTATGGAACACAAATCGGCGCCCGACAGAAACGTCGTGAAACAAATGTTGACGAGCTTAGTTGCGACGCTTGATTTCGCAGAACGTTACCCGGCGCGTTTTAAAACGTCCGACGGCAAGATTATTTGGCCTTTTGTCGTACTGTTCTATACCGGCGTGCAACAATGGAACGAAGTTCCAAATCTATCCGAACTTTTTACGACGTCTTTAAAGGAACTTGATCAGGACTGGATTTTCAAATTGAGATTCCTGTTCGTTTCCTTGGTTCGCAAAAAAATTGAAGTTGCGCCGACGATAGAGGGAAAGGAAGTGAACGCGTCGGAGGAAACGTTTGACGCGGCGTTGCAGGGCGCCGACTGGCTGGAATTTTTCTTTGATTTGTTGCGAAAAGCGGAATTGTTGACAAACAACCCAAACGCGACGCGCGAAGAATGGTTGAACGACGTCGAGGGGGCGTTGCGTATTCTCAAAAACGTTTACGACGGCGACGACGAATACGACGGCGCGATTCTTGACGATGCGCTTAGTTTCGTCAACACAATGTGCGCAAAAAAGAAATTCGCGTTGCCGACGCGCGAAGAATTAGTGAAAATTATGGAAAGAGAGGGGATGGAAGGAATGGTTCGTAGGACTTGGCTGTTGAGCGACGCGGAATGGGACGCCGCTGAAACTAAAGGACGGAACGACGGTTGGAACGACGGCTGGAATAACGGCTGGAGCAACGGAGTGAACGAAGGAAGAAGCAAAGGAATGAACGAAGGAAAACGAAATATGCTTGCACAAATAATCCGTTTGCGCTTTCCTACGGCGAAGCCCGAGTTTATCCAAAAGGCGTTGAGTCCCTCAAGCGAAGCCTATGTCGACGAACTTGCGTCCGCGACGATGGCGACTAATTCTTTCGAAGAATTCCAGCAAAAAGTTCAGGCGTTGACGCCCGCCAATTGTTAATCGGCGCAACTTGCGGAAAATAGCGTCGTCGATCAAGTTCGCGATCATATCGGCATAGAAAAACGTTTTTTTCAAAACGTTTGAATAAGACGCGACTAATTTACGGCGCCGTCTTGTCAAAATTCAAAGGAAAGATAAGATATTTAGCGCTTGCGTCTCGTTTTTCGTTTCGAGGCGCGCAAGCGTCGGCGTCTGTGTCGCGCCTAGCGTTTTATCGCAAGAAAGACGTTTCCTTAAATTGGAAGCAGTCGAAAATTAGAGAAAGAGAACGATGAGTAAGAAGTGTGTTTTGGCGTATTCCGGTGGACTTGACACCTCTGTTATTCTTGGCTGGCTGATGGACAAAGGCTACGAAGTTCACGCCGTCTACGTCGACTTGGGACAGCCTTGCGAAGATCGCGAAGCGATCCGTAAAAAGGCGGAAAACATTGGCGCCGCTTCGATTCGTTTTATCGACGTCAAAGAGGAATTGTGCCGCGATTTCGCTTTCCCCGTGATGCAATGGCAAGCTAAATACGAAGGCGTTTATCTTCTCGGCACTTCGATCGCGCGTCCGCTCATCTCGAAGAAAATTCTTGAGGTCGCCAAAGAAGTCGGCGCTACGGCTTACGCGCACGGCGCGACGGGCAAGGGCAACGACCAGTGCCGTTTCCAACTTGCCGCCGAAGCTCTTTGTCCCGATATTGAAATGATCGCCCCTTGGCGTATCGACGAATTCCGCAATCAGTTCCCCGGTCGAACCGAGATGATCCAGTATTGCGAAAAGAACAATATTCCCGTCAAAGCCTCCTTGGCGAAGCCCTATTCTTCCGACGAGAACTGCCTCCACATCAGCTACGAAGCCGGCAAATTGGAAAGTCTTGACGTCAACGGCTTGGAGCTTGTCGAGTTCGGTATGTGCGTGAAGCCGCAAGACGCGCCCGACAAAGAGGAAGAAGTTACGATCGATTTCGAGTCCGGCGTTCCCGTCGCCGTCAACGGTAAAAAAATGGGCGCTTACGAAATCGTCGAAACGCTCAACAAGATCGGCGGTCGCAACGGCGTCGGTATTATCGATATGGTCGAAAACCGTTTCGTCGGTATGAAGAGCCGCGGCGTGTACGAATCGCCCGCGATGACGGTTCTGTACGACGCGCATCGTTACGTCGAACAGTTGACGATGGAACGCGAATTGATGCACCTGCGCGACAGACTCGCGCCCGAAGTCGCCGAACTCGTCTATTACGGTTATTGGTACGGCGCCAAGATGGACGCGCTCCTTGCGTTCAATAAAGAGGCGCAAAAAGCCGTTACGGGCTCCGTCTCCCTGAAACTCTACAAGGGCAATATTATTCTCAACGGTCGTTCCAGCGCGAATTCGTTGTACGACGAAGGCGTCGCGACGATGGAAGGCGGCGACGCGTACAATCAAAACGACGCGACCGGTTTCCTTCGAATCCAAGGTCTGCCTTACCGCGTCGCCGGGAAAGTTCGTCCTCGATTCTAAACGCGCGTCCTAAGAGACTCGTTTTTCGTTCCTCTAGGCGCGTCGCGTCTAGAGGCGTCGTTATTATTTCAACGACGTTTGCGTCGACGCGAGCGTCGTTCTATGGCGCCGTCCTTTGCGCGGCTTATTTTCCCTCCGACGGGACGAGACGTTACGCGACGTTGCGCGCGTCGAGTCTTTGAACGTTTGCGTAGATATAAGGAAGTTGTGATGGCAACGACTGTCTCGCCTCTACAAGGGGCTGAATTTTGGGCGCATAAAACGAAGGAATTGGCGGAACCCGATCAGAACGCGTCGCCTTCTTTGGCGATCACCGCCGAACAAAGTTCGCAAGCCAGCTTGAAATTGTGCTGGGGTATCGAACGCTGGTCGCAATGGCGCGAAGCGGCGAAGCAGATCAAAGACTACGCCCTTTCCAGACTTGACGAAACGCTCGTCGAATTTGAAAAGAATCTCACGAAAAAGGGCGTAATCGTCCATTGGGCGAAAGACGCGACGGAAGCGAACAAGATCGTGCTGGAAATCGCGAAGAAGCACGGCGTCAAAAAGGTCGTCAAAGCCAAGTCGATGGTTTCGGAAGAAATCGCGCTCAATCGCGCTTTCGAGTCTGAAGGAATCCGAGGGCTGGAAACCGACCTTGGCGAATATATCGTGCAACTCTTAGGGCAACGTCCGACTCATATCGTTACGCCCGCGACGCACTTGAGCGCGGCGGAAATCGGACAAAAATTTGCGGAAAAACTGGGCGTTCCCTATACGGAAGAACACGAAAAACTCACGATGATCGCGCATGAAGTTTTGCGCCAAGAGTTTGTCGACGCCGATATGGGTATGTCGGGCGCCAATTTCGGCATAGCCGACACGGGTTCGCTTTGTTTGGTCGAAAACGAAGGAAACATAGGACTGTCGACAAGCGCGCCGAAAGTTCACGTCGCCTTGATCGGTATTGAAAAGGTCTTGCCGAGCGCGAAATATATCCCGTTATTCTTGAATATGCTTCCCCGTATGGGCACAGGGCAGAAACTGACCTCCTACACGCACATTTTCAACGGTCCGACTAAAGGGCGCGAAATGCACGTCGTCATCGTCGACAACGGACGAACAAACGCGTTGGCTTCGCCCGACTCGCGCGCCGTTTTGCGTTGCATTCGTTGCGGCGTTTGTATGACGCATTGCCCGGTCTATCGTCAAGTCGGCGGCTGGGCTTACGGCTGGGTCTATCCGGGTCCTCTTGGCGCGGTTTTGACTCCGCAACTCCTTGGAATCGAAAAGGCGGGCAAATTGCCGTTCGCCTCCTCCCTTTGCGGCGGTTGCGCGCAAATTTGCCCCGTCAAAGTCGACTTGGCGCATCAGTTGGTGCGACTACGCGCGAAATCGATCGCCGCGCCGAAATCGCCCGCGCATTCTTGCCTCGACAAATTGACGTGGAAGTTCTTCGGCGTGTTTATGCAGACTTCCTGTCGTTACAAGTTTTTGATGTTTTTCGTCAGGCTTGGAACGAAGCTGGCGCCCCTTTGTCCTCGTTCCTTGCATCCGTGGCTTATGGGACGGTGGACGCGCGGTCGAGAAGTTCCGAAGTCGCACGGAACCTTCCGCGATTGGTGGAGTAAGAATCGGAAGTAATTCCAAACGAACGGATCCATTAGAAATTTAGCGACGGGGCGAGTCGAAATGGACTATCGCGGAATTTTGTTGATTAGCGGCGTTTTGGTGTTGTTGATTTGCGCGACGATCGTCGTCGAATATACCCGGCGGCGTCGTAGCGGAGTCGACGCCGGAACGTTGGCGACGTTCAAGTCGCGCGTCAACGCGTGGTGGCTCTTGTTCGGTTCGCTCATTTGCGCGCTTCTACTGGGAACGATCGCGACGGTCGTTCTATTCGGCGCGATTTCATTCTGGGCGTTGCGCGAATACGTGACCCTGACTCCGACAAGACCGGCGGATCACCGTACTTTAGTCGGAGTTTTCTTCATTCTGACGCCCTTGCAGTTTGTCTTAGTAGGACTTGATTCCGAGTGGTTCGTCGAATTCTTCCACGTTGAGCCCTATTTTGTTTTTTCCTCGTTGATTCCGTCGTTAGCCTTCTTAATATTGCCGGCGACGGTCGCCGCTTCGGGCGATCCGAAATATTTTCTTGAGCGTATCGCAAAGTTGCAGGTCGGACTATTGATTTGCGTTTACTCGTTGAGTTTCGCGCCCGCGCTTCTGACAATGGACTTGCCCAATTCGAAGCCGACTGCGACGGCGGCGGAAATCGTGGCGATAGATTTTGAAGAAAAAGTCTTCAAGCCGATCGAAGAATCGGTCGTCGCTATGCAAAACGAAGCTAAAGAAAAGAGCGTGCATTCGCAGGAGAGTCTAGAGGAATTGGAACAGACGTCGGTCGGGGAAATTTATTCGCCCCGAAAGAGGCTTGACGCCGCGAATCTAACTTTGCTCTTTACCTTTGTTCTCTTAACGCAAATTAGCGACGTCGCCCAATATCTCTGGTCCTTGGCGTTCTCCAGACGCAAGATCGCGCCCTACGTCAATTCGAGCAAAACGGTGGTCGGAGTGATCCTCGGCGCTCTTACCACGTCGTTGGTAGCCGTCGGACTATGGTATTTCACGCCCTTTACGCACTGGCTTGAAGCCGCGTTTGCCGGACTAATTATTTCCGCGATGGGATTTGCCGGAAATATGACGACGAGCGCCATCAAGCGCGACCAAGGAATTGGAAGTTACGGAGCTTTGGTCGAAGGACGCAACGGCGTTTTAGATCGCGTCGATTCGCTTTGTTTTGCCGCGCCCGTCTTCTTTCACTACGTGCGCGTTTGCGTTCAGGCTTGATTAATCGGGCATGCTTTGATTTTCAATTCGACGGCGCGTTGTTCATTGATGAAATTTCGGGAATGTTTAGAATCGTAGCGGCGCCGCGTTTTCCCGCTGGTATATAATCGGCGGTCGGCGCGTTCCGCGTCGTAAGACGCGGGGTTCCTATGCGACGTTTATTCAGTAATTAACGCGACGTCAGGAAACTTTACGCAAATGATCGCTATATATTTAACGTTTGCATACCGCTAGACGCCAAAATCTTCTTAAAAACTTGCAATTTTTTCGTCAAAAGCATAGATTTTTCATTTTAAAGTCCGTATAATAACGTTCGGCGGGCGTCGACAAATCGGAGTTTGGCGTTTTGTCGACTTTTATTTGCGCAAGAGTAATTGATTAATATTATTTTAGGAACTTGTTATGCAAATCGATCGTAGAACCTTTTTGAAGGCGTCTCTCGCGGCGACGCCTATGTTAGTTTCTTCTAGCGTCTTGGGCTTGGACGGCGCGACGGCTCCTAGCGAAAAAGTTCGAATCGGCGTGATCGGGCTCGGCGGTCGCGGGTCTTATATCGCCAACGTGGTTCAACAGGCGAAAGACTGCCAACTTGTCGCCGTATGCGATATTTTCAAGCCTCGTCTCGACGGGTATATGAAGGATCGCGCCGACTGGCTGAAGCCCTACGACGATTTCCGTAAGATGATCGAAACGGAAAAACTTGACGGCGTATGTTGCGAAACGGCGACTCATCAACGCGTTTGGGTCGCGATGAACGCGATGTTATGCGGCGCGAACGTCTATATTGAGAAGCCGATGGCGCTGACGATCAAAGAAGGTCGCGCGATGGCGGATTTGGCGAAGAAACTCGGGCGCGTTACGCAAGTTGGAACGCAACAACGCTCGTTGCCGCTTTGTCGTTGGGCTTGCGAACAAGTCGCCAACGGCGCGCTTGGCAAAATTAAAACGGTCGAAGTTCCGAATTTCGTCGGTCCGAACGTCTTCCCGGACGACGACCCGAAATACGCGCTCGATCCGAAAGATTGCGAACCGTGGTGGGATATTTGGACGAACCAAGCGAAATTGCGCAAATGCGTTCCTGAAATTCAATACGGCTGGAGCAACTGGGGCGACTACGACGCCGGCGGACTTTGTTTCGGCGTTTCCGGGTGGGGCACGCATTCGTTCGACCAAATGCAAATGGCGATCGGAACCAGTTTGACCGGACCGTCCCAAATCATTCTTGAAGAAGAATGCTCGATTCAAGACTCCGGCAAATTTGTCACGCGTCCTTATTCCGAAGACGACACAGGAGTCGACTATTACTCGATGGCGAAAGTTCGCGGACCTCGCGCTAAGATCAAGGCGTTGTTCCCGAACGGCGTCGAAGCGCGTTTCCATCTCGACGGCGACCGCGGACCGGGCTTGGGCTGTATCGTGACCGGCGAGAAGGGCAAAATGGAAATCAACCGACACAAGATTTCTTCGAATCCGAAGGAAATCGCCGCGTCCTTGCCCGAAGAAGCGAAAAACACGCGCGACGAGACCGTCTATCATATCGAGAACTGGGCGGAATGTATTAAGACGAAGAAAAAGTGCGACGCCGACGTTGAAATCGGACAACGTTCGACGACGATTTGCGAACTGATCAATATTGTTCGCGCGTACGCGCCCGTCGGAAAAGTCGTCTATTGGGACGCCGAAAAAGAAGAGTTCACGAACTTGCCCGAAGGAAACAAGGCTTTGTCGCGTCCGCGTCGCGAAGGGTGGGAACTTCCGACAGTCTGAGCGAATGAAAGTCGGCGTTCGTAAATATTACGGCGCCGTTTCGTTCCAATTCGGCCGCCGAATGAGATTCGGCGGCTTTTCGCGTATGATCGCGCGACCGCGCGACGAGGCGACAATCTAATCGTCACAAACGTTTTCAACGCTATAAAATCTCGCTACTTGTCGCAACGAAGTTTTAATAATCGTTGACGTTTTTCTCTTGTCCAGTATAATCGAGACGGCTCTGAGTTTGAGTCGTGAATTTGACAGATTTTCGCCGTAGTCGTTCTCGTTTCGTGCGCGGCGTCGACGCGGTATTTTTTCCAATAAGAGAAGCGAACAATGGAAAAGTCGTTAGATCAGAAACTTGCGCGTATCCTTCGTGATCGTAGTTGCAACGATTTTATTCTTGCCGACGCCAAAGACGGCGATATGGCTTACGGTCTTTCGGCTCCGGGTCAGAGCCCGGAAAATTACGCGTCGGAAGCGAAATTCAAGACGCTTGACGAATACCGCGCGCAAATTCGCGAAGTTATTCGTCAAGGCTTGGTCGATATTGTTTTGATGAGCGCGAGTACGAGCGAAGTTCTGGCGTTGCGCGAAGGTCTGTTTGTCAATTCGCCGATCACGCCCGCGATTCGCGCGAACGACGCCACGGATATTTGGCTCGCGGGCGCCGGGGCGGTCTACGGGGACGTTCCGTCTCGTCCGTTCCGAACCGCGTCGCTCGATCACGCGCTTTGCGGACACGCGAATTGTTCGACCGCCGAGCTGAAGGCGAAACGAGGCGCCGACCTCGGCTTGTATTCGATTACGTTCAACAACGATCTCGAGCGCGATTACGAAGCGTTGATCGCTTATAAAGCGTTCAGGCTTGAAGCGGAGAAGAAGGGGTTCAGGCATTTTCTGGAAGTTTTCAGTCCGAACGCGCCCGTCAACCCGATCAACGACGTGCCGAAGTTTGTCAGCGACCATATCGTCCGCGCGTTGGCGGGCGTTACGGAAGCGGGTAGACCCGTCTTTTTGAAGATTCCGTATTACGGACCCGAAGCGATGGAGCAGTTGGTTCGTTACGATTCTTCGATCGTCGTCGGTATTCTCGGCGGTAGCGCGGGCACGACTTACGACGCTTTCAAGATGCTTGCCGACGCGAAGAAATACGGCGCGCGCGTCGCGCTTTACGGACGCAAAATCAACAACGCCGAACATCAGTTGACGTTCATTACGTACCTGCGCGCGATCGCCGACGGGCAAATCGGCGCGGAAGAGGCGGTCAAGGCGTATCACGGCGACTTGCAAAAACTCAATATCAAGCCGAAGCGTTCCCTTGAAGAGGATATGAAAACGACGGCGACTTCGCTTAGTTACAACGATAAAAACGTGGTAGTTCCCGCTTCCGTCAAAGACGCGCCAAAGAACGCCGCGCCGAAAAAAGACGAACCGAAGAAGGAAGAGAAGTCGTCCGCCGCGCTTGAATCGGCGCAAGCGAAAAAATTCTTCCAGCGAAATTATTTCAAGACGGAAGAAGAACAGGCGCCGAAGAAGACGTTTGAGTCTTTGCCCGATTTCTCTAAAATGACGCAACAGGAAAAATTCCAGTGGAATTTGAATCGTATTCGCCGTTCAATGTGATTTGGGTTCGGATCGCTTGAGCGATAATTTTGCGCGCCGCGTTTCTTGATTTGAAAAAGCTAGAATCGCGGCGTTTTGCATATCGAAGGCGCGAATATTTTGCAATTAGAATCGACGCGCGCCGTTTCTTATGTTTTCTTGTTCGTAAAGGATTGTTTCTTAATAGGCAAAGGAGGCGTTGTGGCTCGAAGTCGGTTGGAAAAGGAAATTGGAAATATTGTCGCGCGATCCGTTCGCAACGCGGCGCGTCGTAAATTAAACAAGTATATTCGCAAAGGGGGCGCTCCGTTCGTTCTCGTCTTTCTTGTCGCGCTGGGCGTCTTAGGTATTAAGGGGGGCGGCGACGGCGTCGACGAATCAAAGGAGAACAACCCCGCCGTCGTCGAAGACTCCGAACGAACCGCTTCACGTCGCGCTTTGCCGCAGGAGCAACGCGTCGAGATCGAGCGTTGCGTCGACGGCGACACGCTGATTGTGCGTTACGAATTGGACGGAGAAAGTGTTCGCGAGCGCGTGCGGCTCATTGGCGTCAACACGCCGGAGACGGTCAAGCCGAATTCGCCCGTCGAGCCTTTTGGTCCCGAGGCGTCCGCCTATACGAAGCGCCGCGTTGAAGAAACCGGGGGCGTCGCGATGCTAGTTTCCGACGGTTCCGCTTACGACAAATATAATCGTCGCTTGGCGTTCGTTTATTTGGGCGGCGACACGATCTCGCTAAACGAAGACTTGGCGCGCCAAGGACTTGGGAAAGTCGAATTGCAATATTCTTATTCGCAGGAGATGAAAGAGCGTTTGCAAAATTGCGCTAATTTGGCGAAACGGGAGAGATTAGGAATTTACGGCGGGAACTGACCGCTTACAATGGAAGATCGATTCGAAAGAAAACGATCGCTTTGCAACGACAATTTTTGATTTCTATGCGAATATTCGTAGTTTTAAAGAAACGTTTGGAAAGACGGGAGGGCGTTTTGACGAAATCTTTTTATCAAAGAGCAAGACAGAAATTAAGCAAATACGAAGTTGGTTTACGGATTATTCCGTTTTTTGGGGTCTTTTTGTTCGTTCTTACGTCGTTTTGCGGTTGCGGCGGCGACAAATCGAACGAATTATCCTCTTCGGACGTCGAGCGCGCGGAGAAAAACGTTTCCGACGCGTCCAACGACGATTCTTCTTCCGTCGCGGAATTATCAAAGCCAAACGTTTCCGACGCGCCCAACGACGATTCTTCTTCCCTTGCGGGATTATTGGCGCAGAGCCTGTCAGACGAGGATTTTTCCGACGACGCGGAGATTTCAAACGCGCCGAACGCGAAACCTTACGCCGAACGAGACGACAAGCCGCGCGAAGCGCCGCAAGGTCAACGCGTTACGATCGAGCGTTGCGTCGACGGCGACACGCTGATCGTGCGTTACGGTCAGGAACGCGAGCGCGTGCGACTTATCGGCGTCAACACGCCTGAAACCGTCAAAGAGAATTGGCCTGTCGAGCCTTTTGGCCCCGAGGCGTCCGCTTACACGAAGCGACGCGTCGAGGAGACGGGCGGCGTCGCGACGCTTGTTTCCGACGGCGATCTTTACGACAAGTATAAGCGTAAATTAGCGTTCGTCTATTTGGGCGACGAAACGATTTCGTTGAACGAAGACTTGGCGCGTCAAGGACTGGGAAAGGTCGAGTTGTTTTATAATTACTCGCAGAAGATGAAGGATCGTTTGCAAAAATGCGCCGATTTGGCTAAAAGCGAAAAGTTGGGGATTTATAGCGGCGAAGCAAGCGTTGCCGAAAAGCCCGAGACGACTACGGAACATAGCGCGAGCGTCCAAGGAGAACGCGTCAGGATCGAACGCGTTCTCAACGCCGACACGTTGATCTTGCAGGGGGGCGTGAAACTGCAACTTAATGGAATCAACGCGCCTGAGGACGGGGAACGTTACGGTTCCGAAGCGACCGCTTACGTTCGAAGTCGCGTCGCCTCCGTCGGCGGCGTCGCGACGCTTGTTTCCGACGGCGATCCCTATGATCGATATGGACGCAAACTTGCGTTCGTCTATTTAGGCTCCGAAACGATTTCGTTGAACGAAGATTTGGCGCGCCAAGGACTTGCCGAGATCAGATTGCATTTTAATTATTCGCAGGAAATGAAGAATCGTTTACAAAATTGCGCCGATATGGCGAGGCGAGAAAGATTAGGAATTTATAGCGGACGTTGAAGTCTAAGAAACGAAGGTAGAATTATGGGAAGAATTGGAATCGGTCTGAATTTAGAGGCCGTTCGAACGTCGCACAAGTCTTTCGAGCAGGGCGTCGCGTTTGCCGCCGAATTGGGCTACGAGTATATCGAGCCTATGGTTCACTGGGGACGGGAATTATTGAGCGAAGCGCGATATTTTCATAGCGTCTCTATGTTGGACGATCCGTTTAGGATTCGCGACTGCGTGGAAAAACACGGTCTGAAACTTTCCGCCTTTTCTTCGCATAGCCAGCTCTCGAAGCCCGAGATTGCCGTTGAATATTTGAAACAAGCGGCGCGATTTGCAAAAGAGGCGGGCGCACCGATTATCAACACGCACGAAGGACGCAAACAGACGTGGACGACCGCCGAAGAGGACTTCGTTTTGATCAAATACTCGATCAAAGAGGCGGTTAAAGTCTGCGAGCGACGCGGAATTAAAATCGGGTTGGAGACGCACCAGACTTATTCGCTGAGTCTCGACGGTTACGACCGCATTTTGAATCTTGTCGACTCTCCTTGCGTCGGCGCCAATTTCGACACGGGCAACGCCTATCTTGGAGGACTTGATCCCTGCGATTGGCTTGAACGCGTCAAAAGTCGCGTGATCCATATGCATGCGAAAGATATTTCTTTCGAACAATCTGCGGCGGAACGAGGGAAAGTAATGGGCACGGCGGTCGGTTGCGCTTGCGGAGACGGTTGCGTCGATTGGGAAAAGATCGTCGCGATTTTGAAGAGCGTTCCGCAAGACGTCGTTATGAGCGTCGAGTGCGGCACGATGGATCAAGCGGCTCGTTCGATCGATTATTTGCGCAAGCTCGTAGCCAACTGACGCCGCGTTCGTTTTTTTGACGAGTTAAATTCTGGATAATAAAACAATGACGACGACTTTCGTTTTGTGCGTCTTTGCGTTTTTAATAGCGTTGATCGGCGCGTCGATCGGCAGTTTTTTGAACGTCGTAATTTGGCGCGTTCCCGAGGGTATGAGCCTTACGACGCCTCCTTCGCATTGTCCGAAATGCGGGTCGCCGGTTCGTTGGTTCGACAACGTTCCGATTTTGAGTTGGTTTGTCTTAGGGGGAAAATGCCGCGATTGTAAAGAGCCGATCAACAAACGCTATCCGTTGGTGGAAGCGTCGAGTTTTCTCGTTTCTTGCATCGTCGGCGCCTCGATTCTTCTTGGCGGCTGGTCGGGCGCGCCTTCTGAAGTTCTCCGTTGGAGCGAGTACGCCGACTGGACTGAAGCGTTTCAAGAATTTGAAGCCGCGACGTTAGACAAGTCGGGCGAAGTCGCGGAGCGGGAAAGCGCCCTTTCGCTTGTCGACGAGGACGCTTTTTCGTCGGATTATTTCTTACGATTGTTGCGCGTCGCGACGATTTTGGCGATCTATTGGACGCTTCTCGTCGATTTGACGCTTATGTTGGGCTTAGTTTGTTGGGATCGCGGAGTTTCGACTAAATCGCTGATTTGGGCGTCTCTGGTCGTCTTGGCGCTAGGCGGCGTTTTGGGCGTTTGGATCGTCGAGCCCGGCGCGCGAGGCGCGCGTTGCGTCGCGTTTGCGTCGTGCGTTCTAACGTCGGCGTGCGCGCCTTGTCTTTTGGCGCGTTGGCTGAGCAAGTCGGAACTTGCCGATTGGGCGACGATTTGCGCCGTTTGGGGCGTTTGCGCGGGGGTCAGACTCGCTTTTATTGGCGCGTTGATTCTTTCCAGTTGCGCGATCGTCGTCAAATTGCGCTTTAAACGTCAAATCTTGGGCTTGGCGACCTTTGCCGCGATCGTCGTTATACTTGCCGCCGTCAATTGCTTAAGAGCGTTTGGCTTCTAATTTCCCGAAGGACGACGAAAAACGCCGCAAGAGCGGGCGCGTTGTTTTAACGCGTTCGCCCCTGCGGCGTTCGACTACTTTTGTAGCGTAGTTCGACGGTCTTGTTTTTTAGTCTAAATATTCTTTTGGTAAACGCGATAACGCTTGAAACGTTTGGCGCCGACGCGTTCCAACACTTGCGTGATTTTGTCGTTATTTTCGTCGGTCCAGCCCAATTCCGCGTTGTCAAAATAGAAATCGCGCGTTCCGACGTCGAACGTGTCTAAGATTAATTTTTCCGCGACCCCCTTGCGGCGATATTCAGGCAACACGCACAGAACCATAACGCGCGCGCCTTTGACGTATTTTAGGCGATTCTTCAAGCGTAAAACGCCTAAATAGGGAATCCCAAACCAAGAAAGGGAGCCGTTGAGCGGTCGCGCCGCTTCGTTTAGGTCGGGCGCCGTGATCGAAAATCCGATCGGCTTGCCTTCAGACTCCGCAAGAAGGATCATCTTGGGCGATGCGACCGTTTTCAACGTTTTAGCGTATTCGGCGATCTCTGCTTTTGTAAGCGAGACGCTTGCCCACCACCATTCGGAACGAACGTTGTCGTAGACTTCCATACATTCTTGAACGTCGCGGTCGAAATTTTTCAGCGAAAATTGTCGAACGGTGAAATTATAACGTTTCTGAAGGCGTTCGATAATCGGACGCCACTGCTCCGCAAAGATTGCCGATCTATCAAAGTACCACGAGAATAAATCGCGATTCTTTTCTAGTCCCCAAGTTTCAAATAAAGTTTGATAATAACTTGGGTTATACGGCATCATAATTTTTGCGGGCGAATCGAAACCGTCGACCAAGAGCGCGTATTCGTAATTAGTTGAAAACTCGACCGGTCCGAAGACGGAATCTCTTTTTCTTTCCTCTTTCAAGACCTTCATTCCGGCGTCGAAGAGCGCGTCGGCGACTCGCTGATCGTTAATTGATTCGTAAA
>JAZRWW010000275.1:0-43195 GCA_045599865.1 Thermoguttaceae bacterium
CTCGTCAAATTCCGCCCATCCGCCTGCAATGCAGGCGGCTTTCGCGCGTTTTTCGCTTCTGCGAAAAACGAATCCCCGAGCGACGCTTTCATTAAGTTCAACCGTCGAATTTTCGGGAATACTTTTCGTGAACGATTACAAGCCGGGTAACCCTTCACGGTAAGCCGCCGCATATAATGCGGCGGTTAGGTTGGAAGTAATCGTTCACTGAATATTTCGTCCAAGGTTCGCGTTGAAATCACACGCGCCTTACGGCGCTAATCCAACGCTAACTTTGTCCAGAATATTGCGCGAACGATTACGAAAATCTAATAAACATAGGGGGCTTTGGGGTCGATAAAACGCATAACGAGACGCCGCGTTTTGAGCGCGCAAAATCGCGATTTTTACGCGGCGTCGGCGATGCGGTTCGACAAACGCGACGTTTCTTTAGTAGGAACGCCGACGTTTGGAACCGACTTGACAATATTCGTAGTCGGACGCGTTTTTTACGCGTTTGCGTTTCGTAGGAATCAGAAAGAGTTGTTTGACAATGCGCCGTTCGTTTCTAATTGTTCCCCAAAGTTTCGTCGTCGCTCTCAAAAGTTCGATTCTGTCGATCTTAACGGCGGCGCTTGTCGTTCTTTGTTGCGTTCCGAGCGCCGTCGCGCAACAACGCCGTAATATGCCGCCCGTGCCTTCCGAAACGTACTATCGCGGCGTCCATTTGATTCTTTCGGGCGATTTTTCCGCCGCCGCCGCGTTTTATCGCAAGGAACTTCAGTCGTCGTCGCGACTGGTGAAAGAACTTAGCGTCGGGAGAATCTGCTATTATTCGATGCTCGGCGAAGCCTGTTATCAAGCGGGCGATCTTAACGAGGCGCTGAAAAATTACAACGCCGCGCTGGAAGTCGCGCTGACTTATCCGAATTGGCTGAGTCGCGTTTCTTACATAGGAGTCGTGACGACGCGCGCAAAAGGCGCGGCGCCTTGGGGCGGCGGAAGGCGCGATTGTCCGATCGGCGTTTTTCCCAACAGGGCGACGATTACCATCGGCGAAAAAATTACCGACGAACGAATCAAAGCGCAGGGATTTTCCGACAATCAGATTCTTGTGGATATTAATCCGCTCGAAATTTTGCGTTGCACGGCGTTGGCGGTTAGAAGGCGCGCGGAGATTTTGGGACCTCTCGCGCCTTACGATCCGATGAGCGCGCAACTGCTCGAATCGTTTTCCAAACGATCCGTCGCGCCCAATCATTGGTCGATTACTTTGCTCGATACGATCTGGGGTCTGACGCTGATTCAAAACGACAAGACGCTCAACGGCGTCAAGGTTCTTGGCAATTCTCTTCTAATGGCGGGGCAATACGACCATTCTTTAACGGGCGTCGCGCTCTTCGAATTAGGCAACGCGTACCTTCGCGCCGACAAAGTCCGCGAGGCGGCGGAATGTTATTTTGAAGCCTCGATTTCCGCTTATCAGTTCGGCGACTATTTACTCGTCGAAGAAGCGATTCGCAATTATTCGAACGCTACGAAGGCGTTGCGTCGCTCGGGCGAGGATCCCGTCGTTAATTTGGCGTATCGCTGGGCGAAATCGTCTAGGAATATGCAGACGTTGACCGCTTCTTTCGGACTTGAACTTGTCGAAGAATTTATTTACGCGGGCAACGCGCGACTCGCCGCCAGCGGGCTTGCCGCGATCGACAAGACGATGCGCGCGACCGCCGGTCTGGGCTTGCGATCCAGTCGCGCGGCCGATCGCTGGAATTATTTGAACGCGTTGTCGCTTTATTCGAACGGGAACGTCGACGCCGGCGACGAGGCGCTCGCCAAGGTCGTGGAAGGTTCGAAGTTGCGATCTCCTTGGGCGTTGCAACTTTTGCGCCTTGACAATTACGTCAAAGGGGGACTTTCCGCCAACGGCTATTTGACCCCGCGCAACGCCGCCGATCTGTACGAGTATCTTTTGCGCGAACCGACCGTCGTCGACTGGGCGGTACGCCCGACGGAATCTCTTTCGATTCAGATGATCGCGCCGCCTTCCGCTTACGAACGCTGGTTCTGTCTCCTTTTCGAACGCGATTTGAAGGACAAAGCCTTTGAAGTCGCCGAACGCGTGCGACGCGAGCGGTTTTTCAGAACGCAAACTTACGGCGGTCGACTTCTCTCGCTACGCTATATCCTTACGGCGGATTCCGCGTTGACGACCGCCTCCGTGCGCGCCGCGCGTCAGTCCGCGTTGCTTGCTTTTCCGCCCCTTGAGCAGGCGTTGCAAGACGCGGACGCCTTGGTTCAGGAACTCAATTCGTTGCCGAGCGCGCCTACCGATTCCGCCGAAAAAGAACGCCAAGTCGCGTTGTGCGAACGTCTGACTGAAACTTCGATGCGCTTGGAAGCGACGATGCGTTTTCTTGCCGCAGGGCGAGTGAGAATCCCGTACGTGTTTCCGCCCGTCTTGTCCGTCGCGGACGTTCAGAAGAGACTGCCCCCGGATACGGCGATTTTGTCGTTCTTAGACGCCGAAGGGCAGACGTTCGGCTTTATGATCGGGAAGGAAAATCTTGACGCTTGGCGCGTCGGATCGTCCGAACGCGTCGGCGACGCCGTCGCGACGTTCCTTAAGACGTTGGGCAATACCGACGGAACGCGCGAAATCGCCGCTTCCGATCTTGCGGAAGCGCGCTGGAAGGCGCAAGGCGCCAAGTTGCGCGAGATTCTGACCGGCGCTTCCGACGTCGAAGCCGATCGTTTTAACGTCGTGTTTTCGAAATTGGTCGTCGTGCCCGATTCGTATTTGTGGTACCTGCCTTTTGAAGCGCTTTGCTTGCCCGCCGCTGCCGCCGACGTCGACGAAGAATCTGACGAAAAATCGACCGACGAAAGCGTCGCGGAAAATACCGAAGACGGGAACGAGGAAATAGACGACGAAGAACAAGACGGGGAAAAGACGGTCGAAACCGAGACGCCCCTCGAGGAAGCGTCGACAGTCGCCGACGACGATTCCGATCGAAAAGTCGGTTCGGACGCGACCGAGGCGCCGGTCAAACGCAAGAGTCGTTCGGCGCGTCAACGCGAGGCGCTCGACGCTTACGAAGCGACGTTGATTCCGATGATTCAGGTTCCAGACCTTACGATCCGTTATTCGGCGACCGTCGCGACTTCGCTTCCAAACGCGTTGGGGCGCAATTCGTTCGTCGCCACGACGTTGCTTGTCGGTCAAACGTATCCGCGCGAAAAGTCGGAGATTCAAGAAGCCGCCGCCGAACGATTTGCCGCCGCCGTTTCTAAGACGGAAGCGGCGCGTTTAGCCGATATGAGCGCGATTCCCGGCGCGATTTACGCCGCGCGTTTGAAGAGAGCGGTCGTTTGGGACGAAATTCTAGGCGACGTCTGGAATTGGGCGCCGTTAATTCTTGGCAAGTCGCGCGTCGGCAATCGCGCGGCGGATTGGATATCTTGTCCTTGGGGCGCGCCTCGATTGATCGTTTTGTCGGCGTTGCGAACGCACGCGGAAGACGCGCTGAAAAGCGGCGGGGACGGCTCCGAGATATTCCTGCCCGTCTTGGCGATGCAGGCGAGCGGCGCGGACGCGATGTTGTTGAGTCGCTGGCGCGTCGGCGGACGTTCCGCCTATGATTTGTCGACTGATTTTGTGAAGAATTACGAGAACAGTCCCGTTGCGGAAGCGTGGAAAAAGGCGGTTTTGGCGTTGCGCGAGCGGGACGTCGTCGTCGAAGAAGAACCTCGTTTGCGCAAGTTGGGGCGTTCCGAGTCGATTCCCAAATACGACGCGCCTTTTTGGTGGGCGGGCTATTTGCTAATCGATTCCGGCGAGGCGGTTAAAGCCGAAGAACTTGAAGCGTTGGACGCGGCAAACGTCCAAAAAGCGGACGCCGAAAACGCGATTTTGAACGATTCCGAGCGACCTGAAGGAACGAACGCGTTTGAAATGAATCGTGAAATTCCCAGAGACGAAAACGAATCGCCGAAAGACGAATCGCCGAAAGACGACGCGTCGCAAAAGAACGACGGAGAAACGACGAACGAATCGGAAGAAGGCGTCGTTACGCCCGAATTTGTCGACTCCAACGAGGATAAGGACGCTAAAGTCGAAAAGACCGACAAAGACGAAAAACCTTTTGAACTTGGTCCGCAAAAAATCAAAGACGAAGATTTGGCGCGACAAGACGAAGAAGGGGACGACTTTTTTGCCGGATTCGACGACGAAAACTCCGAAACGAACGAACCAAACGTCGAACCTTCCGAATCTGACGCCGAAGAAACGGAGAACGGGGCGGAGAATCCCGATTCAAAAGAATCGGACGGCGGATCGAAGGAGGCGGCTCCGGGCTCGACAAAAGAACCCAAAAGCGACGCCAAGGACGCTCCAAAACCTACGACGAAAAAGGTCGACTCCAAGCCCAAGGAACGTTTGAGCGTTAAAGGAACGTCGAAGAAAGTTTCCAAATAACCGATCGGAGAGCGTTTTTAAGAGTCGACAAACTATTCGACAAAGCGTCTGAAAGAAAAAAACGTATTTTTCAGACGTTTTGTCATCTTTTTCTTGACTCTTGAATAAAAAGGGATTAGCATATATAATTAAGGTATGCGTCGTATAATTGTGGAACGGCGTTTTTATTGATTTACGGCAAGCGCGCGACGAGAGATAGACGGATCGTTTTAACAACTGTCGTCGTCGACGATTCGTAGGCGTCGAGTAGCGCGACGGATAAACTGTAACGACAATAGCGAGTATAAGATGGAATTTCAAGAAGGTAAAACTGTCGGTATCGACTTAGGCACGACTTTCTCGACGTTGGCGATCGTCAACGAACAAGGCGAGCCTACTCCCATTCCAAACGAAGACGACGACGTTGAAACGGCGAGCCTTATCTTACTTGCCGAAAGCAAGCACGTTATCGTCGGTCCGAATCGTAGTCGCGCCGCTATGGAAGACCCTCAAAACGTCATCGAACGCATCAAGCGCCAAATGGGCGCCGTCGGTTATCACCGCGTCTTCGACGGGCACGAGGTTACGCCGGAATTCGTGTCTTCGTTGATTTTGCGCAAGTTGAAGCAAGACGGCGAGCGAACTCTTGGTCCGATCGCCAACGCCGTCATCACCGTTCCTTATTATTTCAACGACACGCGTCGTAAATCGACTCAAGACGCCGGGCGTATCGCCGGTCTGAACGTCGTGAGCATTATCAACGAGCCGACCGCCGCCGCGTTGACTTACGCGTGGCATCGCGGAGAGTTGGGGCGTTCCGAACATTCGAAAACGCGCCGCATCTTGATCTACGACCTTGGCGGAGGAACTTTTGACTCGACCGTCGTCGAATATTCCGCAAACAATTTCCACGTCGTTTCAACCGACGGCGACGTTAAATTGGGCGGCGTCGACTGGAACGACAGACTCGCCGATTACGTGTGCGAAAAATTCCTCGAAAAATACGGCGTCAATCTTCATCAGTCGCCTAAAACGATGCAAATGTTGCGAAACGACTGCGACGTCGCGAAGATTCAGTTGTCGACTCGCGAGCAAACGAATATTTCCTGCCGACACGAGGGACAGTCTATTTCCGTTCCCGTTACGCGTCAACTCTTTGAAGAATTGACGTTCGACTTGCTCCAGCGTACCGCCGACACGACCCAGTACGTCGTCGAAAACGCCGGAATGAAGTTCTCCGATCTTGACGCGATCGTTATGATCGGAGGTTCCACGTTGATGCCGCAAGTGCCCGCGATGTTGGAAAAATTGACGGGACAAATTCCTTATCGCAATCCCGACCTTGACCCGCACACCGCCGTCGCGCGCGGCGCCGCGATTCACGCCGCGATCTTAGAGGCGCAGTACAATAAGAAAAGCGAGTTGGACGAACGCGTTAAGAAAATGCTCGAGAACGTTCGCGAAGAGGACGTCAATTCGCACGGACTTGGAATTGTTATGCAAGATTCCAAAACGAAGTCGGCTGTCAATTACATTATGATTCCGCGCAACACGACCTTGCCTTATTCGATTTCTAAGACGTTCCAAACGGTTAAAGAGGGACAAACGCGCATCAGCGTTCAAGTTATGGAAGGCGACGCGCCCGATCCGACCGCTTGCGCGTTGCTCGGAAAGTGCCGCATTGTCGATTTGCCCGCCAATTTGCCGAAAGGCACGCCCGTTGAAGTTACTTATTCTTTCGACAAGGCGGGGCGTATTTCCGTCGCCGCGCGAGAAAAGCTGACGAATCAGGAAGCGAATATCGAAATTGAACGCCGCGGCGTTCTTTCCGAAGCGGAAGTCGAAAAGTTCATTCGTTTGGCGGACGAATATTCGATCGAATGACGTCGGGGCGAAAACGTCGGGGCGAAAACGTCGGGGCGAAAACGTCGCGCCGACTACTTAGATGCGTTTAATTTTATCAGGCGTTTGACGCGCGTTCCAGCGAGGCGCGGCGTCAAACGCGATCGATCTGCGCGCGTTTTTAACGAAGACGCGCGAAGGAATTGCATAAGGTGAGCGAATGCGCGGTTTTTTCGCGACGGTTTTGGGCGGAATAATCTCCGGTTTAGTTTTAGGTTTTGTCATTGGCAAATTTCAAGCGAGTCAGTTTGCTTGGACTCCCGACCGCGAGATCAACAAGGGAACCGCGATCATAAGCGACGGAAGCGCCGAGAAAGAGGAAAAGTCTGAATCGAAAGAGACTTCGATCGCAGAAAAGACGCGTAAAAGTCCGCGCGTAAAGATTGACGAAGAAGTCTTTGATTTCGGCATTATAGAAAAGAATCCGTCTAGCGAGCGCGGCGAGCATCCTTTTTATATCGAGAACGTTGGAGACGCCGATATGACCTTGGCCGACGGGGGAAAGGGATGTTTTTGCACGGAATTTACTATTTCTAAGACGTTGCTCAAGCCGGGCGAAAAAGCTACGGTTCTGTTTAAATGGGACGGCGCGCGCTCGGGCGGCGTCTTCAATCAAGGGATTCGCGTTCTTACGAACGACCCGAAACGACGCGAAGTCACCTTTGCCGTCAAGGGGCTGTATACTTCTCCGATTATTTCCGATCCCAATGAAATTACGTTTCAAAACGCGCCGACCGCCTCTGATTCTTCGCGAGCCTTTCGTATTCTTGGATTCGAAAAGAACGAGGACGGAACGCCCTTTGATTTGCAAATTACCGAAGTCGAGCTTTCCGATCCCGAACGTTTCTCCGTTGAATTGCAAAAAAGCGATCTTGCGGAGTTGACCGAAGAAGATCTCAAGCACAAACTCTTCGCGCAAACGACGAGTCTGTTTTCCGGCGTCCTTACGATGAAAGCCGGCATGCCGCAAGGCGCGTTCCAAGAATTGTTGCGGGTCAGAACGAACAGTCCCAAGATGCCGATTTTAGAAACGACGATTACTGGACAAATTGCAGGCGCCGGCGTTCGTGTCGCCGGTCCTTTGTACAACGCGAAAACGACGGGTCAGTTGATGCTCGGCACGGCGCCTCGATCCGTCGGTAAAACGACGACTTTGCGTCTGACTATTTTCGACAAAATTCCCGCGAACGCCGACACTGTTAAAGTTAAGAGCGTTCGACCCGATTGGTTGAAAGTGAGTCTGACGTACCCCGACGAGGAATTGCAGAAATCTTCTCCGATTCGTCTTGTCGAAGCGACGATCGAGGTTCCCGTCGGTTCTCCGCAAGGCGCTTTCACCGGTCCTGAAAAGGAACAACTTGGCGAAATTGTCTTTTCGATCGGCGTCAGTGAAGATTCCATCCAAGAAGTCAACGTGCCCGTGAGTTTCGCCGTTACTTCGGAATGAACGATTTCGGTGCTTTTACGCGCGTCTTGTCGTCGGCGCCTTGGACGACAAGGCGTTTTTTGGAAAATTTCCCAAACGCGCGCGCCGGGGGCTTTTAAACGGCGCGTTTGGGGGTAAAATTGCGATTTGTTTCAACGCGTCCGTTTTGGCGCGCCTTTCGATGCGCGCGACCGCGCGTCACTTTAGAAGTCGGCGTATGGAGCCGACCTTGGTATATTAGAGCGTTTGCTATGGAAAATAACGAACAAAACGTCAACGCCCAAACTTCCGCGACCAACGAAGTCGCAACCGTTCAAAACAACGACGCGTCTCAAGTTAATCAGTTGCCGACTTTCGAATCGATAGCGGCCGCCGCGCCCGTCGTTTCCGCAAGTCAAATTGAAGAACGAATCAAAAAGGCCGCCGCCGGTAGTCCCGCGTTTCAAGCGCGTCGGAACGCGAATTCGCCGTTGGGCGCTATTCGCGACGAAGGACGACGTCGACGAAACGAAAGAAACGCCGAGGGCGCGCAAAACGGCGCCGATTCGCAAAACGGTAGGGGCGCCGACGACGGCGCTCCGCGAGGAAAGCGGGATCGTCGCGAGCGCGAGGAACGCGCCGAGAAAAAAGCGATCGTCGTTCCGCGTCGACCGAAGACGTCCGTTGTTCTTCCGAATCGTCGCGAGAAGTTGTCGAACGACTTGGAAGACGAATTGTCCGCCGTGCTTGGCGAAGGTTCCGTTGAAAAAATGATGGACGCCGCGCCTGCGAGCGTCTTGGGCGAACAGCTGGAAGACGGAACGAAAGTAACGTGCCGCGTCGAATCGATTCAAGGCGAGTCGGTCTTCGTCAACGTCGGCGCGCGAGAATTGGGGTTGATTCCGCTCAAGCAATTTCCCGACGATTACGTTTTGCAAGTCGGTCAAGAGTTTGAATGCGTCGTCTCGAAGTTCAATTCGGAAGACGGCGTATACGAGGTTTCGTTGCCCTTTGCGGCGGCGGAAGCCGGAGATTGGCTGAGTTTGTCTAAAGGCGCGATCGTCGAGGCGAGAATTACCGGCGTCAATACCGGCGGACTCGAGTGCGAGGTCGGAAAACTACGCGCTTTTATGCCGATGAGCCAACTTGCGACTTTCCACGTCGACAATCCCGAGGCGTTTATCGGGGAAAAATGGAAGTGCGAAATCACGGAAATTAACCCGGAACGTCGTAATTTGGTCGTTAGTCGCCGTAGATTGATGGAACGCGAGCGCGAAGAACAGCGAGAAAAGACGTTGAGCGAATTGGCGGAAGGTCAGACTCGCGAAGGTCTTATTCGTAAGATTATCGACGTCGGCGTTTTTGTCGACCTTGGCGGCGTCGACGGTTTCATTCCGATTTCCGCTCTGAGTTGGGGACGCGTTAAGCATCCTAGCGACGTCGTTAAGGAGGGCGAGCGCGTTACCGTTACGATTACGAAGATTGACGTCGCGCGCAACAAGATTTCGCTTTCCTTGAAAGAAAACTTCGCGAATCCATGGGATACGATCGACCAGAATTTCCACGTTGGCGACGTGATTCGCGGGCGCGTTACGAGTATTCAGTCTTTCGGCGCTTACGTCGAATTGACGCCAGGTCTTGACGGACTCGTCCATATTAGCGAGATCGCTTACGCGCGCGTCAACGCCGTTTCCGACGTTTTGAACGTCGACGAATACGTCGAGGCGAAGATTATTAATATCGACGTCGAAAAGCGCAGAATCGGCTTGTCGATGAAAAAGTTGCAAGAAGACCCGCGCGAGGTCGCGAAACGCGAAGCTCAAGCGAAGGCCGACGCCGAAGCCGCAGCGGCGGAAGAAGCCGCTAAGACGCGGGAAGAAGCCGAAACGAAAGCGCGCAACGAGCGCATTAAGAAACTTCAGCCGAAAAAGCCGCTCAAGGGCGGGCTTGTTCGCGAAGGCGACGGCGATAAGTTTGGCTTGCGTTGGTAACGTCGACCGAGTCGGCAAATTTAAATTTTAACCGTTCGAGGAACGTTCGTTCGTCGAGCGGTTTTTTTATTGGCAAACGGAAACGACTTAACTTTTGCCGTTTTTTTCCGCGTTAGCGCCCTGAAATTCAAAAGAAACGACCGCGCGTCCGAACGATCCGCGCGATTCTTTACCTGAATGGCGCTGGAATTTTCCGTGAGGATAGACTTGCGCGACGCGCCAATTCTTTGCGCGTTTCAAGCGTCTGACAAACGTCGTAGCGCTTGTCGTGATTCTAAGTCTTGCGCCTGAATTTTCCACTAATTCTGCAACGCGGTCAAGAGTCGCGCTTCCGATTCCAATTCCTTGGAACTCCGGGCGAACGACGAGTCGATGAACGCGTTTCCAGCCCGCGCGCCCTTCCGCCTGTAAGATTGCGACAAACGCGACGAGCGTCTTTCGACCGTCGGATTCGTCGATCGTCGTCGCGTATGTTTTCGCGAGCGGATTTAGGGCGCCGCTCAAATAGTGAAAACCTTTAAAGGACGTCCAAAGGTCGCGCTCGACTTCGTGTAATTCGAGTTGAATTTTAGGACGCCGAAGACGACCTCGCGTTAAATTTCCCGTCGACATATCGAGCGTCCAATCGGGTTCCAACCATTGCGCGAGGTCGTCGCGACAAGCCAACGCGACGAATTTCTTATCGAACGCGCGTCGATCAAACGCCTTACGCAACGCGATCGACGCGTTTTGAGCGACGGTCGAATCGACGACGCTCGCGTATTCGTCAAAGACGACGATAGGACTTGTCGAGTCGAGCAACGCTTTTGCCAAATCGCAACGAAACCGTTCGCCGCCGCTCAACGTCGCGTAGGGACGAATCCAAGTCGTCGGAGTCGCGAGTCCAACGGCGGCGAGCGCCTCCGCGATTTTGTCGAAAGGACGAGGAGCGAATTCGTCGACGATCGCTCGCTCTTCGCTCCATTTGAACGGTCGATAGAACGCGTCTTTCCAACATTCTCGCGCGACGCTCGTTTTGCCGGAGCCGGACGGACCGACAATTAAACCGAGAGACCAGTCGTGATCGAGCGACGTTGGATCGTCAAATTCGATCGTTTTTTCAACGACGCGTAAATCGGGACGATCGATCGTTCCGACGACGCGTCCGACGCGATAGGAAGGCGCGACTTTCGAAGTTAAAATCAGGCGTCGTTTGCGCATAAGTTGCAAATCCTCGTTTTATATCCTTCGTCGACGAGTCGTTCGTATAATTCCGCTTGCGATTCTTCGTCTTCGCATTCGACGATCAGTTGAAAAGAAGTCGGTATTTTGGCTTCGTTCCGTTCGGATTCCCGTTCGTCCGAATCGTTGAAATTAAATTCGACGTCGAAGGGCGTGAAATCAAATTCAAAGGAACCAAGTTCGACGCGCAAAAGATCGAAATTCCAAGCCGACTTCTCGTGCAATTTGTTGTCTAATAGACGATACGCTTTGATTTGCGCGGGACTCAAAGCGTCGACGCGAACGCAAGGAACCTTTTCAAGTCCAAGTTTTTGCGCCGCTAGAAATCGCGCGTGTCCGCAGACGATCTCGTTGCGCGAGTCGACGACGATCGGCTGTTGAAATCCGAATTGTCGAATCGATTCCGCCACGCCGTCGACTGCGGACGCGTTATTGCGCGGATTATTCGCGTAGGGAACAAGCGAAGAAAGCGTTAAGTCGATTATTTCCATTTTTTTCCTTTCGTTGAAAAAAAGACCGCGCAAGAATACGCGGTCAAAGATTAAACGTCGGCGCGTCGATCGTTACGCCAGGACGAGCGAAGACGCTTTCAGCCCGGAAATACGACAAAGCGCCTGCTTGGCGTTTTTAAATTCCGCCGTATATTCGCCGATGATTGTCGCTTTAACGCCGTCCGTGCCCGGCGCCGTCGCCGGTTCCGTATGGAGCGCGCGACCGCGCAACGGAACGAGCGCGAATCCTCTTGTGTCGCAGACCCAGACGTCCGAGTCGGGTATCGACGGCTCGACGATTACGCGCAAAACGTTTCCGTCGGCGGACGTTATAAAGCGATCGACGTAGGTTCCGACGGTCGACGATCCTTGTTGAATTTGAACTTGCGAACTCGACAAACTGGATATCACTTGCGCTTGACCCGTTCCGCAAATAATCGCGTCCGGCGCGCAACCTGCGTCGGTGACGTCTTGCGCGGCTAAGTTGATTTTGTTAAGCGTGAGCGCGGGCGAATTCGATTGAGGACGAGAAAGTCCCCCTTGTTGCGTTCCAAAATAGTAGAGTCCGCCCATTGTTCCGGGCGCGCTTGACGTTCGCGCCGACTTGACGCCGAAGACGAGCGCCGCGTTAATACGGCGAATGATCGCGTCCGTCGCGTGTTGAAGTTGAACGGCGACGTCGTTTTCAAAGCCCGCTTGACCGATCGCTTGAGCCGTGCCGCTAAGTTCGACGTCGCCGCGAAAGATTTGCGTATAATTGGACTCCGCGTTCGATTGCGCAAAGAAATCTTCGCCGGAAGTCGACCCTTCTTGAACGGGGCGCGAGTCGAAAACAAGCGTTCCGCCGTTCGACGCCGTGAAACTTGCCAGCGCCAACGAGGAACCGTTGGACGCGACAAGGGACGGAACGATCGTCGTCGACGTCGTAGACTCGATCCTTAACACGGCGGAGTCGCCAAGAATGTGGAACAGATCGCCGACTTTCCAGCCGGTCGAGGACTCGACGGTAAACGTTCCCGTTGAATTTTCGTATTCGTATTCGCTAAACGCTTTTGTTTTAGGCGTTTCGACGCCTTCGAGCCACTTGTGTTCCGTACTCGTAGCGCAACGTCCGCGCGAGTCGTTCAAAGTCTGAGGAATTTGGAAAAGTCGAATCAGTCGGGGCGTTTGCGCGGCTCGCCACGAAAGAACGTCGGCGAGATCGAGGCGGACGTTTAGTAAGTCGGTTGAATTTGTCGACATTGTTCAGTTCTCCTTTGAGTTAAGTTAAAACAGAGTGAAAATAGAGAGAGGTTGGCGATAATTAACGCTTTGCTCGAGGCGCGTTCCGTAAGACGGCGGCAAAATCGTTGTTTTTCATCGCGTCGAGGAATTTCTCGCGCGCGTTGAACGGCGCTTCGAGCTTGCCAGACGACGCCTCGCTTCCTTGCGAACGCGCGAGCCAATGCGGCGAAAGCGCGAGTTCTTCTTGAAGTATTTCGACGACCAATTTGTCGTCGTCGGTAACGGCGACGTCGGCGTCGTTGAGACGAAAAAGGGGCGCCAAACGTTTGACGTCGCGCAACGCCGTCTCGCAACAATTCATTTTTCTTGCCGCGTCGACAAGTTGCGTTTCGATTTTGGCGCGCGTTTCTCGTTTTTTGTAGGCGTCGTTTTCTTCGCGCAACGGCTTGAGTTCCGCCTCAAGCGCGGCGACGCGCGCTTTCGACGCGTTCGCTTGTTCGACGCTTCTTCGCAACGCGTCGCGCAATTCGTTTGGATTCGCGGCGTCGGCTTTTGCGCGTTCGAGTTCGGCGAGCGTTTCGTCGCGTTCGCGCGTCAACGCGTTCAGACGAGTTTCAATCTCGCGTCGTCGTTTCGATTCCGAATCGACCGAACGCGTAGCCGCGTCGTATTTTGCGCGTAACGCGTCAAGTTCGTTATTGCGCAGTCGATAGACGATTCGTCCGTCTTCTAACGACGTTTGCGCGATTTGCGATTCCAAGGCGCGCATCAGTTCTTCTCGAGTTTCGTATTCGTCGTAGGCGTTCATTTTTTCTCCTTAAAAAGACTTGTAGCCGAGATGAAATTCACGAACGTAATATATTCGTTTTCAATTCAAGAAATATGACCGTTTTTTCTGATTTTTTAGAAAAATTAACGAAGATTGTCTAAAAAACGTCTTTTTATACGAGACAAACTTTTTCGTCAGAAGAGGGAAGGCGTTTGACGATAATTGACGTGAAGCGTCGAAAGACAAACTTCAAGATTTCAACGAGCAAAGGAGAAAAAACGATGGAATCGACGACAAACAACGACGAACTCGAACGCGTCGCGCGCGATTATCCTCAATTTACGCGGAATTACGTCGCTACTCGCAACGAACTTGCCGCAAAAGAACTGGAACTTGAAAAGTTACGAGCCGAAAACGAAACTCAAAAAGGAGAATCGACGACGCGAGGAATTCGAATTGTTTTAAACGCGCTCGGATTATTGACTCTTCTCTTGTCGCTTGGGCTGGTCGTCGTCTTGCCCTTGGCTGAAAAAATTATTTATTACTATATGGGACGCCTTTCTTTCGTGGAGAAGGAATGTTTGCTTACCGGCGTTCAGATTTTTGTTTTGTTTGGAATATATTACGCGTATCGAGCTTTCGTCGGCGGGAAATCAAAGCGCTAGTTCGAAATAAAGTATTCGTTTACTGAAAGTTGCGTAAAATTTTCGTCGTCGTCCGCTTGTCTAAAGGCAAGCGGCTTGTCGCGCGCCTTACGTCGCGATTCCGACGCGAACCTTGTTCAGAATACGAACGACTTACCGCGGATGATCGCGCAAGAGAACGATTGGAGGAGGCGCCTTTGAGTCAAAAAACGACGCGTAGACCTTGACTTTTATCGCAAGATTCTCTATCTTATACTTTCCGCGCGTCTTTTCGAAGCGCGCCGTCGCCGCAAAGAACGCTCAAAAGAAAAAACGCGTTTTTTTCCTTGAGCCCGCTTTAAAAGTCCGATTTACGGTTAGAATAAGGGGCGGTTCTTCTCGTTCGATTTATCGAGCGACGCATATGTTACTTTGGCGCCGCGTTCCAAACGCGCGTCTACGAGAGTTCAAAAGGTTTCGCAATGAAATGTCAAAAATGCGACAGAGTCGCGACTTTTCATATTACCGAGATGACGGACGCGCGTCCTAAAGAATTGCATCTTTGCGATCAACACGCGTATCAGTACTTGCACCAGAACAACGGTCAAGATTCGCACGATTCGAAAGAAGGTCGTTGCGTGGAAGATTACGGCGAAGACGACTTTGGTTCTGAAGAAAACGACAAGGCGAGCCTTAAGGAACTGACGGAAGATTTAGAAAATTCAGATTTTGCCGCTTGTCCCTGTTGCGGCGTCGGATTGTTGGATTTTCGCAAGACGGGACGTCTCGGTTGCGCGAACGACTATCGCGCCTTTCGTTCGCGTTTGGAACCGCTCTTGTTCAGCGTTCACGGCTCGACCGAACATTGCGGCAAACGCCCCGCTAAGTCGGTTTCGTTCGACGAAGGCGCTCAACTCGTTCGTCTGCGGAACGACCTCAACGAGGCGATCGAAATTGAAGATTACGAATTGGCCTCCAAACTACGCGACAGAATTAAAGAGCTGTCTTCCAAGCAGTAAGCGCGCCTTAAAACTATTCGCCTTTGAAACTAATCGAATTTGAAACTAATCGAATTTGTCGCCGCGCGCCCCTTCCGTCGAATAGCCCGGATAGTGAAATTCGCATTCGTCCGTAACGCGCCAAACGCCGTCTAATCCGAGACGCAACTCGACTTTGGTAAAATCGACGACGACCGTGAAAGGATAAGTTTCGATCGACGTCGTTTTGCCCGCGACGACCCCGCGAAGAGAGACGCGCGCGCGAGGCGGCGAAGTCGTCCGCGTGATTTCCAATACTTTGTAATTGCTGATTTTGGCGCGTTCAACGTCGGCTAGTCCCATATTAAACGTCGCTAAAAGGCGCGTTCGATTAGCGTCCGGGGCGACGAACGACAAGACGCCCTCGACGTCGTCGCGCCCAACCGCCTCGACAAGTCCGTCGATCGAACGACGAACCGATTTCGCGTCCGTGTCGACGCAATAAACCAAGACGGCGCCGAGCGCCGCCAAGCACAGCGCGAGGCAAACGCCTCCGACGGCGTATTGACGCTTGGCAAGTCCCGTCGAAAGCGCAAAGCCGCAAAAAGCGCAAGCGCTCGCGGCAATCAGCCAAAACAAAATACTTTCGGTAAACAACGTCGTCATCGATGCGCCCTTTTCGAGAAACCGTTCCTATTCAAGTCGTCAAACTTGCGGGTGAATCCAAGGCGCGCGATAGGGTCGAGCAAGCAACGCGTTGGCTTCGTCGTCGTTTTTGACTCTTCCCGCTTCTTCGTCCCATTCGAGCGCTCGTCCCAGTTTCATCGAGATATTTCCTAAAATGCAAGAGATAGTCGAAATCGCGCCCTCTTCGACGTCGCTTCGAGGTCGTCCTCTATCGGCGATTCGTGCGAGGAAGTCGCGCATATGTTCGCGCACGGCGGGCGCCGTATGCAGTTCGATATCCCGTTCGGTCTTATCTTCGGGGTACTCGTCGGTTTCGTATTTGACGTCGACGCTTTCGACTTCGTTCGAGTAGTATTTTTTGAAGTCGTAACCGAAAACGCTCGCCTTCAAAACGCCGTTTTTCCCGTAAAAATACCCGCCCCAAGGGTGTCTTCTTTCAGGCAATTCCGACCAATTTCGATGTTTCCATTCGATCGTCAAATCGTCGTATTCGAAAACGACCGTCTCCGTGTCGGCAATATTGGGCGTTCCGCCTTTTTTCATAAATATCCCGCCCGTTCCATAAACGCGCTTCGGATAACGAACGCCCAACAACCAACGCGCCATATCAAACATATGAACGCCCATATCGCCTATAGTTCCGTTCCCGTATTCGTAAAATTGACGCCACGAACGACGACGCAAACAAGGATAATATGGTAATTTAGGCGCCGGACCGCACCAGAAATCATAGTCGAACCCGGCGGGAACTTCGGCGACGTCTTGTCGGAACGCTTCGCCAGGTCCGCCGTAATAGCTGAAAATCTCGACTTGCGAGACTTTCCCCAAACGCCCCGAATCGACGATTTCTTTTTTTGCCTGCGTTAAATGCGGCGTGCTTCGACGCTGAAGACCGACTTGAACGACCGCGTTATGCTTGCGCGCGGCGGCAAGCATCGCTTGACATTCCACGACGTCGACGGCGATCGGCTTTTGAACGTAGACGTCGGCGCCGCTTTCGATCGCCGCGATCGTCGGCAACGCGTGCCAATGGTCGGGCGTGTCGACAAGTACGATATCGAGGTCTTTAAGCGCGAGCGCCTCGCGATAATCGTGGAACTTACGCGGCTGTTTGCCCGACGCTTGACGAGACGCGACAAGATTCGCCGCTTCGTCGAGCGACTCTTGATCGACGTCGCAAAGAGTAACGACGTCGACGGGCGCGACTTGCATCAGACGAAAAAGATCCATTTTTCCATACCAGCCCGTCCCGATAAGACCGACGCGAAGCGGTTTGTCGAAAGTCGGTTTGGAAGCGTCGTCGCCGTAGCCGCGCGTCCCGGTTGCAAGAGTCGCCGCGCTAAGACCGCCGAGTTTGATAAAATCACGTCGTTTCATTGTTCCTGTTCCCTTTGCAAACGCATATAAAATCTGTTTCCGCCAAACGGTAAAACAACTATGGTTCTATTGTAGACGAATTTTTCGTGAAAAGCAAATTAATTAACGCAAGTCGAGACTTTTTTCTTTTTTTTGCTTCGACGTTTTCAAATAAAAGCCGAACAAGAATCGTATTGCAAACGACGACGCGTTTCGATCGTTCTTTTAGCCCCGTAATACGCGTAAGAAAAAACTATATTCGTCTTGACGTCGAAACGCCTTTTTCTCATAATCCGATTCGGAAAAGAGAGGTCGGTCAAGCGTGCCGCAACCTCGCAACACGACGCAAGACGTTTATTTTGTTTTGTCGATCGACGATCGACGCAATACGAAGGATATGAGAATGTCGATTCAACCTAAAAACGGAGTTCCAGTCGCGCTTTCGATTTTGCTTGGCGGCGAAAACGTCGCGCCTTATCGTGAAACGACGATTTCCGTTTGCGGGACAAACGCCGAAGAACCTTTAAAAGACGGACTGTTCGTCTGTTGCGAACTTGTCGCGGCGTCGGCTTTAAACGCTTTGCGAAGCGCTTCGGCTCGCGGAGCCAAAGTCGCGGTCGTTTCCAGTTCCTTGGAAGCGGAGTTGGCGTCGGAACTAGAATCGGAACGCGCCGACGTCGACGGAGACGACGACTTTCAAGTCGTGTTTGTCGACGATCCGCGTTCGGTTTTTGCAAGGACTTGTCAGGCTTTCCGCGAATTTCCCGCGCGTAAGATGAAAATGATCGCCGTGACGGGCACCGCCGGCAAAACCTCCCTCTCTTATATTCTCGGAGGGGTCTTGGCTGAAGCGGGCAAGCGAATCGGATTGATCGGTTCTCTTGGCGTTTACGACGGAAAAAAATTAGCGCCCCTCAAGGAATCGACGCCCGAGCCTGAATTGTTGGCGGAACTGCTTGATCGTATGGCTGAATCGGGTTGCGCTTGCGCTATTATCGAGACGTCCTCCGTCGCGTTGGCGGAAAAACGCATCGCCGGCGTGGAGTTCGACGCGGTGTGTTTAACTAATTTACGACGCGATCATTTGGATTATCATCACACGGTCGACCAGTATCGCCGCGTGAAAATGCAAATTTTTAACTACCTCAAGAAAAACGGCGTCGCGATATGCAACGTCGACGACCGCGTGACCGACGCCGCCTTGCATTTGATCGATCGGCCGACGTTGACGGTCGGAATTCAGCCGACGGTCTGTTCCGTTTCCGGCACGCCGATCGAACGTCAAAGCGGCGAGCAGTCGTTTTATATCGTTTCCGGCACGGACGCCACTCCGATTCGAACTCGCATTATCGGCAAGGAACATATTTACAACTGTCTTGAAGCCGCCGCGTTGGGAATCGCTTGGAAAATCGATTTGAAAGTCATTGCGAGGGGGATCGAACGCGTCGAGTATATTCCCGGTCGAATGGAACGCGTCGACTGCGGGCAGCCTTTTGGCGTCTATTTGGATCGCGCGAGTTCGCCGGAATCCCTGACCGCGACGCTGGAGACGTTGCGACGCGTCACGATCGGTTCCGTCTATTGCGTCTTGAGCGTTCCAAGCGACGGCGACAGAAGCAAACGTCCCGTAATGGCGCGCGCTTCGGAAACAAACGCCGATTGCACGATCGTCACGCGAGGGAATTTGCCCGAATCGCAATCGAAAGAGGCGTTCGACGATTTGAAACAAGGATTCGACAAAACCGAAAACGTGCGCGTTATTTCGGATCGCAAGGACGCGATCGTCTGGGCGCTTTCTCACGCTTCGCCCGACGATTCCGTTCTAGTCGTCGGACAAGACGTCTCGACTCTTGACGAAGTAAACGAATATTTCGTGCCGGATCGACAGTTTATCCGTCATTGGCTCTACGAGAATCAGCCGTGCGCCGAGACGTTTTGGTATAATTAAACAAATTTAACGTTTTTTAGTTGAGTTTTTTGACGGGCGCCTATTTTGACGTCCGTTTTTTATATTTGGACGCGCTTCTTGTATTCTTTTTTCTTCCGCGTATAATTAGGGTTGCGTGCGAGCGTTGCGCCCGCGTAAGTATTTGAGTCTTTCATTAAGGACGAACAGATGAGCCTTAACGTAGTGTTGCAGACGTCTATTCCCGGTATGGAACCTAAACGCGGCAAAGTTCGCGATATTTACGATTTCGGAGATAAGATTCTTTTGGTCAGTTCCGACCGTATTAGCGCGTTCGACTGGATTCTTCCGACCGGCGTTCCAGACAAAGGCAAGGTCTTGAATCAAACGGCGGAATTTTGGTTTGAAACGCTCGGCGCGCGCAATCACGTGATCACGACCGACGTCAATAAAATGCCCTTTCCAAAAGGAACTGATTTAAAAGCGTTTGAAGGACGTTCCGTTCTTTGCGAAAAGACCAAGGTCGTAATGATCGAATGCGTCGTTCGCGGCTATCTTGCCGGTTCCGGCTGGAAGGAATATCAAAAGTCGCAAACCGTTTGCGGCGTCAAGTTGCCCGCAGGATTGGTTGAGAGTTCGCGTTTAGACGAGCCGATCTTCACGCCGTCGACAAAAGAGGAAACGGGGCACGATCAGAATATTTCGTTTGAAGAGACGGTCGACCGCGTCGGACTCGAAGTCGCGACGAAGTTGCGCGATATGTCGCTCGACGTCTTCAAACGCGGCAGCGAATACGCTTTGAAAAGAGGAATCATCGTCGCGGACACCAAGTTTGAATTTGGCGTCGCGTCGGACGGCGAAATCATTCTCGTCGACGAAGTTCTCACGCCCGATTCTTCGCGATTTTGGCCTGCCGATCAGTACGAGCCGGGCAAAGGTCAGCCGTCCTTCGACAAGCAATTTGTCCGCGATTGGCTCTTAGCTTCCGGGTGGGATCGAAATTCGAATCCGCCGACGTTGCCCGAAGACGTCGTTCTTAAAACGCGTGAGAAGTATATTGAAGCGTTTGAACGTCTGACGGATCGTAAATTAAAGTTCCAGTCGGAAATTTAATCGATTTCAGTTTATTTGATTTCGAACGAACGAGAAAGCGAGGGGAAGTCGTGCGCGCTTTTCTTGCGGCGTCTTGTTCTTGGGTTTTATTTGGCGCAAACGTTTGGACGACTCTTTGCGCGACTTTTATCGTCGCGCTCGTCCTATTCGCCTTTTTTGGCGCGGCGTTGGCGGTTCCTGCTTTGAGAGGACGAAAAATTAAAAGGCGTTGCGCGCGCGCGACGTCGCGCGACGTCGTAAAGTTCGTCGAAGAACGCGAACGCGCGGCTTTTGACGCCAAGCGTTATCGCCCGGAAACTGTCGACCTTAACAACTTGCCGCAAACGTCGCGCGAGATTTACGAACGCGCGCGGCGTTCGTATAAAGGAACTGAATGAACGAGACGAGCGACGATTCAAAGCGATCGGATTCTCCGCAAGCGCGTCTATCCTCGTGGAAGCGAGTTTTTGACGCGTGGAAACGTTGGAAAAAGGAGCGTCCTTGGTTTGTTCCTCTTCAACTCTATCTTGCGACTTGGATATCGACTTTTTTCGTCGGCTTCGTAACTTACGGCTCGGGAACGATCTTGGGCGGTTTGCTTTTTTCCGCGCCCTTAATGATTATTCTGACGTTGCACGAAGCCGGACATTACGTTCAGTCGCGGCGCTATAAAATAGCCGCGTCTCTTCCTTACTTTATACCCTTTCCCCTCCCGCCCTTTGGAACCTTTGGCGCGATCATTGCGTCGCGAGGTCTTTTTCCCGATCGTCGGGCGCTTTTTGACGTGGGAATCTCAGGACCGCTTGCCGGGCTTGTCGCGACTTTAATTTTTATGGTCGTCGGTCTAGCCAATTCGACCGTAGTTGAAAACTTTCAAGATTCCCCGCAATACGAAGGATTAATTTTTGGCGAGCCGTTGATTTTTCAGTGGACGGCGCGCGTTATTCTGGGTTACGATTCGTCGCAGTCGCTGTTGTTGCATCCGACCGCCGTCGCCGCTTGGGTCGGTTTGCTCTTGACGACTTTAAATCTCTTTCCGCTTGGTCAACTCGACGGCGGACACGTCCTTTACGCGTTGTTGGAACGGCGCGCGACGTTCTTTTATCGCGCGCTGTTTACGGCGATAACGCTCGGCGTGATCATCGGACGTCTCTGGCATTGGGTATTAATGCTGGTTCTAGTCTTTTTCGCGCTTGGCGTTCGTCATCCGAAAACGGCGGACGACCACGCTCCGCTCGGCTGGAAACGCGCGGCGATAGGATGGTTGACGCTGGGATTTATTTTCGTGGGATTTACGACGAACCCGCTCGATTATCAAGAAGCCGAGGGAAACGCGCCCTGCGCGACGGAGAATATTGAAAATTCTAACGAGTCCCAAAAGAGCGATTCCGACGTTCCCTCTTTTTGAAAAATCGAAATTAGGGGACTTGCGTTTTGGTCGACGTAAGCGTATATTGAAAGAAAGTCGACGCTTGTAGCTCAAACGACGCGCGATACGACGCGGCGCCGAATCGAAAAAGAGCAGAGGTGGAGGAAAGCAAACGATGGAAGAGAAAAAGCCGATCAAAAATCTGTTGGGACGCAATCATTCTTGGATCGACACCGCAGGACACGCGCACAAGATAGTTTTTGATAAAAAAACGTTTGAAAAACCGCGAACGACGTGGGGCGCCTTAGCGATCGTTACCGCCGTCGCGCTAATTGTCGGTTCCGCTCTAATTTTGTCGGCGCCCTCTTCGCGAGGAGGTCTGGGCTTTTTTGAAACTTTGGGAGAAACGACGCCTCGTTTTGTGATCGTTAATTCTATACGCCATATGACCGACGCGCCCGTAAAAGCGATCGCGGCGGGCTGGAACGACGAAATTTTTCTCGCGACTCAAAATGAAATCGTGTTGACAAATTCAATCGGCGAACGACTCGATTCGTGGAAAAACGACGAGGAAGACGCTCCGACGGCGTTGACCTTCGTGTCTAATGAAGACAGTTCCAAGAACGGTTCGTTGTTAATCGCATATCGGGAAAAAATCAAGGCGCTTTCCTTCTCTTTAGAACAATACGCCTTGAACAAGACCGACGCCAACGAGAGAAAAAGTTCCGACGACGCCGTGACGCGTACCGCACGAGGAGGCGCGTTGGGCGGCGCGCGAGTAGTGTTGGAAACGCCCGGCGCGAATATTAGAGGCGTGGCGTCTTCAAACGAACGTTTGTTCGTCGCCGATTACAATTCCCAACGAACGTTGCGATTCGCTTGGAAAAGTCTTGAAGCCATAAAAGACGACGAATCGAAGACGATCCCGCCGGATTGCGTCTTGGGCGCGCCGGACGACGCCGCAAACTACCCTGGACTTAAACCCGGAACGGATCGAAATTTCTGCATTGTTTACGTTTCGGAAACGAACGAGCTTTACGTAGCCAATTCGGGCTTGTTTCGCGTCGACGTCTTTAACGCGGGTACCGGCGTTTGGCTTTCCGATCGTTCATGGACGCCGGGTCGAGACGCTCCCTACGGGTTCGTCGGTTGCGCGAACCCGATCGCTTTGGTCGTTGCGCCCGATCGCTGGATAGCGACGGCGGAAACGGGAGCGTGGACGTCCGCTTTACAAAAGAAATCGCCGCTCAATCTCTACAATCCGTCGGGCGTCTGGTTGACCGAGCTAACCAAGGACGGAACGAGCGAGACGCAAAACGAAACGTTCTTAGTCTCGATCGGAATTTCGAGCGACTACAAAAAAATATACGCGCTAGATTCAAACGGCGACGTCGATATTTGGCAAGCGCAATAACGACGGACTTGCGGGTTCGTGAAATTCAAACGCTTTTTTCAGAGCTACGCGTTTTGAAACGCCGTCCGCTCGTTTAAAAAGGGACGGCGTTCGTCGACAGCGTTTGATTTGAATTTTCCGTCGAGAAACGGGACGAATCCGCGTGTTTTTACGCCGACGCCAAGCGTTATTTCGCTTCTTCGTAATAATCTTTGAGCGACTGCATCGTTTCGGTCGGATAATCGGTGGCGAATGAACCGCAACCGGCGTCCATCAACGTTTTGTACGTCAAATATCTGTTGCCGTTGTTCCAAGAGAGCGTTTGGAAAATAACGCCCTTCTTACGCAGTTCCGTTCCGCAATAGCGAAGCGCGTCCGCCGTCGGCTTGACGTCGCCCTGTTCGCTCACGGTTACGTGAACTTGAAGTCCGTACAACCCGGCGAAATTCTGATCGCGAATTTTATCGAAACGTTCTTTGAGATTTTCCGCCGTTCCGCCCCACGTGGTCGGCATCCACAACATCGCTTTCGAACGAGGCGCGTATTTTTTCCATTCGAGAAGTTGCTCGTAGACCGACGAGCAGACGATGATTTGTTCGTGAACGGTTTCCGTCGCTTTGGCCAAAACGGCAAAGTCGACCTGTTTGACGTCGAAGAATACGAGTCTCTTCGGGTCTTCCTTGAGCGCGGCGATCATTTCGTCAAGATTCGCCATTTTTTGTCCTTTGAACGCTTCGCCTTTGTAGGCGCCGACGTCCAATTTGCGACATTCTTCATAAGTGAAGTCTTTGACGCCCTTTTTGCGGACGTCTTCCGGGGCGCTCGGAATAATGCGCTGGAAGTTGTCGTCGTGGAAGGACATAATCACGCCGTCTTTAGTCATACGGATATCCGCTTCGGGAGTCAGACCTTTCGACCAAGCGAGGCGGAAAGTGTCGAGCGTTCCCTCGGGCGCTTCGTTGCCCATGCCGCGGTGTCCTTGAACCAAAATTTCGTTAAGAGGAACGTTCTTACGGACGTCCCAGTCTTCGGGCGAGGCGGCGTAAAATTCGTCGATCGCTTGGAACGCGCAGTCGGGACGGTCGGTTCCGAATCCCATAGAACCCAGTTCGATTAATTGCTTGTAGAAATCGACGTCTTGTTCGGCTTTCGGGCAGTCCTTGGTTCTCCACGGCATCGTTTGGAATTCAATTCCGCGCGCGCGACATTCGTCGGCTCTAGCGCGAATACAAGCGGGCGTCGGACGCAAATTGCCGTCGGCGTCTTTGGCGATATGAATTTGCAGACGCTTAATTCCTTTGAAATTTTCGGCGCGCAATTTTTCAAAACGCTTTTCGACGTCTTGATCCGTATAACTTCCCAAGCCCATCCAGAGCGTGGCGTCGTAGTAATCGCCGCAAATATCCGCCCAACGCGCAAGGTCGGCTTCGGAGCCCGACGTCAAGGTGATTTGGAAACGAACTTCCGCCGTCGCTTTGGCCAGTTGTTCGAAATCGACTTTTTTCACGTCGATGACGATTTGGCGGCGCGCGTCTTTCTTGAGCGCTTCGACGATTTCTTCGATCGAGACGACTTTTTCGCCTTTAAATTGTTCGCCGCGAAACGACCCGATATCAAACGCGCGCACTTCGTCGTAAGTCAACGATTCGACGCTTTGCTTACGGATTTCTTCCGGCGCGCTAGGCATAACGCGTTGGAAATTGCCGTCGTGGAACATCATAATATGACCGTCTTTGGTTGTTCTCACGTCGACTTCGGGAATTCCGCCCATCGACCAAGTCAATTCGAGCGACGAGAGGCAGTTTTCCGGGGCAAGATCGCCCGCGCCGCGATGCGCCACGACCGTAATGCTTTCTCGCGCTTTGTTGCGAATCGTCCACTGAGCGTCCGCGCCGGAACTTGACAGCGTCGCGCCGAAGAACGCAGACGCTAAAATTAGAATTGACGACAGAGTTTTATGCGTCATCTGAAAATTATCCTTTCTTGTTGGCGATATAACGCGCCTAAACAATCTATGCGAATTACCGACGACGTTCAAGAATAGGCGTTCGTCGTTCTGAAATTAATTACGCATAAACAAAACCAAGGGACGTCCGCTTTCCGTCAAGACAGACGCGACGTCCCAAAAGAAATCCGACGCTTTTTAACGTCGACGTTAAAACGACTAAAAAATAGCCGAGTATAAACGTCACTTAGCCGGCGGCAACTTGGCCGACATATACTCGTCTTTTTCAGGTCGTTCGACTTGCAGTTCAATTTTTTGTTTGCCGGTTACCGAAACTTTCAACGGCGTCGCTTCCGGCGACGTATATTTTATGTCGAGCAAACTTTTAAACTTTGGCATTCCCGACGCGTCCGTTCCGTCTTGTTCCGTAGCTCCGGAGAAGTAAACGACGTAATCGCCTTTAGGCAAACCGTCGCTTTCCTTGAGCGAACCAATGACGAAAGAACCGTCCTCTTTCATTTGCCCGCGCGAAAGTCCGGTCGAAGATTGGAAACAAATCGTTCCTTTCGTCAACGGAGAACCGTCGTCGGAAAACGTTACTTTTCCAGACATTCCAACATTCTTGCCGCATCCGACGACGCACAACGTCAACGCCGCAAGAAACCAAAACTTATATGCCGTCGATTTAAACACGGTTGATCACCGATCCTTTTTGTCGATAGATTGTCGGGTCGTCGTTAAATTTTCGATTTTTTGACGAAACGCTTCTCCGCGCGTCGTCAAATTTGAATCGCGTTCAAATTTTAAACGACGACCCGTTGAATAAAAACGCGTTCGCGAGCCGTCGCACGCGCGCCGAGACCGATTATCACGGAACGGAGACGATCGTATGGTCGCGCACGTCGCTCAACCCCCACATAACGTCGGGCAACGTCGTAACGGAAAACGCGCGAACGGAACCGTCGCCTAGCAAGAAGTTGCAAACGGCGGCGTGTTCGCTTCCAAATCCGTAGTTAAACAACGGATCTCCGTTGTTGACGCTTGGAAAATCTGATTTGAGCGCGATGACCATGCGTCCGTTGTTATGCGGATACAACGAACGAAAACCTGCGGCCGACTTCCAATGTCCTTGAACGAGATAGGAACCGTCGCCGGAATATTTGCCCTCGTTCAAAGGCGCTTTGCCAACGCCGTCTTGTGGAATAAATTTTTCGCCGACGATCAACTGGTTGCTGGCGCCGTCGCCCCACCAAGCCATCGTGTCGCGCGGTTGCCAAGAGTGATAATCGGTGGAATTTCCCCATTTTGCGACGCGGAACGGACCGACGTGCGCTTGGTAGTCGCTGACTCGTCCGTAAACGAGATAATTTTCCCACCAGCCGATCGTGTCGACGCGCATAACGACCGCGTAGTCGGATCGCGGTCCCTGCCAGCCGCTTCCGTCGGTCGTTTGAACGTGATTTTCTTCGGTAATTTGATTTCCGGAACGTCTCGAAGGACAAAGCATATAAGGCACGCCGCCAAAACCGTGACGTTGTTCCTCGGTGAGCGTTTGACTCCACCACGCGTTGTCGAGCGAGCCGAGGAATTTAGAGCCGCCGATCGTCGACGCGTCGGTTCGTTTCGTCCATTCCATCAAAATATCGTACAACGCGTTTTGTTCGGCGTATGGATAAATCAATCCCCAAAAAGAGAGGCGGCTCCAAACGTAGTGATCCGACGCGGCTTCAGCGGAGTTCATACCGATCGTAGTCGGCGGAAGACCGTTGCGCACATCGTGAAAATTCTGAACCGCAAGCCCGATTTGTTTCAAATTGTTGGTGCATTGCATCCGTCGCGCCGCTTCGCGCGCCGCTTGAACGGCCGGAAGCAATAAACCAATTAAAATTCCGATAATAGCGATCACGACGAGGAGTTCGACGAGCGTAAAACCGCTTTTGCTCCTCGTTCCGTTACGTTTGTTGTGTTTAAACATCTCAAATCCTTGTAAAACTGTTAGAACTTCAGTTCAATAACGCCTTCGACCTAGTTTCGTTCGTAACGAACAGATTCAAAAAAGGTCTACATCCGTTTGTTTTCGGCGCGAAACGAATCGTCGCCGAAAAATCGAGCGTTGCCGCTAAAGCGCGTAAATACGACGTAAAACAAAAACGCTTGTCGTTTTACGATGGTTCCTTGCGAATCGTATGATTCTCCGTTCAAGCGCCTACGTCTCCGATTCCGCCTAAATCTTCTACGCCGCCTTGATTAAGTTGGACGCCTCCGCGTCCCCAATAGTGGCGTCTTAATTCGTCAAAAGCGTTAAAAACGCGGTTGGGTTCGTCTAAATTCTTCATATTGACGATCGGATCGGTCACGTCGTTAGTGTGAAGGACGATATTGCCTATTCCGCCGAGCAGGTATTTTTGTATGATCGACTGTTCGCTGTGAATATCGACGATTTGCCCAATGTGCATAGAATCGGTTCGTTTTTGGAATATGCCGCGCGTAATCAGAAACGTCGCGGCGCGCGGATTGTCGGCGTCGCAACGAAGCTCGTATTTGAGTCCGAAAATGGTTGAAAACCAGACCCAGCCGCGCCAAATCCACAGAACAAGGGGCGGAATTAAACAGACGCACCAGATCGACAATATTTTTAGCCAAAGTTTAGATCCGCCGACGTTGTTAGACGCGACGTTAGACTTGTCCGATTGCGCCGCGTTCGCGGACGCCGAATCGGAAATTTGGTCTATCGATCCGTCTTGAGCAAACGCAAAAGAGGACGGCGCGACGAACGACGCCGAATTGGATTGCGTTTGTCGACGCTCGCGTTTAATTACGGAGTTGCTCCAAACGAACGCGCATACGATGCACGCGAGCGTGAGTAGGATCAGAAGAAAAAACTCGACGCGGTATCCTTTGAAGGAGATGCGTCCTTCGCGCCAAGGCGCGCTAGACGAGGAGGAAGTCGATTTAGCCATTTGTTGCTCCTTAGGTCGTCATACTAGCGACGAAGTCAAAACGCTTTCGTTGATTCTTCACGCGAGTTTCTTTGTCGTAAAGACCGCGTGGAAATTTGAACTGGGATAATTGCAAACGAAAACGCGCCGCAGGTTATTTCGAAACGCCGTTTGATCGATCGGACGCTTTTGAGGACGGCGTTTCTTTCGTTTGCGTCTTGGCGCCGTTCGCATCGTTCGGACGAGGCTTCGCATAGGGTTCGCTAAATTGAAAATCGTCGTTTCGACGCGGAACCGTTCGCGGAGCGGGCGGTCTTGAATCGGAACTTTGCGTCGGCGTCTTTGAGGACGTCGACGAATCGTCGCGCGTCGGACTGACGCCGCTCTTTGCGTTTGGCGTCGTTTGGCGCGCTTGAGTTCCTCTAACGGCGTTGTTCGTCTGATATTCTTCCGTTTGCGTCGCTCTTATAACCGAAGCGAGGTATTCCGAATCAAGGTATTTTTCCGGGACGGCGGACAGTCTATTTTTTGCGCGCGTGCGCCATACGCTGTTGGGATAGAGTTCAACTATCATATCGAACGCGACGAGCGCCTTAGGATAGTCCTTGGCGCGCAGAGCTATTTCGCCCTTTAAAAACAGAAGGTAGTCGACTATCGAGACGTCGGGCTTCTTTGCCAGCGCCTCGTTGATCAATTTTTCCGCTTCCACGTCGTTACGAGCGTCGCTTTCGATCTGAGCCAGCGCCCAAACGGCGTGACTCCAATAGGGACTTGAAGGATAATAGCGGTAAAGTTTGTCGAACGTCTGAACCGCGTCGTTGATATTGCGTCGTTCCCATTCGTTCATACCGAGGGTGTACAAGGCTACGTCGAGCATCGGAAAATCGTTGCGTCCGCTTGTCGCTCGACGCAAGAACTGAATCGCGTCGTCGCGTCGTCCGGCTTCGTCCGCCATCAAGCCCAAATAGACGCCCGCGACCGCCGCTTCTTGCGAGTAGGGCGCGGAGTCGAGCAAATCTTGACAAGTCATTACGACTTCGGCGCGCTTGTTCAATTCGAGTAAAGTTCGCGCGCGTAAAAGCGCGATACGCGCCGCTTCCGCAGGACAGTCTTGCCAAAAAGTCTCCGACGTTAAACGCGCTTCCAACAACGTTTCGTTGGCGCGGTCGTAATCTTGATTGACGTAAAATTCCGTCGCGCGTTTGAGCGCTTCTTGCGCCTTAGCGGGCGTGAGCGGCGTCGTTTGAACGCTTGCGCCATTCGCGTCATTCGCGCCGTTTTGCGCGCTTGGCAAGTAATTGGCGCCTGCGGAATTAACCGCGTATGTTCCCGCGCCGTTCGTTTGATTCGTCGTCGACGTCCCGGTAGGTTGTCGAACCGACTGAACTCCGTTGTTTTGCGAAGGGACGTTTGCGGAATTTGCGTTTTGCTGCGGTTGATACGTGGGCGCCGTATTAGCGCGATCTCCGGGCGTCCGGGTTAAATTCGGATTATACGCGGGTCGATTTTCGTCGGTTCCCATCGGTCGAAATCCGGGGTTTTGAAACTGCGTCGGTTCCGTCGGATTAACAAAACCGCCCGACGCGGCGTTGAAGCCGCTAAGACTAGATTCTTCGCTCGGCGCGGAAACTAACAACGCGTCGGCGCCCTTCGCGATCGGTTTTTGTTGCGCCGACAGACGTTTTTGGTCGATCGCCGAAAGCATGCTTTGCAACATAGGTCTGTTTTTTGACGCGACGTAGTTCGAGACCGCTTGATAAATTCCTTCTTGAGCCGCGTAGTCGTCTTGATTTTTTTGGGCTCCGTATCGGCTCGAATACGCAAGAATAAGCGTTCCGCAAGCGCCGAGGAAATCCACGTCGTTCATTCCGTTGCGATTTGCGTCGTTATAGTAATACATCGACACGTTGGAACCGTTACGCTGGACTTTTAGAAGCGTTTCCAGCTTGATGATCGTTCCGTTCCAATCGCCTCTTGCAAGCGAGATCAAGCCGCGACGATAATCGACGCCGTCGGGGTTTGTTTGAGCGTAGGTCGACGTTCCCAACTGATTCAACAACGATTCCGCTTCGTCGATTCGATTAAGCCCTACGAGCAAGTGAACCTTGAGAATCGCGACGTAAGGATCCATTGTCGAATGCATTCTTTCGATTTGATCGACGAGAAGAAGCGCGCGCTCGAAATTACTTTGCGCATAGAACGCATACGCCTCAAAAAGGTAAACGCTTTCCAACGCCGACGCGTATTGAGGATCGCTTGAGTGTTGCGAGACGAACGTTTCCAAAATCGAGACGGCGGAATCGTAATTCTGTTGCGCCATTTGGACGACGGCGTTCCCAAGCGTCGCTTTGGCGACTAAATCGATCGCGACGTCTTTACCCGAGATAATTTGCGAAAATAAACTAGTCGCTTGAACGTAGTCGCCCAAACGACAGAACGCCGCTCCTTTTTCAAGGAGACAGTTCCATTTTAGCGGGGAATCAGGAAATTCCGTCAACGCGCGGTCAAAGTACTGGATCGCTTCTTGAGGCGCGCCGAGTTGCGTCGCGCAGTCGCCAAGATAATAGCACGCGTATTGAACGTAGCCGTCTTTGGGAAATTCGTTTAAAAATTGCAGAAAGAGTTGTTTGGCTTGCGCGTAATCTTGAAGGTTGTAATACGAATGCGCGGTATGAAAACACGCCTCGCGATAATATTCCGCTTTTGAACCTTGCTTAATAATATTTGCGAAATGTTCGCGCGCGCGCGCGGCGTCGTCGGCGTTTTCCGGATTGCGCGCCATATAAGCGTGACCGGCGTACAGTTCCGCTTTGTTGCGATTTGCCGAATTAGGATAAGTGGAAATATACGTCTCAAGATCGGAAATCGCGGCGTCGTAAGAACCGGACTCGTGTTTTTGCAAGCCGGAGCCGAGAAGTTCGTCGCCGGCCGCGCCGAAGGCGGTCGCGCGTCCCAAAGCGACGAACGACGCGGCAAACAATACGGCGAAAAACGCGGCTCGAACCGCCGCTTGGCATACGCGCGCGCAATTCGTTTGTGTTGATTTTCTCATTTTAACGCCCTTTACTGTGAACGACGCGTCGACGTCGCGAAATCGTCGCGCTTTACGTCGAGCATAACGCATAGTATAACGTAAACATTCGCTCAATGCAACGGGCGTCTGAAAGAACGCGCGGTTATTTGTCTTCTCGAGGCGCGACGGTCGAAGAAGCGTTTTCGCTTGTCGTTTCTTGGTTCGCGCTTTCCGTCGGCGTTTTGGTTTCTTCCGATTGCGAAGGGACGCTTGTTTTCGGCGCGCTCGTTTCGTCGTTTGGCGTTTTTGCTTGCGGAAGTTCGGTTGGAATTGATTCTTGAGGAAATTGGGATTCGACCGTTGCAAGCGGCGCGGGCGACGTCTCCGGCGCGTTCGATTCGTCGTCGGTTTGAGGCGACTTTTGTTCGTTTGACGCGCTAAAGTCGATTCGTTTAAGCTCTTCGAGTTTCTTTTGACGTTTGCGATCGATTTGAACGACCTTGCGCGCGACGAACGGATTGCCCAACGACGTCGCGTAATTCAACGTCGCTTGAAAGACCGCCTCTTGAGATTGCAACGCGGCGGGATCCTTTTGTTCTTTGGCGCGTTGGATAAAGGCGAAGGTCAACGTCTCGCAAGCGTCGACAAATTCTTCGGGTTCCAATCGATTGGATTTTCGAACGTCGTAATATTGGAACAAAACGCGCGCGCCGACGTCGGAACGCGCTTTGAGCGTTTCGATAAGAGACGCGATTACTTCGTCGTATTTTCCTTTGGCAAGTTGGATCGACGCGTCGACTACGGCGATAACGTCGCGATCGTTGGCGCCGAATTCCGATTCCGCAAGAAGTTTGAGCGTTTGCGCCGCTTCGTCGACGCGATTTTCCGCTAGCGCCAGTTTAATTTTGAGCAAACCCGCGCCGGCAAGGGCGGGCGTCGTCGATTCTTCGCAACGTTTAACGCAAGATTTCGCGCCGACTAAGTCGCCGGAATAGTAGCGCGCTTGAGCCTCGAAAAGCGCGAGTACGGCGCGTAATTCGCCGTTGGAATCGGCAAGCGTCCCTTGAGAATAAGACTCCAAATAAGAAATCGCCTCGTCGTAACGTCCTTGCGCGATGAAAAATTTTGCGCGGAGGCTTGGCGTCGAGGAAGACGCGGACGACGAAACGCCTTCGCTTGTTTCCAAACGTTTGAGTTCTTGATCGGCTTCGACGTAACGACCTTGCGCGACGAATATTTCCGCGCGTCGAACGACGCTGTCCCAACAGAAGGGGGAGTCGTTGAAACGAGAACCGGCTTCGAAACAGGACAAAGCCTCTTCCGTTTCGTTCAACTGTGTCGCACAGTCGCCCGCGTAATAATACGCGTATCCTGAAAAAGGGTCGTTGGGATATAAACGTAAAAATTCTTTGACGAGAACCAACGCCTGACGATACGCTTGGGTTTTATAACTGATACGACACGAATGAAAAAACGCTTCGCGATAAAAGGGCGCTTTCTCGCCTTGACTCAAAACGTAATTAAAACATTGTTGCGCGCGAGCGAATTCCGCGCGGTCTTGATAGCCTCCGCGCGCGAGATACGCCGCCCCTAAGTAGAGTTCCGCTTGGTTGCGTTTGGGCGATTCGGGAACTGCGGCGATGAAACGTTCGAGATCGGAAACCGCGCCGACATAGTCGCAAGAACGGTATTTGTTCAGACCCGACGCGTAAAGCGCCTCCGAATCGGGCGAGTCTTGGGCGAAAACGAGAACTTGCGAAACGCAAAGAATCAAAATCGACGTCGTAAGAACGAACGACTTGAAAAAAAATGCCGCGCCGCGAAGCGTTTCGACAAAAACGGACGTCATACGTCGTCTCCAAACGTAATTAATCAACGCGTTTCAATTTTATGCCAAATTCGTCGCGAGTCGGCGACTATGTGAGAAACGCCGCGCCATAAGACGCGGCGCTTTGTCGTCAAAACGCGACGAGCTAATCGACTTACTTCTGCGGCTCAAGCGCGAGAATGCGGACGTTGCGGAATTGCACCGGGTCGCCGTGCCCAAGGAACCCGACGAAGCCGGACTTATTGTGCAAGCCGGGGTGGTCGGCGTTGTGGATCGGCTTGACGTTCGTAATGTCGGCGTCGACGATCAGTTGACCGTTGACGATAACTTTGATAAACGGACCGATCGCGATCACTTCTTCGTAGTTCCATTCGCCAAGCGGTTTCAACGCGCCGGTTTTCGCAGGAACGACGCCGTAGATAGAACCGTGGCGTTGCCAATCGGCGATCGGGTATTCGTAGTTTTCGTCGATAATTTGGAGTTCCATACCGTTGTAGGCGGCGTCAAGATTCGCGGCGGTCGTGCGAATGCCGACTCCGTTGTTTCCGTTTTTCGGAAGTTTGAATTCGAAACGGAAAATAAAGTCGGAATACGCTTTTTTCGTTTCCAAGTTGCCGCCCTTGTCGCAGACGAAACAACCGTCTTTGACGGGGTAGCCTTCAATGCCGCTTTGCCAAATTTCAGGGGAGAGGGAAGCGCCGTCGAAGAGCAGCTCGAAGCCAAGTTCTTTTTCTTGGTCGGTGAGTTGGTTCAACGGCTGACCTTCTTGAGCGTAAACGCTCGAAACCAAAAGAGCGACGCACGCGGCAAGAGCCGCAAAAAACGTTTTTTTCATTAGTGTTCCTTCAAACAAACGCTTAAACGCGCCGACGCGACGTCGAAACAACGACGCGTCGACGCGAGAAAAAGTCTAACAGTTGCGCAAAGTCAAACGATCGCGCAAACGATCGCGCAATATTACAGCAATTTTTGCGCGCGAGCTTTGAGGTCGGCGTTTTTCGTCGACGCGACGACTTGATTCATACCGTCGACCAAGATTTTACCGGCGGCGGCTTTGGCGGCGTCGTCGGTTTGCGCGGTCCAATTCCAGTCGGGTTGGCTGACGCGAATCTTTTCCGCGACAAAAACGGCGGCTTCGAACGCGTTTTCTTGGAATTCGGGATACTTCGCGTATTCGAGCGCGGCGGCGACGTTGTCGGCGATGATGTTGCGCTTGAAGACTTCGAAGATCAACGCTTTGTCGTCGGCGCGCTTCGCGGTTTCAAAAGCGATCTTGCACATCTCGATTTTCGTCGCGACGGGCAGGTCGAATTGACGCGCGACGCGGACGTAGCCGCGAATGCCGCGAGAATGATACTTCGCGTCGTTCGATTGTTTCGCGATCGTCAAGCAGATTTCGGCGACGCCGTTCGCGTCTTCAGGAGTGTTCCATTCGCCCAGAATTTGAGTCGCTTTGTCGACGGCGGACCCGTTGCAAGCCTTGGCGACAGCCGCGAGCGCAGTCGCGCCGCCGATTTGTTTCAGCAAGGGCAACATCTTGTTTTTAGCGTCCAAGTCGGCCTTTTCGAAAAGGTCGGCGACTTTCGCGGCGCAAGCTTCGCGAGGAAGACGCGTGCAAGCGGCGCGAAGAATCCAATCGACTTTCGCGTCGTCCGTTTCCCCGTTAAGCGCGTCGACGAGTTGGTTCAAGTCGTCGAGCGAGACGATCTCGGAAAGAGCCGCCAACGCGCCGTCGCGCAACGCGCCGGTTTTCGTTTCCGCGACTTTAACGAGCGTAGGCGCGGCTTCCGGCGTGCGTCGGAGTTCGGCGATCTTCATATAGGCGAGCGCGACGTTTTCAGACGAATCGATTATCGACGCAAGTTCTTTTTCCGCAACGCCTTTCCACATAAAGAAGAAGACGGTCTGCTCGCAGTTGGCGCCAAATTCGACGATCGCTTCGGAAAGCGCGGGGTCGTCGAAGTTCGCTTTGTCCGACGTCATCGCGGTAAACGCGGCGCCGCCGTGGTAACCGTTCTTCAAAAGCGCCTTGACGGCGGCGACTTTCAGGACGTTCGAGCCGTTCTTAGCAAGTTCTTCCGCTTTCGGATAGACGAGTTGCTTCGAAGCGTCGTCTTTAACGTCGCCCAGCGCGCGAATAATATAGACTTGCTTTTCTTCCGGGAATTTGTCAAACGCGGCAAGAATCGCTTTGACGATTTCGGGCGCGCTGGCTTCGTCGAATTCGCGGATCGTTTTCAGCGCGACGTCGACTTTTGACGCGTCGGCGTCGTTCAACGTAGCGACTACGGCGTCGGCGGAAGAAGCGCCGCGACAAAGCAAACTGCGATAAAGTCCGGCTTCTTGGACGAATTTGGGCGCGGCGGCAAAGTTCGCGGCGTCGTACAGTTCGGCGGCGGCGTCAAGTTGACCGGCGGTTTCACGCGCTTCCGCGACGTCAAGAATAGCGTCGCCAAGACCGCGCTTGACAATGAAGTCGGCGTTCGAAAGATCGGTTTTCGATTCCGCGACTAAATACGCGGAGGCGTCGTCGGTCGCGATCGCGCCCAACGCGGCGTAAACCGCTTTTTTGACGGCGGGATCGGTCGCTTTCTCGCCGATGCTCTTTAGCAAAGCGACGGATTCGACTTTGCCGCGAACGCCGATCGTGTCGATTACGCCGACGAGACAAGCGTCGGAAAGCTCTTGAGCGGCCTTGGCAAGCGCGGCGTCGACTTCGTCAAAGGGCATCGCTTCAAGCGCGAAACGCGCGTTAAAGTTTTGTTTTTCGACGGACAACAACGCGACGAGCGCCGGAATCGATTTGGGCGTGCCGTAAACGGCGAGGCGTTTGCACGCGACGTTTACGTTGTGAATAGCTTCAGGGGAATCGCCCGGCTGGTCGATCGCTTTCATCAGCAGGGCTTCGTCGGTCGACGTCTGGACGTCGCTCCAAGAAACTTGCGCGAATGCGGCGGTTGAAAGGAACGCGACCGCGGCGCAAGTCAGGAACGCCAACGCAAATTTTTTACGCATAATATCTTATTCTCCAACGAATCGTCCTCAAAAGGACGTCGTTTTTCGAGGTGGTTTGTTGATGAAGACTGAGATTCAAGGAAAACTTACAACGTGTACGGAGCGCGCATAGCGCGAGTGCGCATACGGTTGGCTTCGGGGTCGTTGAACTCTTCTTTGATCGGGTCGAATTCGATCGCGCGTTTAAGTTGCCACGCGATGTAAGCGCAGTGCGACGCGATGTGCGACTGCGCGGCGACGGCGGCGTTCGCGGCCGGCATGCGTCGCGTCTTGACGCATTCGACAAATTCGGCGATGTGCGTCGAAGGTTGCGTGCCCGGCATGCCGAAATATTTGAGTTCGCCGCGCAATTTGTCGTTCGAAACCGCCATACGTCCGCTGTCGCCCGTTTCGATCCAGCCTTCTTCGCCGACGTAACGCGCGGAGCAGGTGCCAAGACCGAGCCAACCGTCGGAACGCATCACCAATTTTACGCCGTCGTCGTAATACGCGTGAACGTGTCCCGCGATAGAGCCGTCGTCGTTGAATTGAGGCTCGTAACGAACCGGCGCCGTGTGGTCTTTTTTCGCCGCCCATTGGCAGAGGTCGACCGTATGGGAGCCCCATTCGAGAATACCGCCGCCGTGGAAGTCGAACTTGCCGCGCCAATCGCCGCGAACGTAGGCGCTGTTATAGGGACGCCACGGGCAAGGACCAAGCCAACGATCCCAGTCGACTTCGTTAATATCCGGTTGAGGCTCGGCGGGATACCAGTCTTGATCGGTCGCCGGCCAAAGCGTGTTGGCGTGAACTTCGGTGATTTTGCCAAGTTTGCCGCTTTGGATAATTTTCGCGGCAAGCATAAAGTTGCCGATGTTGCGGCGTTGCGTGCCCGCTTGATAGACGATTCCGTAACGCTTGACGGCGTTTGCCAACGCGCGGCTCTCTTGGATCGTGAGTGAAAGAGGCTTTTCGCAATAGACGTCTTTGCCGAATTTAGCGGCGGTGATCGACGCCATCGTATGCCAACGGTCGCCCGTCGCGATCAAAACGGCGTCAATGTCGTCGCGGATAAGGAGGTCTTCCATATCCTTATACATTGCGCATTCTTTGTCGTTATACGTTTGGTCGGCGCGTTGCTTGACGTATTCGCGTCGTTCGCGTCGAACGTCGCAAATCGCGCGAAAACGAACGTCGGGACGAGCGAGGAACCAACCGAGGTCTTCTTGACCGCGGCTTCCAATACCGATCGCGCCCATATTGACTTTAGCGCTAGGAGCGACCGTTCCGTCTAAACCAAGCGCGGAACCGGGCACATAGGCGGGAGCAAGAACCGCCGCCGCGATCGGCGCGCAACTCTTCAGAAAATCGCGACGCCCTACGCGTCGTTGCGTTGATTTCATATAAGACCCTTTCTTTCGCTCGCAAATTGCGTCCTCGCGTCGCCGCGTTGGGAAAGCGCTTTGCAAACAGGATAAAACAAACAAATTGGGGAATATTGTCTATCGTTCTTTCGGAGCGTAAAAAACTCCTCTACGTATGATAGAGCATACGAGCGAGAAAATCAAGTTTTTTAAGGAAATTTTTTGAGATTTTGCGTTTTTTTCATAGAAACCGCGACGTTACATAACGTCGCGGCGGTATTTTAACGACAAAGAGAATTGTTGAAATTGTAGAGAACGCAAGATTACTTGACGTTCCGTAAAATTATTTGACGTTCCGTCGACGAGTCGCCAATTCTTTGCCCGTCATAGGACCGCGACGCTTAGCTTTTCGCGCTTGTTCTTCGTTGTTGCGTTCTTCTACGTCGTCGTCCTCAATTTTTATCGGATCGGGAAGAATTTCCGGCTCGCCCTCGTCCTCTTCTTCCGCGGCTTCTTTTGCCGCTCTGGCTCTTTCCATTTCGAAGTATTCTTCAAGGGGCGGAAGATTGACGTAATATTCCCTTCTCGGTCGACCGAGACTCTTCTTAGGCGGTTTGCCGAAATTGGGGTCGGTCGGATCGTAAATTTCGACTTCGTAAACCTCCTCGGAGGACGCGTCGGGATCGGCTTCGCCTTCTCGCGCCTCTTCCATTCTAAGTTCCGCATACGAACGACTTTGAGAGGTTTGGTAATGATCGACTCCGATTCGATTCACATACTTGACGGGATCGGGGGCGCTCGTTAAATAGTTTTTTCTAATTTTTGCCAATTCATTAAGGAACGAATCGCGCAATTTGGGCGGCGAAATGACTTCCGCGTTGGCGCCATAACCCAATAGCCAACGAATAAACGCGTCGCCTCCCTCGGTTTCCAATTCCAATACGACGGAACCGTCTGTTAACTCGCGAGACGAAACGACGTTACGCGGACGTTCTTCCTGAATGAGGCGCGCCGCGTAGCCGGTGAAACGCAACGTCGCTAAAACGACCGGCGCGGCGCCGACATAGGGCGAGACGACGTTCGCAAGATAATCGTCGACGTTAAAATCGACGGGACGCTTGAATTTCCGATTTTGCACCGTTTTGGCGTCGACGAGGCGATCGACCTTCCATATTTTGATTTTCTTGTCAAGACAACAATATCCGACGAGATAAACCGACGTTTGCCAATAGACAAAACTGTAGGGACAAACGTCGTAGGTCTTAGCGCGGTTAGAAGTTAGCGAACGATAACGAAAACGCAAAACGTTCGATTCGTCGAGAGCGGTCAAGATCGTTTTGAAAAGTTGACGTCTGCGTTCGTCAAAATTACGCTCGGTCGGCTCGAATCGATAGAAGAAAGGAGCGACGCGCTCCGCGTAAGCCACGGCGTCCGTACGCAACGTCTTTGCGATTTTCTCGCGACCCGAAACGATGGAATCCCAAAAGGGCGTCCCTTGAAGAGGTTCCATTAACGTTTGACCAATATAGAGCGCCAATAATTCGTCGCGCTCGAGCGCCGAAGTAAACGAGAAACATTGGCGGTCGAAGACGTAGCGCTTTCGACCGTGTTCTTCGCGGCTCGACGTCAGTTTTCCGAAAACAAGTTCGATCGACTTGATGTCGCGCTTAATGGTTTTTTCACTGACGCGATGACGTTTCGCAAGGTCTTGCAAAGACAGTCCTTGGCGAGTGTTGGACAAGTCTTGCAACATTCTCCATTGTCGTTCCAAAACGACTTCTATTTCCGACATTTCTTGCTCCTCAATACGATTAAAGACCGTCTTTACGCGTCGCCTTGCCGACGCCGAGGTCAATTATAGACTTTTGAAAACGGGCGTCAAGAAACGCTAAAAACGATAACGACGCAATATGAAGTCAATTTATAAAAAACAAGAATAATATTTGAGTTGTATCGGTCGTAACGACTGATTGCATACGTCGACAAAATAGAAAGAGAGCGTCGGTCTTTTCAAAAAGCTTCAGACGCAAAAAAAAACGCCGCGATTTCTCGCGACGTTTTTTCAGATCAAAGAAATTGGATCAAACGCAAGAGACTAAGCTCAAACGTCTTCGCGTTGTTCGGAGATTCCGCGTTCTTTCAAGACGGCGCGACGGCTCAATTTTACGCGGTTCTGGTCGTCGATCGCGACCACTTTCACTTCAAATTTATCTCCGACTCGACAGAAATCTTGAATGTTGTCGACGTATTCGTCCGAAAGTTCGCTGATGTGACAAAGTCCGTCGCGACCGGGTAAAATCTCGATGAAAGCGCCAAAATTCTGAACGCTCGTTACCGTTCCTTCGTAAATCTTACCGATTTCGACGGAAGCGGTGAGTCGCGAAACCTCGCGCATCGCGGCTTCGGCGCTCGCTTCGTCGTTCGACGCGATGCAGACGGTTCCGTCGTTGTCGATTTCAATGCTGGCGCCGGTGGAATCTTGAATCGCGCGAATTGTTTTGCCGCCGGGTCCAATCAGCATGCCGATTTTATCGGGATCGATTTGCGTGCGGAGCAAACGAGGCGCGTATTGAGAAACGTCGTCGGCGGGACGAGGCGCGGCGGCTAACATCTTGCGCAAAATTCCAATACGAGCTTCGCGCGCTTGCTTTAACGTTTGCGCGATAATTTCTTTCGAAATACCGTTCGTCTTAAGGTCGAGCTGAATGCCGGTGACGCCGTTTTGCGTGCCCGCGACTTTGAAGTCCATATCGCCGTAATGATCTTCGTCGCCCATAATGTCGGTGATCGTGATCCAGCGTCCGTCTTCTTCTTTGACCAAGCCGATCGAAATACCGGCGACAGGATTCGTAATCGGCACGCCCGCCGACATCAAGCCGAGCGTCGCGCCGCATACAGTCGCCATCGAGCTGGAACCGTTCGATTCGAGAATATCGGAAATAACGCGAATCGTATAAGGGAAGTCTTCCGGATCGGGCAGAACCGATTTGACGCTTCGTTCAGCCAGCATGCCGTGCCCGTATTCGCGACGACCCGTCCCGCGGTAAGGCTTGCACTCGCCGACGGAATAAGGCGGGAAGTTGTAATCGAGCATAAAACGCTTCGTATAGTCTTCGAAGAGTCCTTCGACGCGTTGTTCGTCTTTGGAGGTTCCGAGCGTGACCGTAATGAGCGCTTGAGTCTCGCCGCGTTGGAAGACGGCGGAGCCGTGAACGCGCGGCAACGCGTCGACGCGGCATTCGATCGGACGAACTTCTTTGATCCCGCGACCGTCCAAACGCTCCTTCGAAAGGATAATGTCGCGGACGACGCGTTGCGTAAAGTCGTTGAAGGCGACTTCGAAGTAATCGGCGCCGAAGAGATTCGGTTCGCTCGCGCCTTCTTCCGTTTCCACGATTAATTCGCGCGCCTTTTCCTTAACGGCGTCGCACGCCTCGGCGCGCGCCAATTTGCCGACCGTTTTCTTCGCGGCGCGGAATTCGTCGTAGTATTTGGCGATCAACGCGTCGTACATCGGCTTCGTGTTAAGCGGTTCGAACGCCATTTTTTCGGGCGCGACTTTTTCGACGATCTCAAGTTGCAACGCGCAAAGTTCTTTGACGTACTTGTGCGCCGTCATAATCGCTTCGAACATCTTCGGTTCCGGGAATTCGCGCGCGAAACCTTCGATCATCAAGACCGAATCCATATTGCCCGAAACGATTAAATCCAACTCGCTGTTTTCAAGTTGTTCCATCGTCGGGAAGGGTACGAATTCGCCGTCGACGTAACCCAAGCGCGCGGAACCAAGCGGACCTTGGAAGGGCAGAGGACTCAACTGCAGACAGGTCGAACAACCGTTCATCGCGACGACGTCGGGATCGACGCTCTTATCGCACGCCAAAACGTTGGCGAAAACTTGGACGTCGTTGTAGAAACCCGCCGGAAAGAGGGGACGAATCGGACGATCGATAAGTCGCGACGTAAGAATTTCTTTTAGACCGGGGCGACCTTCGCGTTTCTGGAACCCGCCGGGGAACTTGCCCGCCGCCGCGACGCGCTCGCGATAGTCGCAAGTGAGGGGGAAGAAATCCGCGCCCGGTTTACTTGGGGCGGTCGTCGTCGCGCACAAAACGACGTTGTCGTTGTAACCGATCAAACAACTTCCGTGCGCTTGTTTCGCCAACTCGCCGGTTTCAATCCAAAACAGACCCGATCCGATTTTTTTTTCAACTCTAATTTTCAATGTTCTACCTTATTTTCTTTCCAACAAAACTTCGACGGAACCTACTTCGTCGCGTCGAAGCCCAAAACGGCGCGCGCTTCTAAGTTCGAATCCGCGCGTCTGGAAACAAAAAGACGCAAGAGTCGCGCGAATTGCGACGACCGGATTAAATCAAGAACGAACAAAGAAACGACAGACTGGTAATATACGCCGTCGATCGATCGTTTCGCCGCGTTTTCCGTTTGCTGGAAAGGCGCGGGGGTCGATTCACGAACTCGCTAAAAAGCGGTCGACCCAAAAAATAACGTCGCGACGTTCCGCTTTGACGCAGAGACGCGCGACGCGTTTGATTCTTACTTACGAATGCCGAGGCGCTTGATAAGTTCGACGTATCGGCTTTGATCCTTGCGCTTCAGGTAATCGAGCAAACGACGGCGATTGCTAACCATTTGGAGAAGACCGCGACGAGTCGAGAAGTCTTTTTTGTTTTGCTTCATATGCTCGGTCAGCGCGTTGATCTTCTTGGTCAACAAGGCGACTTGGACTTCGGGGGAACCGGTGTCGGAATCGCTACGACGGTAATCGGCGATAATGCCTTGCTTTTCTTCTTTGTTCATAATCGTCATAATAAACGTCCTTCAATCAAGGAGACCAACTAGCTCGTCCGCGCCTCCGCGAAACGCCCGGTCGATCCCTTCGCTCCGTTTAATTAAACGCCTAGCCCAACGAGCCACGCGTTCAAACAAAAAAACCAATTTTGGTCTGAAGATTATAGCGTCTCTCGCGAAGCCGAAAAGGGGGGGAGTCTGCGTCGTCGGTTATTTTTTATCGTTTTTCGAAACGACTCGCGACGATCTAAAATATTGTTCTTGTTAATCTTATCAAATAACTCCTCGATTTCGACGATATTTATCTTTTTTTTCGGACGACGTTTTCAACGGAACGCCGACAAAACGACCGTTCAAACAGAACTTTGGACGAAAATTGCGCTGGACGCCTTATTGGGGCGTAAGAATATAGTTACCGTTCACGGAAAGGACCGCATCAACGATGCGCGGATACGTTGAATTACCAAAACAACGTCGCGAACAGTAAAAAGTTAATACTTTGAAAGTTTTCTTACGTTCGACAAGTCGTTGGAAACGTCGTTTTGATTCGAGAGCGTTAAACCGACGTCTTTGATTGCGAGCCGTCGAGCGCCGAAACAGTCCGCGTATCGTTGATACGCGGCTTTCCGTGAACGCTTACAGAATATAAGAATATTCCTTTCGCGCGGTCGGAAAAGATTTCGTCTCTTGCCTATGCTAGACGGCGTTTTTTATTGCAAAATACGCCCCATTGTAGAATTTGAGAAAAGAGATATAATCGTGTTGCGAGGACGAGGAGAGACGACTGTTTTTGTCGAGTCTCGCGTTTCTGTCGAAAATTGACAAAACTTGACAAAATCGACAAAAAAAGCGGTAGTTTCTATATGAATTTCAGCGAGTCGTCGTACTCCGTATCAAGACTATGCCGCTAGAGCGACGAGGGCTTAAAGGGAGCCCGTTATTCAGGGAAGGGAAATCTCAAAGGCGACGGCATACGATGAATTTTACTGATCGTTCCTTACAATCAACGCACTGTCAGGGAAGTTTGTGCGTTTCCCACAAATTTCAATTTATTGATTCAACAAGCCACGCGTCGTCGACGCATGGCCTTTCGTGAACGGCTACGACGCTATGAACGGCTACGACGCGACAAAGCTAATTTTGCTTATCGGAATCGGTAAGCGATTAGTCCTTGTCGTTAAAAACTTCGTCAAACGCGACCCCCTCGTTTTTCGGGAACGCGACTTTCTTGACGTATTCGTAGGATTCTCTAGCTCCAAACCAACGATCCATACGCGTGTCTTCCCATTCGACGGAGAGAGGTCCTTCGTATTCAATGTCGTTGAGCGCGCGAATAATCTCTTCAAAATTGACATGCCCGCGTCCAAGCGATCGGAATTCCCAGCCGCGTCTATAATCGCCAAAGGGAAGATGAGACCCAAGAATACCGTTTTCTCCGTCCAGTTGAAGCGCGACGTCT
>JAZRWW010000276.1:0-20536 GCA_045599865.1 Thermoguttaceae bacterium
CAACGTTGTTATCCGAGATGCGAGCGCGTTTGATAAAATATAATGAAAGCGCCTGTTCTTTCGTTTTTTTGAAGAGGGCAAGGAAAAACTTATTTGGCGTCGTAAAAAATGACGTTGATTTCGTCTGGAGATATGGACAAATTAGACGAAACGAGTAATAATAGTAACAAGGCGTTTTGGGCGCAAACGGGCTTGAACGACTCGTTTGCCCTTATGGCGTTCCCCGTCGGCGTAGCGTCGCCCCGCGCGGTTTGCGCGTTGGCATAATTTCCGTTATGACGATTATTGACGACGTCGCGGCTTTTTGAAATTTACGTCGTTCGTTTTGCGCGAGCGTCGGAGGCGTTCTTCGGCGCGCGTTTTCGATTCGACGTCGTAGGACGCGGATTTTGCGCGAGCGAATCGACGTCCGTTTTCCTTTTTTTTTACGAGGCGATTCAATGGGAACTGAATCCGACGTCATTGTCGAGACTAAAAACCTGACAAAAACTTATCGAGACTTTTGGGGTCGTCAGAAAGTACGCGCTCTTAAAGCGTTGGATCTTGAAGTCCGTCGCGGCGAGATTTTCGGTCTTCTTGGACCTAACGGATCCGGGAAGACGACGACGATCAAACTTTTGCTTGGGCTTCTCTTTCCGACGAGCGGCGAAGTCAATATTCTTGGTCGCCCCGCTTCCGACGTCGCAAAGAACGAAAGATTGGGTTATTTGCCGGAAGAGTCCTATCTTTATCGTTTCCTGAACGCGGAAGAGACGCTTGATTTTTACGGTCGTCTTTTCAAAATACCCGCCGCCGTTCGTCGCCAGCGCGTCGCGCAACTTATTCAAATGGTCGGCTTGGAATCTGCGAAAAAACGTCAGCTTCGCGAATACTCTAAAGGTATGACGCGTCGTATCGGGTTGGCGCAAGCGTTGATCAACGACCCGGACTTGATCCTGTTGGACGAGCCGACGAGCGGTCTTGACCCGATCGGAACGCGAAATATGAAGAATCTTATTCTTCAGCTCAAAGAGAAGGGCAAGACGATCATTATGTCCAGCCACCTGCTTGGCGACGTTCAAGACGTTTGCGACCGCGTCGGCATTCTGTATCAAGGCGAATTGAAAGAATTGGGGCGCGTGGAAGATTTGTTGAAGATCGTCGAACAGACGGAGATTCGCGTCGCCGGTCTTAGCGACGACGCCAAAAAGAAGATCGAAAAGATCGTTGAAGAAGACAAATCGAAGTTGGTTTTCTGCGGCAACCCGACGACTTCGCTGGAAGACCTGTTCCACGACATTATCGCCGAGAGCGAAGCGCGACCGGGTAAACGCGTTCGCGGAGGGGAGAACGCGCAATGATTCTCGAAAATCCTATTCCGCCCTTTACCGAGTGGATCGGACGCGCTTCGTTGAACTGGGCGTTGTCCGTTCTTGGTCTGACGATTTTGTTCGTTCTTGTTTGTTTCGTGTTGCTATTGATCTTCAAAGGAACGAAACAAGCGGGTTCCGTTTTCAAACAAGGCGTTTCCGACGCTTGGCAAGACCTGAAATATTTCTCGTGGAAGCGTTGTTTTGCGATAGCGTCTTTGGCGATTCGCGAGTCGATTCGTAAGAAGGTCGTCGTCGTATGCGTCGTCTTTTTGGTGCTGTTGATGTTTGCCGGATGGTTTTTGGATCCCGACAGCAAAGACCCCGCGCGTCTATGCGCTTCTTTCGTCTATCAGACGACGACGTATCTCGTCTTGCTTCTCGCGCTTTTCCTCAGTTCGTTGAGTTTGCCGAACGACTTTAAAAACAAAACGATCTTCACGTTAGTTACGAAGCCCGTCCGATCGAGCGAAATAGTTCTTGGGCGGATTTTGGGCGTCGGCGCCATTGGGACGGGCGTCTTGATTTTGATGGCGATTTGCAGTTTCTTCTTCGTGTCAAATACGTTGAAGCATACGCACGTCTTGAACGACGCGGAAGATTTGGCATACGTCACCGACGAAGACCCCGCGACGTTGAGTCCGACGACCGTAATAGCGAAAGGTTATACGCGACTCGCCAACGGACACAAGCATCAAGTCGAAAAATACGCCGACGGCTCTTTGCGCGTCTTTGACGAAAACAAGCATTCGCACGCGATCGAAGAAGTTAAAGAAGGCGATTTGGTGCGTTATAAGATCGGCGCGTCGCAAGGCGCGATGCAGGCGAAAGTCCCGATTTACGGAGAAATTAAATTCCGCAACGCCGATTCGTTCGAACGAGAGCGCGGTATTAACGTCGGCGAAGAATGGGACTATCGTAGTTATATTGCCGGCGCGACCGACGAGGCGATTATTTGGACGTTCGACAATATTTCGCCGAAGAAGTTTGCCGACGGGTTGCCCGTCGAAATGACGATCAGCGTTTTCCGTACTCATATGGGCAATATCGAAAAGACCATTATGGGCGCGTTGTACGTTCGTAATCCCGTTACCGGTTTGACCGCCGAAACGCACGTTTTCAACTCGGAAAAATATACGACGAAGGCTTTGAATATTCCGCGCGAAATCGACAAGTCGAAGGTCAAAGCCAAGCCGTGGCTCGTCAAGAAAATGAACGATAAGTCGTCGTTCGAAGCGACGCCAGGCTCCGAAACGCCTCAAAAAGACGTTTACGATTTGTTCGAGGATTTTGTCGTCGACGGTCAATTGGAAATTTGGCTCCAATGTTTGGACGACCAACAATATTTTGGCGCGGCCAAATCCGACCTTTATATACGCGCGACCGATGCGAACGTCTTTTGCAACTTCCTCAAGGGGTATCTTGGCGTTTGGCAACAGATGTTGATTCTCGTTGCCTTTGGCGTCTTGTTTAGCGCGTTCTTGAGCGGTCCCGTCGCAATGGCTTCGACTTTCGGCGTTTTGATCGCCGGATTTAGCAAGACGTTGTTCCTTAATATCGCGCACCTTCAATCGCTTGGCGGCGGTCCGATCGAGTCGTTTACGCGTTTGGTCGGGCACGACAATATGATGATCGACTTGCCTAATACGTTTTCGACGCATCTTGGGCAGGCGTTCGACCATATCGCGGCCGGTTTCCTCAGCGTTATCGGTCTGGCGTTGCCGTCTTTCAGCGATTTCAACTATTACGCCGATTGCGTCGCGAATGGTTACGATATTCCGTGGAACTCGATTTGCGTGCATCTCGTAACGACGGCTTCCTTTGTCGTTCCTCTGTTTATCGTCGGTTACGTCGTTCTTAGAAATAGGGAGGTCGCGAAACAATGACGCAACAAAATTTGTTTTATCGTAAGATTGTTTACGTCGTATTGATCGCGGTCTTGCTTTTCCCGCTCTATCGTTTGGGAAGTCCGTCGCAACGACAAGAAGACGGCAGTTTCTCGAGCGGCGGCGTCCTGGCGCAAAAGCGCGCCGACGCCGGACTTGCGGAAGCGAGCCTTGGGCGGATCGATCCGACCGGTAGCGCTATGAAATTAGCGACGTTCGGCATGCGCGGGGTGGCGATTTCGCTTCTGTGGAATCGATCGCTCGAATATGAAAAGCGCGCCGACTGGGACAACGTCGTCGCGACGGCCAATCAGATCATTACGCTCGAGCCTCACTTCATTACGATTTGGGACTTCGTCGGCTGGAAACTGGCGTACAACGCGTCTGCGATGTTCGACGATTATCGCGAACGCTATCGCTGGGTTATTCGCGGTTTTGAATTTGTCCAAGAAGGGACGACTTACAACAAAGAAGCGCCTAAGCTCTATGTTCGCACCGGGTGGACTATTTCGCAGAAGATCGGCATCGCCGACGAAAAGAAACAATATCGGCGCCTTTTCCGCGAAGACGACGAGTTAGCCAAGCGTCAGGAAGAACGCGAAATTTTTGTTTCCGTTCGCGACAACTGGCTTTTAGGGCACGCCTTCTATAAACAGGCGGAGAATCTGTACGAGAATCATAACGGCGACATCGGCAAAGAAACGCGTTTGTTGTTTTTTGGACGCGCTCCTTTGAATAGAATTCGTTACGCCGAGTGGATGAGTATCGACGGTTGCGGCGTCAATCGCACGAATACGCCCGTCTTCGACGAAGAACACTGCGCGAAAGCATGGGCTCTTGCCGAAAGCGATTGGGAAAATTATTCAAATAAAGTCGTTTCGACCACGATCGAAGTCAAGGATCATCCCGGCGAATATCGCAAGACGTCCTTGAACGTCCAGAAAGAGACGGCCGCGCAAATCAAGGAGAAAGAGAATAAGCTCGTCTCCTTCTTGCCGGAAGGCGTCACGAAAGAGTCTATTATTTGGGATCGTTGGAACAACGAACTTGACGACAAACAGCGCGCCTCGTTGTACGACAGAATTCTGCATCCTTTCGACGAGAACGACTACAATCTTGGCGAAGTCGGTTTTCCGTCGCGCGTCATTCGCAGTTATCTAGACGGCAAATACGGACCTCAAGAAGGCTGGGAAGATTGGCAAACGAAATTACGCGAATTGCGTCTTTCTTTTATCGACGAGTCGTATCAAGAAGTCGCGCGTCGTCCGCGTATGTTGTTGGACTCCGCTCAGACCAAGGACTACGACGCGGCTTATTCGCGTCTGCACGAATGGCTCGCTCGCGCCAACGCGTTGACGACGTTGACTCCGGAAGTTTTGGCTTCTTACGCGACCGAGGATAAAAAAGCGGAAGCGCTTGATATTTGCGCCGAAATCGCGGAACTTGCGAAAGAGGAGAGTTTTTCGCGTATGTTCCGCGATATTATGGGCGCCAACTATCACGAACGCGAAGTGGCGTTTGAACAAACGCTTGAAGCGCGCGAGGCGCATCGTCATCGTCAAGCCGTTCGAGATCGATATTACGAAGCGCAGCCGGAAGAGGCGAACAAGGAATTTCTCGCTTGTTTCGATTCTTGGATCGCTTTGTTAAATCGACCCGATTACAAAGATTTGCGTTATATGCCGCAAATTCAGTCCGATTTTATGGGCGAACTGGAAAAGTACGTCATCGTGCTGGAACAGTTGGAAACGATTTTCCCGAAGGAATACGCGTTCCAAGAAGTCGTTCGTAGGGATCAAGAAGTCGAGCAAAGACTGCGCGAATCGCAAGAAGCGCTTGAATACGTCGAAAAAGAGCTTGCCGAAGGCAAATACGAGGAAACGCGCAACGACGCCGAAGCGCTTGCGACGAGTTGGAAGTACTTTATCGAGAACGGCGAGGCTATTTACGCGTTGGCTCCTTTGCCGGAAATAACCGACGCCTATTTGAACGCGGTCAAGTTGTGGGTTCGCGGCTGGGAGGCTTCTCCGGCAAGCGATTTTGACTTGGCGAAACAGACGGGTCGATTTAACGATTATCCCGCCAAAGATCACTTGGAATTTGTCCTGCAAAAAGGCGACGACAATTTTGCCGAAATCGAACGTTTGGAAGTCGAACGTTTGAACGATTCCTCGAAGAACTTCGAGAATCTTGAAAAACAGATCGACTTGTGGGCGAAGGTCGTCGAACGCGCGCCAGTTTTGAAGTACGACAATAGTTCCGAAATCTACGGTCGGATTCAAAGCGTCGTTCAGGAGTATTTGCTTGAACTGAAGAAGCGGGAACTTTCCGAGCCGGAAGATTTTCCGTTGAAGAGCTTTGAAAACGCAGTAACGCCCGCGATCGGATCGTGATCCGGCGTCTTGTCGACTGCTTTTAAAGAGAATCGGGCGTAGTGAACAAACGCGCTTCGTTTGTTCCGCGCGTCAGATTAGAATAACGAGTCGACGTCCAACGACGTCGGCTTGTTTTATGCTTGCGCGACTCGTATTGCGCGTTTATTGAAGTTTCTTCAACGACGCCGCAACGACGATCGTCGCGTTTTGAGACGCTCTTTTTTGACGTTGCGCGATAAAAACGCGTTGAGGGAATTGTAATGCCGTTATTTGATCCGGCTTCGACTTCGGCTTTGCCCGCGCCGTATTGGTTTGTGGAACTTTTCAAGACGCTGGGATTCGCGTTGCACCTTATTCCGATGGGCGTTATGCTTGTCGGGCTCCCTTGTTGCGTCTTGTTTTGGCTTTTTGGCGGCGTCAATTCGCGTCGATTAGCCCAACGTCTTTTTCAACAGTTCCCTATTTTTGTCGCGTTGTGCATTAATTTTGGAATCGTTCCTTTGTTGTTCGTTCAACTTGCGTATTCCAAGGCGTTTTATTCCTCGACGATCATTGTCGCCGCGCATTGGCTGGGTTTCTTGCCTATTCTTTTTCTCGCCTATTGCGCTTGTTATTTTTGCGCGAACGGCGCGAAAAAAGAGAAAAAATGGTCGACGTTGTTTTTCGCGTGCTTTGCGATTCTTTGTTTTTACGCAATAGGGGCGATCTTTTCGAGCGTTTGGACGTTTTTCGAACGACCTTGTCTCTTATGGCGAACGATGAGTTCGTCTTCGCGCGTAATAGACGCGTTAGGCGGCTTAACGTTGGGCGGCTTGGGAACCGCTAGCGGTTTAGGCGTTTTCTGGCGCGATCCTATAATATACGTTCGTTTTGCGGGCGTCGTGGGGCTTGCTTTTTACGCTTTTGCTTTTTGGATTGTTTTCGACGCCTTCTGCGTGTACGGCGGTCCGAGGAAACTGACCGACGAAGAAGAACTTGCTCTTCTCGAAGCGGAAGAAACGGCGACGGACGATAGCGGCAAGTCGCGCAAACGTAAGCGAATGCGCGCGCCGATTCAGGAGAATCCCGACGTGTACCCGTATTGGGCGCTTTCCGCCGCGTGTTGCCTCGTTTTCTTAGGCGCGTTGGTCGCTTTTCCGGCGCTTGGCGATTATTTAGTCAATAAACTGAGCGCCGAGACGGTCTTTTCCGCTCGTGAAAACTGGAATCCTGTTTTATGGAAAGTTCTTTTCTACGGGACTTTTTCGTTTCTCGTCTTGCCCCTTGTTTTCTTGATTCTTGGAAAACTACGGAAAATATCCGGCAAGGCGTTGGCTTTGTCAATGGTCGTTTGCGAACTTGGCTTGGTTGGTTTTTACGCAACGTTGCGTCAAACGATTCAAAATCTGCAGTTAGAACCCTATTTTAACGCGAAAGCCGCCGACGATTCTTCGGCCGTCCAATGGTCGCCGATTCTGGCTTTTCTGGGCGTCTTTGTCGTTACGATTTTTATTGTCGGTTTAATCGTCTCTTTGACGGCAAAAACGCGAACGCGTCTGCCGGGCGACGGTAAAAAAACTAAGCCCGCGAAGAAAGAAAAGAAGTCGGCGACAAATAAGAAGAAGGCGAAGTCGGCTAAAGAAGAAGATACGGCGAAGAACGGGGAAAAACCGACGTCAATTCCTCAGAAACAAAAGGAAAGTAGGACGTCGGCGTCTTCCAACGCGTCAAAATTGACGCTCGGGACTTCTTCGTATTCCGAAGTCGGCGCTAGAAAGCCGGGGGCGCCCGGCGGAGGAAACGTTAATAAGTCCGGTATCCGCCGAATGTAGTCGTCGAAAGTAGTTTTGTTTGCGGGTCGCCTGTTTTGTCGCGTCGGTTGTTTGTAATAAACGGCGCGAGTCGAAAGGCGACCGTTTGTTTGGGGCGGCGCTTAGGCGTTTGCCGCCTTTTCTTTTTGTCATTTTAGGACGTTTGCGGAGTCTCTATGAAAATTACTCGTTTTATTCAAGCCGTCGTCCTCGTCGGCGTAGCGTTGACTTTCGGGAACGACTCTAGTTTCGCGGCGGACGACGCCAAGTCTGGCGACGATATTGAAGTCGTTTCCTATTATTTCGGAAATTATCACCTCGACAAGCGCAACGAAGAACGCTTAGGAAAGGGCTGGTCCGAATGGAAGTTGTCTCGAGAAGCGAAGCCTCGTTTTGAGGGACATCAACAGCCGAAAGTCCCTCTTTGGGGGTATACGGACGAAGCCGATCCGAAGGATATGGCTCAAAAGATCGACGCGGCGTCGAAGTATGGCGTCGACGTCTTCTTGTTCGATTGGTATTACTACGACGACGGTCCTTTCCTTGAACGAGCGATCGACGACGGCTTCCTTCACGCGGAAAATCGAGACAAAATCAAGTTCGCGTTAATGTGGGCGAATCACGATTGGGTTGAAATTTTTCCCAAGCATAAAGACGTCCCGAGCGCGTTGATTTATCCCGGTACGGTTACGCCCGAAACGTTCGATAAGATTTGCGATCTTGTTATTGAGAAGTATTTCAAACAGCCGAACTACTGGAAGATCGACGGCAAGCCCTATTTTTCCGTTTATGAATTGACGAAATTTATGGCGAATTTCGGTTCGTTCGAAGCGACGAAAGACGCGATCAAGCGTTTTCGAGAAAAGGCGAAAGCCGCCGGTTTTCCCGACGTTCACCTTAATGCAGTCTTCTGGGGGCGCCCGATCGTGCCCGGCGAGGCGACGTTAAACGATCCCGTCAAGATTATCGAAGGTTTGGGATTCGATTCCGTGACTTCTTACGTTTGGATTCATCACGTTCCCCTTAACGAGCGCGAGACTGATTTCAACTGGGTTCGCGACGAATACTTGAAGCATTGGGATTACGCGCGTTCCGCCTTCTCGATTCCTTATATTCCGAACGCTTCGATGGGGTGGGATTCCAGCCCTCGCGCCTGCCAAGACGATCCCTTTGGCAATTACGGCTATCCGTTCACGAATATTATTTCCAACAATACGCCCGAGAATTTCAAGAAATCGTTGGAAATTATCAAGGAACGTATTTTGAACGATCCGAATTGTCCGCGCATTATGAATATCAATTGCTGGAACGAATGGACAGAGGGAAGTTATCTCGAGCCCGATACGATCAACGGGTACGGGTATCTTGAAGCGGTTCGCGACGTTTTCGGCAAATAAGCGATTCTTGATTATTGCCCCCAATAAAAGCCTGTTCGAAAAAATCGTTCGAACGGGCTTTTTTTACGCGTATGCGACGTCGTTTTCGTCGACAAATGAAATCGCTCTATCTTAAATTTGAAATATTCTTTACAATCTACGCCGTTGTTTTAATTTTGCCGCTTTTGATTTTTGACTTCGAACGGCGGGAACCCTAGAGTCGCAATAAGCGACGACGAGTCGACTATGCATAATTTTTGGCGCGCGTTTAAATTGACTTTGAAATACAAGTGGAGCGTCCTTTGGGTTCTCGTTTCCTCTTTGTGCCTTGCTCTTTGTTGGGGCGGAAATATCGCTACCGTTTATCCGTTAGTTCAGGTTTCTTTTCAAGGGGATTCGATTTGCGACTGGCTCGAGAAAGAAGTCGCAAGTCAGACGGAACGCTTGGAGAATATGCGTCTCGAACAAAACGAGTTGCTCGAGGAACGTTCGCGCGTGAGCGAGGAGGAGTTCGATTCGCGACGCTTGGATTATTTGACCTCGCAAATAGAGACTTCCGAAAAACTGCTCAAAAGATACGCGAAATGGCGTCCGATCGTTCAGCGGTGGACTCCGAACGATCCCTTTCTAACGGTCGTCCTCCTAATGTTGTTCGTTTTGACGACGACGACGATTAAAGGCGTTTGCACTTACGTTCATTCGTATTTGTCGTCGCGAATGGGACAATTAGGCGGCTTCGAATTGCGCTCGTTGTTTTTTCGTAGGATGTTGGGTTACGAAACGACGTTTTTTAGCCAAAAGGGCATATCGGACGCCGCGTCGCGTTTTACTTCCGACATGGGGCAACTGACAAGCGGGTTGACGTTGGTTTACGGACGAGCGTTGCGCGAACCGCTGAAAGCGCTCGTTTGCCTTGTCGGAGCCGCGATCGTCAGTTGGCGTTTGTTGCTCTTTACGTTCGTTTTCGTTCCTTTTGCGGCTTTGTTGATTAGGTGGCTTGCGAAATCGTTGAAACGGGTCGTTCGACGCGCGATGGCGGAAATGGCCTCGATGTACGGACGCGTCGACGAGACGTTCCGTGCGATACGCGTCGTTAAATCGTTTAATCGAGAAAGTTACGAACTTGCGAAATTTCGACGTTCCAATAAGGCGTATTTTCGACGCGGATTAAAGACGGCGAAATACGACGCTTTGACAAGTCCGACAACCGAATGTCTCGGCGTCGGCATGCTTGTTTTAGCGATTATGGCTGGCGCGTATCTTATTATTTACCAAGAGACGCGTCTGTTTGGAATCCCGACGTCTTCGCGTCCCTTCGATTTAGGCTCGCTTGTTTTGTTTTATGGGTTCCTAATCGGCGCGTCCGATCCCGCGCGACGATTGACCGATATTTTTACCAACGTTCAAACGGCGTGCGCGGCGGCGGATCGCGTCTACGAGGTGATCGATCGAGACGTTCGAATTAAAGACGCGACGAATTCTCGACGAATTAAAACGCTTGAAAAATCGATTCGTTTTGAGAACGTTTTCTACGAATATCCCGTCGAATCTGGTTTGAGCGCGCCGGTCGTCAAACGTAAGCGCGTGCGATTGGAAGACGTCGCGACGGAATTTTTCAAAAAACAAGCGCGACGTTTAACGTCGATATGGACGTCGAAAGCCGAAGCAAATACGTCGTCGGAACATAGCGACGAGTCGTCCGCAACGCAAAGAGGAAACGCGCCTGAAAATGAAGACAGACTCGTGCTGAAGGGCGTTTCGCTCGAAATTCGAGTCGGCGAGACCGTCGCGATCGTCGGGCGTAGCGGATGCGGAAAAAGCACGCTTTTGAGTATGATTCCGCGTTTTATCGATCCAAGCGGAGGACGCGTTCTTTTCGACGAAACGCCCCTTCAAGAAATCAAGACGAGCGACGCGCGAGATTTGATCGGATTGGTCGCGCAAGATTCCGTACTGTTCAACGACACCGTTTACGAAAATATTCGTTACGGTCGACCGAGCGCGACGCGCGAAGAGATCGTCGAAGCCGCGAAAGAGGCGTATGCCGACGAGTTTATTCGAGAAGAATTGTCGGACGGTTACGACACGATCGTCGGACCCGGAGGCGGCGCTTTGTCCGGCGGACAACGACAACGAATCGCCTTGGCGCGCGCGCTGTTGAAAAATCCGAAAATCTTTTTGTTAGACGAAGCGACAAGTCAAATCGACTTACAGAGCGAGCGATATATTCATCAGGCGTTGAAAAAATTTATCGGCGGACGAACGACGATTTTAGTCACGCATCGTCTTAGCGCGATTCAACTTGCCGATCGCGTCGTCGTGATGCAAGACGGCGACGTTCAATTTGTCGGAACGCATCAAGAAGCCTTGAACGCCTCGCCTTTCTATGCAAATCTATGGGCGAGCGAGTCTCTTGACGATTCGGACGCGTAAACGGCGCGACGGCGAATTTAGAAAGGAAGAAATTGATGAAAGCGAACGAAACCGCCTTGATTCTGATCGAGTTTCAGAACGATTTTTGTAAGGAGAACGGAAAATTATACGCGCTCGTCGCCGACGAAATCGCGCGCAACAATACGATCGCAAACGCCGCGCGTCTTCTCGACGGCGCGCGAAAAAAGGGCGTTTGTATCGTTCACTGTCCGTTTGTCTTGGATCGAGAATGGACGCTTGACAAACGGTTTGAAGGCATTTTGAAGGGCGTCGTCGACGGCGACGTCTTTGCGCCCGGAAGTTGGGGAGGAGCCGTTATCGACGAATTGGCGCCAAAAGAGGGCGAAATCGTCTTGGTCGGGAAACGCGCGTTAAACGGGTTCGTTCATACCAACCTTGCCGCGATTCTCGCGGAACGCGGAATTAAAAACGTCGGCGTCGCAGGGTTCCTAACGAACGTATGCGCGCAAGCGACCGCTTGGGGCGCTTACGATCTAGGCTATCGCACGCGATTGATTCCGAGCGCGTGCGGCGCGGCTTCCCGTGAAATTCAGGAATTTGTCGAGAAGGAAGTATGTCCGCTCTTTGGAGGCGCGCCGTCCGTCGACGAATTCTTGGGCGAAATCGAGTAACGCGGTTGAATTGCGTTTGACGGCAGGTCGATCAACAATATTGGCGACGCGCAACGACGGCGCGAATACGAAGCCGTTGTGAAATCGTCGTTTACTAGTTGTTCGACGCGTCGTTGTCGCACGTTCTCCGTGAATATTCGCTAATTCTTTTTACCGCCATTTCGCAATATTTCGGATTCAGTTCGATTCCAAGGAACCTACGTTCTAATTCGCAAGCGACTAACGCCGTAGTTCCCGAACCAAGAAAAGGATCCAATACGACGTCTCCCTCGTCTGTTGAAAAAAGAACGCACGGTTTGATTAATTCCTTGGGAAACGTTGCAAAATGTCCCGACGCTTCTTTACAAGGTTGCGTTTTGACGCTCCACACGTCGCGAACGCGACGACCGTCGACCCCTTTTGCCGCGTCGATTCGATACTTATATCGCTCGTTTTTTGAGAATAAAAAAAGAAACTCATACGAGCGAGTCGGTTGGTCGGCGACGCTTTCCGGCTGACAGTTTGGTTTTTCCCACACGACGTCGGAACGCAAATACCAACCGCGCGATTGAAGTAAAAACGCAAGTCTCCAAGGAACGCCGATCAATTCCTTGGGCTTGAGCCCCTCGGGCGTCGTCGGACGCGTCGCCATAGCGCGCGGGGTTCTTTTTATCTGCGGCGCGCTGTTTTCGATCGCCGGACGCGTACGAATCGCCGACGTTCAACCAAAACGTTCCGTCGTCCTTTAGTACGCGCTTTACTTCGTCAAAGATCGACGCCAAGACGTCAAGATACTTGTATACGGTCGTTTCAAGTCCAATTTGTCCTTCGATCTGATAATCTCGCAACGACCAGTAAGGCGGCGAGGTAACGACGCACTGAACCGAGGCGTCGGGCAGTAACTTTAACGCTTGCGCGGCGTCGGCGACGAGAACGCCGGAGTTAAACTCGAGTATTTGTCGGCAAGATTCCCTTGTGGGGGCGTCGTCGACGACGAACTTCATCCGGCGCATATTTCCTCTTTCCTCCGCTAGATTGAATATCCTTGAGCTTAATATTGCCGTCTGTTTCATTTTGTCAACCGCAACGTTTTCGGCGTCGTCTCGATCGTCAGGTTCTTTACATTGAATAGTCTTGCGGAATCCGCGACGATTTCCCCGGAGGCGTCTCCAAAGCTCCATTTGATCGTCTCGCCCGGTCGGATTTCGAAGCGTTGTAGTCTTCTTAACGCGACGTCGGCTTGGGCGGCGCCGGGAACGACAAACTGAGTCGTTTTCAATTCTTCGGCGGTTGCAAGTCTTAACTCGATCTCAAACGCGTCCGGCGAATCGACGCGATTTTGCCAGCGGAAATACGCGCCGCGTTGACCGGACGGCGCGTCCGCTTCACGTTTCGGCCACGGCGAAGGATCGTCCGTCGACGTGTTTGTAAAAACGGGATACGCTTCGTCTTTACGAACGCTCGTCCAATCGAACGTGTTAAACAGATCGTTGAATTTCGCGACTTTTTCGTCGACGTTCTCGTGTCCGAAATTCCCCCAATAGGCTATATAGGAGTATTTGCGCTTTTCCATACCGTCAAAGAGCGCTTCGTGATAGGCGGACCAATTGTCGTTTGGCGCTGAATAATCCAAGCAGACCGGCGGATCGGGCAAGCCTTCCGGCGCGTTTTCTTGCGTAAGTTGAAGCCTGTCGAACGCGTGCCAAACGCCCGCCGGAACGTTCGCCTTGACGGCGGCGAAGACGTCTCCGTGATTAAGTCCGATTCCCAACGTCCCGCTTCCGCCCATCGAATTGCCGCAAAGATAGATTCGATTCGGATCGATTTTGTATTTTTCGACGACCCAAGCTATTTCGGCAAGAATACGTTTTTCAACCGGCGTAAGTTCCGCCGTCGCGCGTTCGACGTTGGCGTCGTTGATTTCCGGCTCGTCCGCGCGTCGACCGCCGTACCACCAGTCCGTCGCGCTATTGGCGCCGCAATCGGGAAACATACCATAGAACTCGTCGGGGACGGCGTAAATATTATGCGGATTATGCGCGGCGCGCCATTCAAGTTCTTCTTGACCCGAGCCGCCCGCCGAGTGAAGCGCGACGTAAAGGGGACGACCTTCCGCGGCGCCGTCTTTAGGCGCGACGACGTAAAAATAATCGGTCTGTTCGGGATTTTTAGCGCCCCATTCGGGCAAAGTTCCGTGTTCGTACTTTTCAAGCGCGCGTCCGAGATAATCGCCCTCTTGAACAAGGCGCGGATTCAGCTCGTCGTCCGCTATGATCGGATAGGACGATAGAAAGGCGACCAGCGTCGCGCATAACGATAGAAAGAACGTTTTTTTTCGCATTTTAAGCGCTCCTTGAAAAGAAATGCCGACAATACAAACCGCGCGCGCTTTGTAAAAAACTGTCTTTAGCGACGGCGTTTTTTGTGTAAGCGTTCACGGAAAAACCGCGCGATTTCAACGCGAACCTTGGTCGGAATATTCTGTGAACGATTACTTTTTTGAGATATTCCTCTTCTTGGTTCGAAAGGAACTTGTAAAAAATGAAGCCGAGAATATAGTCTTTGTATTCGTAGGCTTCGATTTTCGAACGCGTCTTGTTGGTCGATTTCCCAATTTTCGACGCGAGTTGTCGCTTGTTCATCGCGAACTTTCAAACGAGGTAAGCGTTCACGAAAAAACGACGCGTAAGAACCGCCGCAGAGCGGCGCGCGACAAGCCGCCCGTCAACGACGGGCGGATCGGCGGTTCGCTTGACGTTGCGCAAACGATTTTTGGTTTTTTATAGTCGACGCGTCGTCTGAAAGTTCGTATGTTTTTCGCAGAACCTTCGGACTTTAATTCTTCCGATAAACTCGTTTCTCCGTAAAGGGGAGTTTTGTGTTTTTCGGATAATTTCGATTTGACAACGGGCGCGTTTTCGGCGGCGCCGATGCGCTCGTCGCGACGTGCGGCTTATCGCGCGACGGCAAGCGCCGTCGGTTCGAACGCAAACCTTGGTCGGCGTATTGCATAAACGATTACGGAAAAAGAAAGGCGGCGATAATGAACGACGATTTTGAAATTGATTTTCCCTTGTCGCGGTTAAACGCTTTTAGATCGTCGCATGTCGATTATCAGCGTCGTTGGATTACGACGCTTTCGGAGTTTTTTGGCGTCGACGCCGGTTTGAAGCAAATCGAGAGCTTCACGGAGAACAAGCCTCCGATCGCGTACCAAACGCTTGGCGAATGCGCGGCGCTCGACGAAGAGCCGCCGCTTCCGCCGGAAGATTGGGAGGCGTTCAAGAATAATTGGTCCGAATCCGACGGATTGGCGCTCGATTTCGCGGACTGGAGATACGCGGAGCCCGACCCGACGTTGACGGCGCCTCTGCCCGTTGCCGCGCTTCCTTCGCGTTATAGGATTCCGTTTCCCGATTTTCCCATTCGCGATCAGGGGCGCGCGGGTTCGTGCGTCGCGCGCGCCGTCGCGGCGGCAAGCGAATACTGTCTTGGTCGAGAGTGGACGGAGTCGGAAATACGGGCTCTTTTCGACGTTAGTCGTCAAAAAGACGGATATTCGGTCGACGGAACCACGTTGAGCGCGACGCTGAATATCGCGCGCCGAACGGGCGGTTTGCGTAGCGCTTGCGTTTTGACGCCCGGCGCCGTTGAAATCTGGAAGGAAACGCTTGTCGGAACCAAGTTCTTGAAGCCGAGTCCTATTATCGCGACCTTCAGGGAGTTTCCAAGTTGGCTTTGCTCAAAGGCGGCGCGTTTACGGGGCAAGTGGACGCTTCCCTTTTACGGCGAGCCTTGCGTCGGACTTCACGCGGTTCTTATCGTCGGCTACGAAGACGGCGCGGCGCCCGGCGGCGGTTTTTTTATTGCGCGAAACAGCTGGGGCAAAGCTTACGGGCGCCTTGGCATACCGGGTCACGCGCTCGTGCCGTTTGAATACGTTCAACGCTTCTGCGTCGAGGCTTATGCGGCGCGTTACGAACAAACGAACGATTTTGAGACGAAATTCGTTCGCGTTTTGGGAGAGAACGCGCGCGAATTTAGGACGCGGACGCCGTTGACGCCCGGAACAAGGGTCGTCGCGCATCCGAACGAGCCCGGCGTCTTTCTTTCGTATTCGCCGGATACGCGCGCCGAGTTTGAAGCGAATGGCTACGCTTGGACGCGCGAGCGACGCGTTCTCAATTTTTTCCCGGCGATCGACGCGGAAACGCAAAAGGACGTCGAGGCGCGTCTTGCGGCGTCTCAGCGATTTGCGAACGACTTGCGAACGAATCTTACGACGCTCGTCGGCGTCGAGTCGCCCTTTTCGCAGGGCGGCTTTTTCTCGCGCGTTAGGCGATTTCGCGCCGTCGAGGAGATCGCCGACTTATCCGACGCGGTTCGAACGAAACTTGCGCGTCGCAACGGATTGCATGACGGCCTCGATTGTACGAAGGACGCGCCCGACGCGTGGAAAAGCGCGGTTCAAGCGTCGGCGCTCGTGAAAATTTGGCGCGTCGACGACGGGCAAAAAGCGTTTGCGTGCGTCGGAATATGGCTCGCGCCCCTTCGTTTTTTGCCGCTTTTGACGCCGAAATTTGTCGCGCCGACGTCGGATACGCTCAATATTGCGCTTGAAGTCGTCGACGAATGGAAGTCTAATTCGGCGCGCGATTATGAAGCGATCGGCGAGTCGTTCGGCGCCTTCGACGGCTCTTGGGTCGGTTTGGAAGGCGTCGCTCGTCGCGGCGCCTACGTTTTGTCGACGTTCAAGCCCGACGAGCGAGGGGGACGCTGGCGCGCGGCTCCTTGCGAGACGTTCGACGACGAGCGAATGCGCGGGCTCGTTCGCGCGTTGAATCCGGCGGCGTTCGAAGACGCGGTTTCGTACGTTCGAAGCGTTCTCGAGCGAGAAAGCCTCGTTTTTTTCGGCGATTTCACCGTCGAATTAGTCGCGCTGAAGTCGGGCGAGTCGCAAAGCATAGTCGAGGCGGCGCTCGACGAGCTGGTCAAAAACGGAACCTACGAAACGTATCAAACGGCGCGAGGCGAAAAAGCCTACCGTAAAAAAAGATAAATCGGGAGACGAAATGACTTGCAACAATAGAATTCAATGCGGACTGGAACGCTTGCTCAATCCGAGTTGGAACGGTATGGCGAGTTGGAATATTTTTATTACCGTTTTTGTCACGCGCGTCGTCGTCATAATCTTTGCGTCCTCCTTTTTGTGGAGCATATGGAAGGCGCTGAAGCCGGAAAATCCGGCGCCGGACCGCGCAAGAATCGAAGCCGCGAAACTTTGCGCGACGACGATTCGCGACGAGTTGAGGACGCGACGCGACGGCTATAGAACGCTCGTCTGCATACCCTTCGCCGACGATTCGACCGGCGTCGCGTTCGAAGCGACGCGCGACGCGCTCGCGTCTTCCGGCGCTTTCGACGTTTGCCCCAAATCGTTTGGCGAGCGCTTGCGAACGCTCCTCGACGCGCGCGCGTCCGGCTCCGACGACGTCGAGCGCGCCGTGCGACGCGCGCGGCGCCTCAAAGCGGACGCGGCGCTCGTGGGCGCCGTCTTGCGCTTCGAGACGATCGACGGTCGCGCGTCGCTCGTCGTCGACTATCGTTTGATCGACGCGTCGTCGGGCAAGGAAGTTTTTTCGGGAACGTACGATTCGACTAAAATAGAATCGCAAGACGCCGCAGCCAAGGACGAGCCGACGCTCGGTTCCAAGGAAGGCGCCGACAAATTTGCGGAAACGACGCTCGACGCCGTTCAAGAGGCGACGCGCAACGTCTGGTTTGGATTCGCGCTTTGGATACTCGCCGTTTTGGCGATTCCGATCGTTTCGTTTCGTATGTTGGAAGCCGCGACCGCCAAGCGTTCGAATCGCGCCAACGCCTTCGCGCTCCTTTCCTGCTTCCTAGCCGACGCCGCCTTCGCTTGGGTTCTCGTCAAGCCGACGTTCCAAGGCGCCAAGTCGATCGCGGGCGTCGTCTTAATGGGAGTCTGCGCTTTCTGGTTCGACGCGCAAATGTTGCGACTTGCGAACAGACGAACGTCGAGTCCTTGATTCGACGTATTTTGTAACCGTTCACGGATTGAATTCTTGGAAGGTCGCCGAGTGAAATTCGACGGTTAGTTGAATCAAGACGACGCGCCAGAACCGACGAAGCGATCCCCCGCGTCGTAAGACGCGCCTGCGGTCGCGGCCCGTTAAATACCGGCGGGTGGGGTCGGGTGGCAAAACGTTGATCGCGCGACGACGGAAAATTAAAAAGGTTTCAACGGCATAGTAAAAACGCGACGATTAGTTATTGCGACGTTCGTTTAAAATCGAAGTTTTCTGGTTATGAAGGCGTCCGCCGATATGTAATCGGCGGCTTCCACGCGCGCCTTACGGCGCGATTTAAACGCAAATCTTGTTCAAAATATTACGTTTTGTTAAAATCGCCGCTTTACTGCCGTCGCGTCAGTCGGCGGCTTCTTGCGAAATTGTCAGTAATTATTAGGAAACAAAATGAAAAATATCGCGAAAGCGTATTCTGGCAAATATCGTTGTCATTTTTGGGGAACGGAAGGCAAAAAGGAGCTTGAAGAATTTATCGGGGCGCAGGGTTGCGCGTCTTACGTCGGAACAAAGGGCGCTTGGCAAGAGGCGCGAGACGTCAAAACCGTCGGCGAACTCTACGCCCAAGGCGCGAACGTCGTTCGCCTCGCGACCGCGCCTTGGCGATCGAAGCTCCTTTGGAAAACGCAAACGTCCGACGGGCAAGAATGCGTCGTCGAAGCGACGATCCTTGTCGAAGCGGATTCGACGCGCTTTTTAGACGTTTGGTCGGGCGAGATTTGCGCGGCGGAAAATTTGACGAGCGATTCGGTCGACGGTCGCTTGCGCGCCGCGCTCGAAGTCGACGTCGTCGTCGAAATGAAGAAGCAAACGTTCAAAGGCTTGACGCGCGACCTTGCCTTGCCGACGGATTGGTGGACGTCTTTTTTCAAGCTTTCCGTCGCAGTACTCGGCTTGACGTTCGATTCGGTCGTCGACGTTCAATATTCGGCTCCTTCTATCGAAAAAGAAAACGAACTGAAAAAGCGCGAAGAGGAACGTAACGAGTTAATTAAGCTAAAGGAATCCGAAGCTCGCTTTGATATTCGCCTCGCCGAGATCGAAGCCGAAAAGAACGAACGCAAGCGCGAAATCGAACAAAAAGCGTTTATTTCCGCCGCGAGTCGACAAGAAGAACGCAGACGAGTCGAGGCGGAAGCTGAAAAAAGCAAAATTGAACTTGGGAGGGAAGCCGAGTTGAGTCGTTTGGAATATGAAAAGAAGCGTCTTGAACTTGAACAAGCGATCGACGAAGTAAAACGCAAGCCCGAGGAACGCGAGGCGTTGGAAGAAAAAATCGAACAAGTCGGCGCTTCCGTCGCCTCGCTTGCCCAACAGATCGATGAAAAGTTTCAACGATCAAGCGAGTCGAATTTGACGCCGCAACTTGCCGCGTATCTTAGCGGAATATCCGACAAAGTTCTTTTCAAGCTGAAATTGCCTCGCGACAAGGCGTTTTTTAGTCGCAATTTTAACGACAAAGCCCTCAGGTCGCCCGTTGTCGCGCGTCTTGAAAGAGGCTTTTTAACGCGCGACGTTCGATATAAAAAGGACGTCCCGACTTTGCGAATCAACGATTCGATCGCAATGGAGATCGTTTCGCCGATCGACGGATTCGTTTCGATTTTGAATTTAGGCACAAGCGGCAAATATTGGCTGTTGACGCCGAACGGCTTGGTCGCCCCGAAAGACGCCTTCATTCGCAAAGGCGAGTCGGTTCGAGCGCCGGGCGGGGCGCTTTATCCCAACGAAATGTACGAAGGCGGACCGGAAGGCTGGGAGGAATTCGTCGTCTTGGTCTCCAAAGAGCCACTTTTTGACGGCTACGAGCGTTTCAACCTTGTCGATCGCGAGAATCCGTTTACGGAGCTTTCGACGGAGCGACTGAATCGACTCTTGGCGCAACTTGACGAACTCGACGACAATGATTGGGCGGTCGGAACGGTCGGAGTCAACGTCGTTCGCGCCTAGTTTGCGTGATAAAAACGCGCCTTTCTAGTAATTCAACGATGGAAAGCCGCGTATCAACGATACGCAGATTTCTTGAATTGCCAAAAGACTTCGCGAACAGTGAAACGCAAGCGCTTGACGTCTTTTTTACTTTTTAAGTTTAGGCGTTGTTTTTAAACGAGTTTTCTCGAACCGAACGAACCCGCGCATCGTTGATGCGCTGCTTTCCAACGATACGCGACTTTCAACGAACGCTTACAAAAACACGCCAATTTCAGAACGATTACGCAAGAAACAAGTTGTTTTTTTTACGTTTCGTCGATAATAACCGTCGACGAACCTGTTTTTTTGTAAGCGTTCACGGAAAACGACGCGCAAGAATCGCCGCGAAAGCGGCGCGCGAAAGCCGCCCGCATTGCGGGCGGATGGGTTGCGAATGTCCGCGCTTCTGGCGTCGGCATACGGGACGGATTAAGCGCTTAATGAACTCGTTTGTCGAGAGTCTTGTAAAATTCCGCCCATCCGCCTGCATTGCAGGCGGCTTTCGCTCGTTTTTCGCTTCTGCGAAAGACGAATCCCCGAGCGACGCTTTCATTAAGTTCAACCGTCGAATTTTCGGGAATACTTTTCGTGAACGATTACGTTTTTTTTAATCAACGCGTTTGGGACCCGACGCG
>JAZRWW010000277.1:0-32034 GCA_045599865.1 Thermoguttaceae bacterium
GCGGCGCATTATTACGCGCAAGACGGAACGTTCGACGTTTCGTTGAAAGTCGTCTATCTCGACGGCGCGAGCGAGACGTTCGAAGCGTTTTCGACGCAAACGATCGGCGCGCGCGTCGCGAAAGCGGACGTTCTTTCGGCGGTCTTCGAAGACGTCGACGACCTGTTCGAAGACGCGTTCGTCGACTTTGAGAATCCGAACGTTTACGGTCCGGCGTTCCGACGGTAATTTGTAATTGCTCGCGGTCAGCCGCCGAATTTAATTCGGCGGTTGGCGCGGAACGAAGCAAAACCGTAACGACTACGATAGAAAAACATAGAAACAGAATAGGTTTGCAATGAACGAACGAGATATTCGACACGAAAAGGCGCGCGAGGCGTATTCCGCGCCGACTTACGACGTTTTTTCCTTTGAAACGTCCGATTTTATGCAAATGAGCGGCGAGCCCGTCGCTCTTAAAGGCGCCTACCTTGGCGCCAAGAACGACGCGAGTACCGCCGTTTCCGCCGTTTTCACGGGCGAAGATTCCGATTGGTAATTCGTCGAACGCGCAAGCGGCGTTTAGCGGCGCGATAACGACGCTTTTCTTCAAAACGATTCTCCGTCCGCATATCCGGCGGACGGCGTCTTACGCGACGTTTTTGACGCGCGCTTTTTCGCGAGTAAACGCGTCGAGGTCGCGTTGTTCTATTTCTTGTTCGATATTCTTTCTAACAGGGGCTGACGTCCTTTGACAAGCGCGTTATAATATTAGCGCGCGTTTGTTTACTCGCGCGCTTTGACGTTGGTATTTTGATCGGGGGTGAATCCGTGCAAAACATAAAGGAACAACTGGTTCAAGCTCTTGCTTCTGCGACGACGACGGAACAAGTCGAACAGATTCGAATCGATTTTCTCGGGCGCAAGGGCTCGATTACGACGCTTGCGAAAAGCGCCGACTTCAGTAAGATGACGGTCGAAGAAAAGAAAGGGTTTGGGCAAAAGCTCAACGAACTGAAAAACTTTGCCGCCGCCGAAATTACCGCGAAGTCGGAAGCGTTCAAAGCGAACGTCGCGCGTCGTAAATCGAACGAGCTTGATCTGACGGCGCCCGGAAAAGGTCGAAGACTTGGCGCGTTGCATCCGATCACGCTCGCGCAAATGGAACTTGAGGACGTTTTCCAAGGCATGGGTTTTTCCGTTCTGTACGGTCCTGAAGTCGAGTCTGAATATTTCTGTTTTGAAGCGCTTAATATTCCGCACGATCACCCCGCGCGCGATATGCAAGACACGTTCTGGCTGAAGAATCAGCTGATTTTAAGAACGCACACGTCCGCGAATCAAGTGCGGACGCTCAAGCGATTCGGCGCTCCGATTCGCGCGATTTTCCCCGGTCGTTGTTTTCGTTACGAATCGGTCGATCCCAGCCACGAAAACACGTTCTATCAATGCGAAGGCTTGGTCGTCGATAAAAATATTTCCGTCGCAAACTTAATCGCCGTTATGAAGACGATTTTGAGTCAAGTCTTCAAGCGCGACGTCAAAGTTCGTCTGCGTCCGGGTTATTTCCCGTTTGTCGAACCTGGATTTGAACTTGATCTGAACTGTTTGCTTTGCGGCGGCAAAGGATGCCCGACGTGCGGCGACGGCTGGATAGAATTGATCCCGTGCGGTCTGGTTCATCCCGAAGTCTTACGCCACGGAGGAATCGATCCGAAAGAATACAGCGGGTTCGCTTTTGGAGTCGGTCTGACTCGTCTGGCGATGATGAAATTCGGAATCACCGACATTCGTTATTTGAATTGCGGCGATTTGCGCGTCAACGAACAATTCTCAACGTTAATGTGATCCGCGTCGACGTAATCGCCATGCTTGAAATCGAAATGAAATTTCGCGTAGAGAACGCGCAAGCCTATGAAGCGTTGTTAAAAGACGCGCAAGGCGTCGAATTTGGCGCGCCTTTGTTTGAATCGGACGTCTTTTTTACAAACGCGGCGCTTGGCTTTCCTAACGAAGGAAAATCGTTGCGCGTGAGACGCAGCGGCGATTTGCTCGCGACGACTTTCAAAGGACCGCGACTCGATTCGACGACGAAAGCGCGAGAAGAAATCGAGTTGTCGTTGGCGTCTAAAGGTTGCGACGAAGCGACGCTAGACAAGACTCGCGACGATTGGATTCGTTTTTACGAACGGCTAGGATTCCAACCGTTCGGTATGGTCGAAAAAACGCGTCGACGCGCTCGAACCGTCTTTGCTGGTCGCGAATTTGAGATCACCCTCGACGTCGTGGATTCGCTTGGCGTCTTTACCGAACTCGAAACGTTGGCGCCCCAAGCGGAGTTTGTAGAAGCGCGCGCGGTTCTTCTTGCGCTCGCCGACAAGTTGGGATTGCGCGATACGATTACCCAAAGCTACCTTGCTTTGACGCTTGAAGCGTCGACTGGACGAGCGATTATTGAAAAATAGCCTTTTTTGTCGAGTCGAAAGAATTTGAAGTCGTTCCCTTTTAACTGTCAAAATATGCGCAAACGACAGTTTTTTGAGGAAATTTTAAAAAAACTAAAAATTTCGTCAAGTCGACGGTAGACGTAACAAGCGCGCTAGATTATCATTAAAGGGATATGGGGCGATTTCGGCGTTAATAGCGTCGTCGACCATAGGAAAGCGCGTTCGGATCGTCGATCGCGACTATGATTTGAATGAAACTACTTTTAGGAATATCCGTCGAAACTTTGTCGCATACGCGTTCGGAGGAAACTAATGAAATCGGGCATGTTCCATTTAATTTTATCGCTGGCGGCGGTTGCGTCGCTGACTGGCGCTTGGGCGAACGCCGCCGACAAAGAAGTCGCTAAAGTCGACGAAAAAGTCGACGCCTCGCAAGCGGTTGAATTGTTCCAAGCGATCGACGAAGGGCTCGTCGAAGTAAAGTTGATTCCGAAAAATTCCTTGCAAAGCAGTCTTAGCGTTACGAACAAGACAGACAAGGAAATCGTCGTCGATATGCCTTCCGCGTTTGCGGGCGTTCCGCTCTTGGCGCAACCCGGTATGATGGGCGGTCGAGGCGGTATGATGGGCGGTATGGGAGGAATGGGCGGTTTCGGCGGCGGTATGTTCGGCGAAGAAGGAGGTCGCGGCGGTCGAAATAATCGTAACGGCGGCGGTATGGGCGGCAATTCTTCCCGAGGCGGTCAGAATCAATCGATCGGCGGCGGTATGGGAGGCATGGGCGGTCGCGGCGGTATGGGCGGCATGGGAGGAATGGGCGGTATGGGCGGTCGTCGAGGCGGCGGAATGTTCTCCATTGCCCCGAACAAAACCCATAAGCAATCTGTTCGTACCGTCTGCTTGGAACACGGCAAAAAAGAACCGCGTTCTACTGTTAAGTATACGATCGTTCCGATCGACAATTACACCGACAACAAGACGACTCAAGTTCTTTGCTCGATGCTTGGTAATGAAGAAGTCGATCAAAACGCGTTGCAAGCCGCCGTTTGGAGCGCCGAAAATAATTTGACGTTTGACGAACTTGCCGCTAAAACGAAGCAAGAATCCAAGAATAATTTGCCTCAAAGTTATTTCAGCGCTTCCGAGTTGGAACTTGGCGTCGAGTTGCTTAACCAAGCGAACGGACGCGCGCAAGAGCTAGAACAGGTCGAACAGGCGCGAGAAGACCTCGAAAAGTACGAGCCGGAAAAGACCGACGATACGATCGAGATCATCACCGAACAGATTTTGAGCGAATGATCTACGCGTGAAATCTAGAGCGTAACGTTCAGATTTGCCTATCAAACGCGACGTTTTGCGCGTCGCGTTTTTTCTTTCTTGCGTTTTTTCTTTCTTGGTCGCGTTAAAAACGTAACGTCGCGTCGTTTGAAGAGATTTCTTTTGATTCGGTTTTCGACGTTCTCTTGTTTTGCATCTGACGCAAATTCAACAACGTTGCCGAAAGCGAGTATTGCAAGTAGAGAATAAAAAAAGAAAGGAACGCGTTTTGCACGTTCCTTTCTTCACTTTTCAAATTTCTCAACGTCAAATAAGCGCTTTTCAGGCTCAACCTTCGACAATCTCTTTGATTTCGACTTGAATGTAAGTCTGGCGATGCCCGTTCTTTTTGCGGCTATTCTTACGACGACGGAACCAACGAATGACGACTTTCGGTCCCTTGACTTTCGTCATAACTTCCGCGACGATCTTCGCGCCGGGAATCGTCGGTTGTCCAACGACGACGCCGTCTTCCTTACTAATCAAAAGAACTTCGTCCAATTCGAGCTTCGCGCCTTCTTCGAGATCGCGAAGTTCAAGATACATTTTACGCCCGACTTCAGCTTTGTACTGGTGTCCGCCGTCCTTAAAAATAGCGTACATATTAAACGTCCTTAAATTGAATTTAGAATCCAGCGCAACCGACGAACCGCGTCGACTAATCGCACTTAAGCGGTCGTTCGCGTTCGCTTGGATTTTACCTTGGCGGCGCGCCTAACGCGTCGCTCGCTTAGCGCCGTTTCGTTTTCTTCCCAGCGTCTGGCGCGCGAAATTTCGACGACGACGCAATCGCGTCCGTCGCGGACGCCAAATTCAAGACGCCCTGAAGTGCGGGAACCCCCGCGTCCAGCCCGTTTAGGCGGACGGAGGGAACGACGACAATATCCTTTTAATTTTACCTTATTCTAACGTTCCCGGAAGCGCCCCCTCCTTGGAGAAATTAACTTTTCGACCGGATTCGTCGAAAATTTCAATTTCCAAGTGTTCGGGCCAAACGTTCGTAACGTTCTTCAAGACGACCGAAACGTTCGATTCGGACTCGATCTGCGCCAGTTGCAGACGTTTCTTGTTGTTCATATATTCGGCGACTTCTTCGGCGACTCCGACCACGATTTGCGACGCGCGCGGCTCTTGTCCCGCAAGAGTCAACAGACGAATGATCTCGAGCGCCATACTCTCGACCGATTTGATCGCCCCGCCTCCTTTACAACACGGGCATTCGCGATATATGCTACGTTTGAGCCCCGGTCGAACGCGTTGACGCGTCATTTCAATCAAGCCGAAAGGACTGGTGCGCAAAATCTTCGTTTTCGAACGATCCCTTTTCATCGCGTCGCGCAACGTGCGTTCAACCGCGCGTCGGTGCGCTTCGTTCGTCATATCGATAAAGTCGTTGACGATGACGCCGCCAAGATCGCGCAAACGAATTTGACGCGCGATCTCTTTCGCGGCGCGCAAGTTCATTTGAAACGCCGTTTCCTCGGGCGAGTCGTTAGTTCGGAAACTACCGCTGTTGACGTCGATCGCAACAAGCGCTTCCGTTTGATCGATCACGATCGAACCGCCGTCTTTCAACGCGACCTTCCTACTGTGAATCTTAGCAATCTCACGATCAACGTCGTATTTCGCAAAGAGCGGCTCGCGTCCTTCGTAATAACTGATTCGATCGGCGTATCGAGGCATAATCACTTGAAGGAACTCGCTGGCTCTGTCGAACGCGGCGCGCTCGTCGACAATAATTTCGTCGACGTTCGCCGTAAAGACGTCGCGAATCGTCCTGATGATCATATCGCTTTCTTCATAGATGCCGACCGGTCCGGGCAAATTCTTAATACGACGAACGATCGACTTCCATAAACGCATCAAATACGCGAGATCAAGCGCCAGTTCTTTGCGCGTTCTATCGGCGCCGGCGGTACGAACGATGAATCCCAAGCCTTTAGGCGGATTCAGTTCTTCCATCAAGACGCGCAACTTACGACGAACGGAATCGTCTTCAATTTTGCGCGAAACGCCGACGCGTCCAAGCGACGGCATAAGAACGAGGTAACGCCCTGGAATACTGATATAAGTCGAAAGCGTCGGTCCCTTAGTGCCGATCCCCTCCTTAATCACTTGAACGACGACCTCGTCCCCTTTTTGGAAGACGTCTTGAATAGGCGGTTTAACGCGAGGACGCCCGTAATCGCAAAAATCGTCGTCGTTATGGCGGTCGCCGCGTCGTTTGCCAAAACGGCGCCTGTCGTCCGGCGTTTCCTTCATCACAAAATTAGGAGCCTGCTTGAAATAGTGGGGCTCGACGTCGCTAATATGTAAAAAGCCGTTGCGTCCGACTCCAAAATCGACGAACGCCGCTTGAATACTCTGTTCGATGTTGACAATAACGCCCTTGTAGATGTTTCCAACGTAATTGTCGTTGGTCGTGCGCTCAACGTACAATTCTTCAAGCGCGTCGTTATCGACGACCGCAATCCGATATTCTTCGGGCTGTCGGGCGTTGATCAGCATTTTTTGAGACATAACAATACTTTCCTAGACGAAAAGGGGCAAGGAAAAGCCTTCTCACGCGCCAAAACGACGCGCAAAACGCCCTATTAAACGGATTTGATCCAAGTCTTGCAACGATTCGGAAACACGGAACGGAACAATTCGGATCCCAAGCCGAGCCAATTCAGAATTTCTCTGACGCCCGCCTCCGGTCCTTGCCGTTCATACAAGGTCATTCGCAGGAATTCGTCTTGCAAATCCATTTCCTTGACGCACGCTCGCGCGTCGACCGTTTTTCCGTTCGTTTTGACGACTTCGACGCTCGAAGACGCGAAAAATTGCGCAATCTTCCGGCGAACGCTCGCGCGGTGAATTTCCGGCACGCTCATTTCGTAAGAAAACGCTTCGGCGCTCGCTTTCGGCTCTTTGTCGTCAAGCATAGTCGCGCGCAAAAACTCGAGTCCTTCGACGCTCGACGCGTTAAGACGCGCCAAAAGCGCCTCGGGCGCAAGCTCTTCTTCCAGAACAAGTTCCATCGCCTCGTCGTCGCTTGAAAATCCCAACGGCAAAGCCGAAATATAACTTACTTTCGGCTTAGGATGAAATCCTTGCGATTTGGCGACAAGCAAACCCGCGCGCGATAAAAGACGCTCCATCGCGCGCAAAAGGTCGCGATGACCGATAAAGCGAAGGTTGCCCGTTTTATTGAACCACAGTCTGTATCGCCGACGAACCATAAGTTCGATCGTTTCGACCCGTCTGTTGTCGAAACGCCTTTCCAAAAAAAAATCTTATATATTCCGAAGAAGCGCGCTCTTCGTTTTAACTACGGAACGCGTCGTAAAACTTGCTCCGTCGTCTGTTTTCCGCAAAAACGCGACTCTAAGAGCGCAATTTCGAGGTTAAAGTTGACGCGACTTCGGAAAACTCGCAAATAAATTGTTTTCTAATCAGCGCGCTAATACTGCGGCGATCTCGTCGCAAGACGTCGCGTGAATTTTATCCATTTTATCAAAATAAGAACGCGGCGTCAATCGTCGCCAACGTTCTTCAAAACGCAAAGAACGCGATTAAACGTTTAATTGTCGTCGTATGAGGGAATCAATTTCTTTTTCTTCATTTCGTCCCTCAAAAAAATACGAATCGAGCTAGCGGTTTCTTTTCCAAGCGCCGTTTCCGCGATTTCATAACATTCGTCGATAGTAAACGCTTGGCACGCTTCGCGAATCGCGGGAATCATACCGGGCGCGACGCTCAACGTTCGCACCCCTAGCCCTAACAAAAGCGGGACGTTGTTGGGCATGCTGCCCATCTGACCGCACAGCGAGACGGGCTTGCCGTAAAGATTCGCAATTTTGACCGTCTGTAAAATCATTCGTATCAACGCGGGCGACTCCTGTTCGTACAGTCCGCCCACGATCGGATTACTACGGTCGACGGCCGTAGTGTATTGCAAGAGGTCGTTTGTGCCAATACTAAAAAAATCGACTTCGGGACCAAATCGTTCCAAAGTAACGACAGTCGCCGGCGTCTCCACCATAATGCCTAACGGCACGCTTGGGTCAAACGGAACGCCGGCGTCGGCAAGGTCGTCTTTGACGTCGTTAAAAATAGTCTTCGCCTGACGAAATTCCACGACGTTCGAAACAAGCGGAAACATTACCGCCAATTTTCCATACTTGCTCGCTCGCAACAAGGCGCGCAACTGAACGCGAAACATATTCGTATTGCGCAAAGAAAGCCGGATACTGCGTAATCCCATAAACGGATTCGGCTCGGGCTCGCGCGTGAATCTAAATCTTTCCGGCAATTTGTCGGCGCCAAGGTCAAACGTTCGCACGACCGCGCGACGTTCTTTGATTTTATCGAGTATTTTCCGCTTTTCCGGCGGCGTAAGCCTTTTGTCGTTTTCAAGTTCGAGCGTCGCTTGTTCCGTCTGTTTTTTCTTCATACGTTCAAACGCTTCCAGAACTTGCTTGTAGGCTTCAAAGTGAGTCTCTTCGTCGGGCAAAAAACCGTTGTTTTCCGTCAGATACAAGAACTCCGTTCGATAGAGTCCTATGCCGCAGGCGCCCATCTCCGCGCAGGTTTCCACTTCGTGAGGAAACTCGATATTGCCCTTGATCTCGATCGACGCGCCGTCTTTCGTTTTGACGTCGAAGGACTCTTGCGCCCTTTTGCGTTCTTTAAGTTGCGCCTCCTGCTGTAATTTAACGCGCTTTTCATATCGCTCGAAAACCTCTCGCGTCGGATCGAGAATAACGGTCCCTTCGCCGCCGTCGACGATCGCAAAGTTCGCTTGACACGCTTCGTCGAGAAAATCGCCCAAACCTAAAACGGTCGGTATGCGCAACGCGGCGGCGACGATCGCCGTGTGACTTCCCAGTCCGCCGCTTTCCGTAATAATCGCAAGCGTCGTCTCGCGATCCAACTTCGACGCGTCGTTCGGCTTAAGACAGGACGTCGCAAGAATCTTAGGTTCGCGCGTTCCGCGCGACTCTTCGCGCGTCATATTCAAAAGCTCGCGCAAAACAAGCTCTTTGACGTCCTCAACGTCGTTCGCGCGCTCGGCGTAAACGGCGCCTTCAAGAGATTGAATCGTCTTTACATAGAAATCGTAGGCGGAATCGACGGCGTATTCCGCCGAAAAACAGTTTTCTTTGACGTTTGTTTCAATACGACGACGAATCGCGGGATCGTTTAAAAACATCAAATGCGCGTCGAAAATAGAACCGTATTCCGCGCCTAACTGTCGGGTCGCCGCGTCCCGATTAGCGCTAACGCTCGCCTGCGCCGCCTTAAACGCGTACTCAAGACGCGTAAGTTCCATTGGCGTTTGCGAAACGTCGACAAAGCTTTTGGGAATATGAAGCGCAACGTCCAACACGACGTCAAGAGAAGCGTACACGACGCCGGGAAAAACGGGAATACCGTGGAATATTTTCATAAAAAACAACGCCAAGAACGTTTTACGCGAAAATTAGAGCCCGTTCCGCCCCGAAAAAGAACAAGGACGCGATTCGTAGCGTCTCCGATTTCCGCAAAAAAAAACGCGCTTCGAACGCGACTCATTCGCCGCGCGACGACGCGCGCAACAAATCGACGCATCGAAACACGTCCCTAAAAAGTTACGAACAGCAACACGAAAAACGCCGCGCCGAAACGATCGCGCCGAAAACGCCAACCGTCGGCGTCCACCATTTGCCGCCGCTCATTTGCCGCCGCTCATTTGCCAACAACGTCTTCCGTCTTTGACGCAAATTCGTCTTCGAAAAACTTTTGCTTAAAGAGCGACTCAATTTCAATAGCGGCTTGTTCGGCGTCTTCGCCTTCCGCCTTCAGAGTCAAAACCGTGTCTTTTGGCGCCATCAAGGTCAACAAATCGAGACAACTCTTACAATCCGCCTCGTATCCGCCGCTTTTGCTCAACGCTAGGTTCGCGTTGTATTTCATCGCCGTCTTACACAGCATCGAAGCGTTGCGAACGTGAAAACCGGCGTTGTTTCGTACGACCAACTCTTTGACAATCATCAAGGCGCTCCCTTAAACCTTAAAACCGACGCAAACAAGGACGCGTCAGTTTCCATAACCTTTTTCGTCGGCTTCTTTTAACAATTCCAAAATATCTTCGCGCTTATGAGATTGTTTCATAAAACGGCAGAACGCTTCGTCTTTCAACTGGAGGGAAATATGTTCCAACGCGCGGAGATGTTCGCCGGGACGATCAGGAGGAGAAACGAGAAGGAAGAAAAGATTGACTTTTTCACAATCAAGACTGTCAAAATCGACGCCTTCGGAACTGATGGCGATCGTGCCGACAAGACGATCAACGCTCATATGCTTCGTATGAGGAACTGCAGTCCCATGCCCAACGCCCGTAGTACCCAATTCCTCACGACGCATAATCGCCGTGACGATACTCTCTATCTCCGACTCCGGAATGCCGCCGGCCTTGTACAACGATTGCACCATCTCGCGAACAACGCCTTGTTTCGTCGTTGCGTTCAATTCGGTAATAATCGAATCTTCCAGAATAAAATCGGAAAATTTCATTCGTTATGCTCCTAATAATCCGCTTGGGGAATATCCGAACCGACGAGGGATTAACATTTAACGCCCTATCCGACGATTCACGAAGGCGTCGACAAAACGTCAAGCCGTTACGCTGGAAAAACCCACGCGACGCTCAGCCTCGCCGACGTCGGTTCTTGTCGACCGTTTCCACGCCTCAACGTTGGTTATTTTAACTAATTTTATCCGTTTGTATAGAGCCGACGTCCGATCGTAACGAAAGAAAAAGCAGAAAAAAGGAGAAGTTCTTCCAACGCGTTCTTCAAGCGTTCAAAGCGTAAACGACGCGGAAACGTTCCCCAATAAAAGAAGTCGACGCCTTGACGCCGACTTCAAAAACAAAAAAGAATCCACGCGCTAAAAACGCGCAAACCCGGTATTAATCAACGCGCCATTAATCAACGCGCCATTGCTCAACGCGTTATTGCTCAACGATGATCGACCAATTTTTCCTTGAATTTACGCATTTGTTGCTCAAGTTTGTCGATCGTTTGATCCAGACATCCCCACAAGTCGCCCGAACGATACTCGGCGCGAAAATCTTTTTTCAACTCGGTCGCAACGACGACCTCGACGTTCGGTTCGTCCGCCTTCTCAAGATCGACAATCACGTCAATATTCGAAACTCGTTCAATGAAACGCCCCAGCTTAACCACCTTTTCGGTAATTTTTTGTTGGGTCGCTTCCGCCAAAGAGCCATGTCTCGCTTGAACTTGAATTTGCATCTTATTTCTCCCTATCGCCTCGTTGCAAGGCCAAAAAACAAGATTTTCGAACGACTAGTCGACGAAAAATTCGCGCGCGTTATCCTAACGCCGTCGTTCGGATCGACAAGGAAGAGAAGAAGCGCAAAACGCGAAAACTCGACGCTCCAACAAACGACCGTTCGTTTTACGCCGCTAAAACGCGTTCCCTTCGACTCCCGACTCTTATCATAATCAATAGTATGCAAAAATTCAAGTATAATTTCAACAGTTCTCAAGAAAAACGTAGATTTGTGGAAAAATTCTTCAATAAGACGCTATTTCGAATAAAACGTCGCGACGGGCAACGACGTTTTCTCGTGAATTAACGCGCCTAAAGCGTCCATTTCTTCGTCGGACAGCGCCGTCGCGTCGACTTCGGCGGGTTTGCGCGCGACGGTATAGAGTTGCACTTCGGAAATCCTTGCCCCCGCGTTGGCGAGCGCGTTCAGTCGCGCGCAATACGCGTTAGTTTCCGTCGAGTTCGGTTTAACGCCTTGCCAAGCGAGCGCCGACGTTTGAATCTTGACGCCCCAACGTCGACCGGCAAAGAGAACGTTGTCAAGTATCGTCTCCAAAGGAACGCGCGAACGATCGATTCGACGAAAACGCGACTCGTCTCCGGCGTCGAGTTTCGCCCATATCTCCCCGTTCGCTTTAGCCATAGAATCAAGAGCCGCGACGACGCGCGACTCCTGCAAACGCGTCGCGTTCGTAATCAAGACGATTTTAATCGACTCGTCCCCCAGCGCTTCGCGCGCCTTCACAACGGCTTCGATCGCTTCTGGAAACTGAGGCGCCAACGTCGGCTCGCCGTCTCCGCTAAAAGCAAAATCGCGCAATATCCGACGCTCCGCAGGAACCTTGGCGAATCGTTCCTGTTCGAAGAGTTCGCCCGACCGCGCCATATGAGCGACTGTCAAAATCTCCGAACGGAGCGCGTCGAGATCGAGCCGACAAGCGCCAAGCGACTTGTCCGCCTCGTCCCGTTCGACTTGGCAATAGACGCAACGAAAGTTGCAAAACTTCGTAGGACTCAAATTGATCCCAACGGAAACGCCGCGCGCGCGACGACTTACAACTGGATAAACGTATCGAAGATTCTGAAAAGAACAGACGTGAAACCGCGTCGGGTTCAGTGCGATTTCTTCAGAACGTATCGTTTCTTTGAAAGTAGATTTCAACAGATTCTCCCCTACGCCGACGCAAATCAAGGTAAGACGCGACAACGCGCCCAATAACGGCGACGCGGTAATTTCCAAGCGTTATTGCGCGCGTAATAAGAGCGTAGTCAACGCGTCGTTTGCAACTCCCGCGCATCAAGACGGAAAACGAGTTCCTAAAAAAAGCGCCGACTCAAGCAAACGCTTAAATCGGCGCCCTTAGCAGGTCGCAAGCAACGACGTAAAATCGCTGCAAAACGTTCTAAATTAGAATTCCTTGGCGTCGATCCACTTCATCATCTTACGAAGACGCTTGCCGACTTGTTCGAGCAAGTGTTCGTGATGAATGGCGCGTTCGCGTTTGAAGGCGGGCGCGTTGACTTGGTTCTCAAGGAGGAATTCGCGCGCGTATTGACCGTTTTGGATTTCCTTGAGGATTTGCTTCATCGCCTTCTTAGTGTCTTCGGTGACGACGCGCGGTCCGCGAGTATAGTCGCCGTATTCGGCGTTGTTCGAAACGCTGTAACGCATATAACTCAAGCCGCCTTGATAGAAGAGGTCGACGATAAGCTTCATTTCGTGCATACATTCGAAATACGCCATTTCCGGCTGATAACCGGCTTCGACGAGCGTTTCGAAACCGCATTGGATCAGGTGGCTGACGCCGCCGCACAAAACGGCTTGTTCGCCGAAGAGGTCGGTTTCAGTCTCTTCTTTGAACGTCGTTTGAATGACGCCGCCGCGCGTTCCGCCGATACCCTTGGCGTAAGCGAGACCGATCGCCTTTTCGCGATCGCCGCATTTGTCGTCCAACGCGATCAAGCAGGGGACGCCGCCGCCTTTGACGTATTCGGCGCGAACGAGATGACCGGGACCTTTAGGAGCGATCATAATCGCGCGGTTGCCTTCGGGAAGGTCGAACTGTCCGTAGTGGACGTTGAAGCCGTGGGTCGTGAGGATAACGGCGTCTTTCTTGAGGTTGGGACGGATTTGCTCGCGGAAGAGCTTGCCTTGGACTTCGTCGGGCAGAGTCAGCACGACGACGTCGCCTTGCTTGACGGCTTCTTCAAGGCTGACCGGCTTGAATCCGGCTTCGACGGCCAAACGATAATTGTCGGAACCTTCGCGCTGACCGACGACGACGTTGCAACCGCTGTCGCGCAGGTTTTGCGCGTGCGCGTGTCCTTGCGAGCCATACCCCAAAATCGCGATCGTCTTGTCTTTCAAGAGAGAAAGATCCGCGTCGTTGTCATAATAAACTGTCGCAGCCATTGCGCCGCCTCCTTTGTCGTAAAGGTTGATTGTAACGTTTCCTAGCCCGCTCGAAGAGGAACCGACGCGCAAACGGCGCGACTCGCTACTCGAGAGAGGTCGGCAAATTATTGTTTATATCGTTTTCGCACGCAACGAAGCGCGCTAGCTTTTTTCTATCAAGGCAAAATCACGCGCGAACTAACGCGTGAACCCGCGCGATTTATTAACGCGCTTCAACGTCGCCGTCTCCGCGCGCCGCGGCGATGCAACCGGAACGCGTCAAACCGACGATTTGATAGGGAGACAATACGTTAAGAAACGCATCGAGCTTTTCGGCGTTCCCTGAAATTTCGATTAAAAGCGACTTCGAAGCAACGTCGACAATCTGCGCGCGGAAAATTTGCGCGAGTTCCAAGACGCCCGAGCGTCGTTCCGGCTCGACGGCGACGCGAATCAAAGCAAGCTCGCGTTCAACGCGCGGAACGTTCGAAAGAATCTTCGTATCGACGACGGTGATCAGTTTTTGCAACTGCAACTCGACCTGCTTAACGGATTCGTCGTCGACGTCCAAAGTGATAGTCATACGCGAAAAATTCGGGTCGTTCGTAGCGCTGACGGTGAGACTGTCAACGTTGTAACCTCTCGACGCCAACAAGCCGGAAATATGCGCAAGGACGCCCGAGACGTTTTGCACTTTAATCGAAATAACGTTTCTCTTTTTCATCTCTCTTCCCGTCGTCGACGACGCGCTCCGCGCTCGACTTGCTCGTCAAGCCGCCTACGCGTCAAAATTCCCCTTATTATAACGCATTCTTAATTATTGGCAAGTCGCGCGGCGCTAAACGATTAAAATTGCCGCGCGAAGTTCTCAACGGAGTCCTAGGGCTTTGGCGATATACGCGCTCGTCTTTGAAATTGAATTCGCGGCGACTTGTTCGGGCGTTCCTTCCGCTACGATCGTCCCCCCCTCGTCGCCGGCTCCCGGTCCCAAGTCGACAATATAATCGGCGGCGCGCATCACCAGCGGATTATGTTCGACGACGATAAGCGAATTGCCCGCCTCGACAAGCGCGTTCAGTTGGTCGAGAAGTCTCACGACGTCGGCAAAATGCAACCCGGTCGTCGGCTCGTCCATAATAAAGAGGCACGGACCTTTTCTAGCGGTCGACAGAAACGCGGCAAGTTTAAGCCGTTGCGCTTCCCCGCCCGACAAGGCGTTTGCGGGCTGACCTAGCCTCAAATAATCCAATCCGACGTCGAGCATTCTTTTCAATTTCTGTTGAATCTTCGGCTGTCCTCGAAAGAACCCAAAGGCTTCTCGCGCGGTCATTTCCAAAGTTTCGGCAATATTTTTACCGCGATAGAGCGCTTCCAAGACGTGCTTTTGATAACGTCGTCCCTCGCAAACGGGGCACTTGACGTAAACGTCGCTCATATACTGCATATCGACTTGAACGTAGCCTTCCCCTTTGCAGTAGTCGCAACGTCCGCCCTCGACGTTGAAGCTAAACGAACCCGCGCCGAACCCCATCGCTTTCGCTTCCGGCGTTTCGGCGTATAAAGCGCGAATGTCGTCGAATATTTTGAGATACGTAACGGCGTTCGAACGAGGCGAACGACCGATCGGCGATTGATCGACAAAGGCTACGTCGTCGACGTTTTCCGCGCCTAGAATTTCCTTGTAGGGAAGTCCTTTGGCGACGATTTCAGAATCGCCGCCGCCTAGCTTAGAACATAGAGCCGGATAAAGAGTCTCTTGAACCAGCGCGCTTTTGCCCGCGCCGCTTACGCCCGTTACGACGCAAAAACGACGAAGCGGAAACACGACGTCGACGTTTTTAAGATTATAACCCGTCGCGCCGACAAGTTCGATAAATTTATCGCCCTTCTCGCCGGTAAAGACGCGTCGTTTGGGAACGCCGCCCCCGATTCTCCTGCCGGAAAGATAACTACCAGTCAGAGACGTCGCGGAAGCCTTTAATTCTTCAGGCGTTCCCTCAAAAACGATCTCTCCCCCCTCTTCTCCGGCGCCCGGTCCCATTTCGACAATATGGTCTGAAGCGTTGAGAACGGTTTCGTCGTGATCGACGACGACGATCGTATTGCCTCGATCGCGCAGTTCGCGCAACGTCTTCAAAAGATTTTCCGAATCGGACGCGTGTAGTCCGGAGGTCGGCTCGTCGAGAACGTAAAGCATATCGACCAAATCGGATCCTAACGCGCTTGTTAGTTCGACGCGACGCGCTTCGCCCGAACTTAACGTCTTCATCTGACGATCGAGCGGCAAATATCCAAGCCCGACTTTTTTTAAGAACGCGAGTCTGGCTCTCGCGCGTGAAAGAGGAACGGAACCGATCCGACGTTTCCCGTCGTCTAGTTTCCACGAATCAAGCGTCGCCAACGTCTCGGAGACGGGGGTCGAAGTCAAATTATGAACGTTCTTTCCCTCAATCTTCACGCAAAGGGCGTCGCGACGCAATCGCGCGCCGTCGCACATCGGACAAACGCGCGTCGTCTGCCAACGACTTAGAAACGTCCGAATATGCATCTTGTATTTTTCTTTGAGCAACGAATTGAAAAAACCGTTGAGTCCGTCAAAATCAAGACGACTCGATCCGTTGTAAAGCGTCGCTAATTCGTCGCGCGTCAATTCGGCGACGGGCGCGTCGACGCGCACGCCCAGCTCGTCTGCAATTTCGAGAAAATCTTTCAAACGCCGTTTATACGCTCCCACGTTCCAAGGCGCGATCGCCCCGTCGTAAATCGAACGCGATTTATTGGGAAAAACGCGCGCTTCGTCGAAAGCGGTCAGTCGACCGGCGCCGCCGCACATCGGACAACGACCCGTCGGACTACGAAAATTAAATAAATTGGGAGTCGGCTCGGGCGCTTCGACTCCGCAGTCCTCGCAACGCATATTGCGACTGAACCCTACTCTCGTCCATTTAACGTCGTCAATAAGATACGGCGCGCCGACGCTTACGCGCCCCTCTTCGTTTAACTCGCGCGTTGAAAATACTTGATCGCCCTCGACAAAAATCCAACAACGCTGTTCGCCGTGCGCAAACGCCGTCTCGATCGAATCGAACGCGCGTTGAAACGAAGTTTCGCCGACGGCGACGCGATCTACGATAAAGAAAATCGGAGGCGCTTGGGGGCGCTCGATATTATAGAGATTCTCGACGTATCGCTTTAAAGGCAAATTCTCGCCGTCGGGCGACAACATCATAAACTTAGACGCGACCGTCGAACCGTCGTCTTCCTCGTTGCTTTCCTCGCTCTCGTTCTTCTTTTCGGCGCCAGCGTCTAAAACGTCCGCGTCTTCGCCGTCTCCTTCGACGGAATCTTTGCGCGACAAAACGTTTTGACTCGAAACGCTCCGAACGCCAAGCCCCGGGAAAACGCCGTCTTCAGTAAAATCAAGCTCGTCCAAGTACTTTAAACGCGCAAGGGAATACTGTTGCGACAACGCGCCTCCCGGCTCGTTCAGATTAAAGAGCTTCCCGTTTACGACGACTCTATGAAATCCTTTGCCGAGCCATTCCGCGATAAAATCTTGCAACGAACCTTGCAAACTCGAAGGCGACGGAGCAAACGCAATCAACGCGCGCGTTCCCGCCGACAACGAATTCAACGCGCGCGCTACCGAGTCCGGCGAATCGCGCCGAACTTCGCGTCCGCAATGTCGACAATGAGGAACCCCAATCTTCGAAAAGAGCAACTGCAAATAAACGTCGGCTTCCGTCGCCGTCCCAACCGTTTCGTTCGAAAAGCGAGAACACAAACGCGAAGAGACGGCGACTGCGGGAGGAACGCCTTCGATTAGATCGGCGTCGGGCTTTTCAAGATTGTCCAAAAATTGACGCGCATAGGCCGAAAAACACTCGGCGTAACGTCGTCGTCCTTCCGCGCACAACACGTCAAGAGCCAAACTCGTCTTACCGCTCCCGCTCAGACCGCAAAACGAAGTTAGGCGATAATAGGGAATCTTAATGTCGATCGATTTTAAATTATGCGTTCTTGCGCCGCATACCGTAATACGTCTTGAACTGTTCCGCTGGGAGGGAAAAGGCATCGTTCCGTTCTTTCTTTTAACGCGATTAATAGTCGGCCTTAGACGCCAAAACTAATAAGTATCCGTCCATTATAACTAAAGTGAGCGTCGACGCAAGCGGCGCGTCGTTCTTCGCGGTTAAAAAGCGAAATAGGATCAATACGGCAAAAGTCTTTTTACGATCATATTTCGGAACGTTTACGGCGCGCTTTTTCATATAAGGCGTCTCGCGTCAGCCAAACAAACAAAAAAATGATGGACAAGAACAATTCGGACTCCAAAAATTTCCAAAAAATTCCGATTATAACGTTTTAGCGCTTGCTTTTTTCAAAATAGCGATTACAATGAGCCAGTCGGTTTGTATATAGTCGACTTTGCCTAGCGTCCGTCGACGCGCGGCAAACGCAACGTATTTTGCGACCTCGTTGTATTCTGCGACCTCGTTGTATTTTGCCGCCGCGTTTTCCGCATTGGCAAAACGCGAGAGTCGCGTTCGTCAACCCTTTGTTTTTTATGGGGACGAGCCGAGAGCGGTTCGAATCGCGCGCGTTTCGAACTTCGTTCAAGAGTTTTACGCCAACTTCGCTCAAAAACATAGCGCGTTTTGATTTTTTTCGAAAAAATTCGGAAAATATTTAAAGACCTTTGAACGAACGGTTGGGCTCGTCCGGGTAAAACGCTTTAACAATTAGGATATTTTCAGTGGTTAATCGTACTCTGATCCGCGGTTTGGACGCCGACGTCGAAGACATTGTTCTTGAAGAAGACCAACTTAACGAATATTACGGCGAGGACGCCGAGATTCAACTGAATCAGATTCTCGACGGCGTCGTCGTTCGTCTCGAGAAAGAATTTGTCATCGTCGACGTCGGTTATAAGAGCGAAGGCGCGATTCCCGTCAACGAATGGGAAGAAGGCGAAGAACAACCTAAACCGGGCGATCACGTCAAAGTCTTGGTCGAAGAACTTGAAGACACTATGACGGGCGAAGACGTCCAAGCGCGCGGCATGATCGTTTTGAGCAAGCGCAAGGCCGCCAAGATTGAAGCTTGGATGCGTATGATGGAACGCGTCAAGGAAGGCGACGTCGTCGACGGTAAAGTTTCGAAGAAAATTAAGGGCGGTTTGCTCGTCGATATCGGCGTCAACGTCTTTCTGCCCGCGAGTCAGGTCGACGTTCGTCGTCCCGCCGACATCAACGAATTTATCGATAAGCCGATCAAGTGCGTCATTCTTAAGATCGACGAAGCGCGTCGCAATATCGTCGTCAGTCGTCGCGCGCTCATTGAACAAGAACGCGCTGAAAAGAAAGCCGCGCTTCTTAGCGAACTCGAAGTCGGGCAAATTCGCGAGGGAACCGTCAAGAACATTGCCGAATTCGGCGCGTTCATCGATTTGGGCGGCATCGACGGCTTGCTTCACATTACCGATATGAGTTGGGGTCGTATTACCGATCCGAAAGAACTCGTTTCGATCGATCAAAAGATCGAAGTTATGGTTCTCAATATCGATCACGAAAAGGAAAAGATTTCGCTCGGACTCAAGCAAAAGACTCCGTCTCCTTGGGAACACGTCGAAGAAAAATACCCGGTCGGTTCCAAAGTCAAGGGCGTCGTCGTCAACGTTATGTCTTACGGCGCGTTTGTGAAATTGGAAGAGGGCGTGGAAGGGCTCGTTCACATTAGCGAAATGAGCTGGACCAAACGTATCAATCATCCGAACGAAATTCTCTCCGTCGGCGACGAAATCGACGTCGTGGTTTTGGGCATCAACAAGGATAAGCAGGAGATTTCTCTCGGCGTTAAACAAACGACGAGCAATCCTTGGGAAACGGTCGATCAAAAATACCCCGTTGGCGCTCGCGTCAAGGGCGTCGTTCGCAATCTTACGAACTACGGCGCGTTTGTCGAGATCGAAGAAGGCGTCGACGGTTTGCTTCACATCAGCGATATGAGCTGGGTTCGTAAGATTACGCATCCGAGCGAAGTCGTCAAGAAAAACGAAACGATCGAATGCGTCGTCACCTCCGTCGATAAGAAAAACCGTCGTATCGCGTTGGGGCTTAAGCAACTCAGCGAGGATCCGTGGGTTTCTCGTATTCCCGAAAAGTATCGTCCGAACCAAATCGTCAAGGGCAAAGTTACGAAGATCACTAACTTTGGCGTCTTCGTCAGTTTGGAAGACGACCTCGAGGGTCTGCTTCACATTTCCGAATTGGCGAATCGCAAGGTTGACAATCCGGAAGAAGTCGTCAAAGTCGGCGAAGAACTCGAAGTTATGGTTCTCCGCGTCGACGCCGCCGATCGTAAGATCGGTTTGTCTCGCCGTCGCGCCGAATTCCAAGAAGAACAGCCTGCGGTTGAAGAAGAAGCAACCGCGCCTTCGTCCGTCGTCCAAACTGTCAAGCCCGAAAATCTTAAGGGCGGTATGGGCGGTTCCGCCGGTCCCTTGTTCCAACTTCCGGGTCAAAACTGAGCTTGCTAATTCGCGTCGTTTTTTAGCTTGACGCGAACCGTTAAAAAAAACGTCTTTGAAGTCGCGAGATTTCAAAGGCGTTTTTTTATCGCCATACTTGCGCCTTTGAGTTTATCCGGCGTAAGCAAGCAACCAAGAAAAAAAGATACGCGTTGAAACGACTTCAACGCGGTTTGGGCGATCGTCAAATATCGACTTCTCTCATTGTCCGTCGGTTTCCTGAATAAACTGATGAATCGGGTCGGGAGCGTTTTCTTTAACGTTGCCCGTAAAAAGTTCTTTGACGTACAACGATTCTTCGTCGGGCGTTTCGGGCAAGTGAAAATTATCCCCTTTTTGCAAAATGACGCGCGTGTCTTGCATTGAGCCAAGAGGTTCCGTTCCTGCGACTTGCGCGGGGAACCAATATCCCTCTTTAGCGTCGTCGACAAGATAGAATTCCGCCCAGCAATGTCCCGGCACGCGCACTAATCTCGCGGGCACGTCGTTCGAACGACACATCGCGATAAAGAGCGCGGACATATCCTCGCAATCTCCCTCGCGATTCTTTATCGCCGCCAAGGCGCCTCGCATCGGTTTGTCTATCAATACCTCTTTATATTGCACGTTCTCGCGAACAAAGGACAAGAACGCGTCGATTTTATCCCAGTCGGACGCGTCTTCCGCAACGTTTTGCAACGCTTCCTTCACGACGGCGCGCACCGTCTTGGAATTGGACTCGATATAAAGTCCGTCTTTTAGATAACGTTTGATTTCGCGCGAAGTACTCTTGGGAATTTTATAAATTTCGGGTTCGCTAGGGGGCAGAAGCGGATACCGCGTCACTTCGAACAGCGCCGTCGCTTCAACTTGTTGTCCCGATTTCAACTCGCGCATCTTGAAAATCATTTGGCGCGCGCCCCCTTCTTTCAAATTACGATAATCGACTCTCGCGACGTGCGGAAAATCTTCCTCAAGCGTTCTAACTTTTTGCTCGGGAAATTCCATTGGGACGGGCGCGGATCCAAAAACGTTCGTACATCCCCCGCCAGGTCGCGCCGCGAATATCATACCGGCGCGATATTTATGCGAAATAGCTTTGCCAAGAATGGGACCGCGTTTGCCGTCGGAAGCGCTTTCTGAACTCGTTTTCTTTTCTTTTTGCGAAGAGTCGGCGCTCGGTCGCATCTTTACGGCTCCCGTCGCTCGAGACGCGTTTTCAGTAGGCGGAGTCGCGTTTGATTCGTCGACAAGCGATTCAGAAACGGCATTCGCAATACCGTTCGTCGACGTAGCCTTCTTCGCTTCGGCGATCGCGCGAGCTTCGCGACTACTCGTGGCGCGCGTTACGCCGCTTGAAACGTTCGTAGCGTAACTTGCGGATCGTCGACGAAGCGTTCCCCGCCCCGAAGGCTTCGCGGCGGTCGTCGCTTGTTTGTCGTTCTTTTCGTTCGGATCGACGTCAAACGTTTCCGCCTCTTCCTCGTCTTCGAGTTGCGGCGCGTCTTTTGCTTTTTCAGAGGCGTCGCGCATTTTTCCGAAACTAATTTGAGCAAAAGAAACGGGAGTCGCAACGATTAACGATAGACCGACTACCATACAACAAATCGTAAAACCTAAGACAAGACGTCCATACGCTTGGTTAGTGTTCATTGTAAACGCCCTTTCGACGCATAAAAAAAATCTGACAAAGTCAAACGTTCCTATTATTATACCACGCTATGTTCTCTTTTTCGACGTCGAACGTTCCTTTTTTTAAATAAAACGTTTTTTTACTGATTTTAAGTCTATTTACAAACATAGTAAAACAACAAAAATAAGCAAACTGGGACGTTTTGGCGTTTTTTTCATAGAAAAATAACTTTTAGGGACTCTTTCTTCAGAAAATTCGATTATAATAACCAAGTCGTTTTAAGCGCGTATAGGAGACGCGCAACGACGGTTAGAGCTTCGGCAGAGGTTGGTTCGATGAAAAAATATTTGGTCGACGATACGGAATATTACGTTCATACGGCGGGCGAGGGTCCGATTCTTCTTTTTGCGCACGGTTTTCCGTTCGACAGTCGACTTTACGCCGAGGCGATCGAGCGTCTGAAATCGCGTTTTTTCTGCGTTGCGCCCGACTTGCGCGGCTTTGGCATAACGCCGTTGGGCGCCAACGGGCATAATTCCCTCGGTTTTCCGCGCGTTAAAATGGGGCGTTACGCCGACGATCTTGCCATTCTTGCGGCTGAAATCGCTTGCGAACGCGGAACGAAAGACGCTAAAATCTATTTATGCGGTCTTTCGATGGGCGGTTACGTCGCGTTGGAGTTTGCGCGCCGTCGTCCTGAACGCCTTGCGGGTTTAATTTTTTGCGATTCAAACGCGACGCCCGACGCGCCGGAAAAAGCTCAAAGCCGCTTAGATTTGGCGGATACGATCAACGCGCTTTCTATAGCGGCTCTTGCCGACGGTATGATTCCTAATCTTATCGCTTCTTCGACGCTCGAACATCGTCGCGACGTGGTTTCGTCGCTTTACGATATGATCTTACGTCAATCGCCTCAAGGAATCGCGGCGGGTTCGCGAGGTATGGCGTGTCGTCGCAATTTAACCGATTTACTCGCGCAAATCGCCGTTCCGACCTTAGTCGTAGGCGGAGAATTTGACAAATTGTCTTCCGCGTCTTTGCTCGATTCGATAGCGAACGCCATTCCGCAAGGATCGCGCGCGACGATTCAGAACGCGGGGCACGTGCCGCCCCTTGAGAATCCCGACGCCTTTGCCGACGCGATCGTCAAATGGTACGATTCGCTTGTCGTCAAACAATAGTCGTTATGGACAAACTTAAAAGTGAAAGGTTGATCCCGTTGAATTTGCCCGAATCTGAAATTTCCGCGAAAGACGCGATTCCTTCTGAAAACGTTCCGTCGACGAACGTAAATTCCGCTGCAGACGTCGCGTCTAGCGCGTCCGCGACTTCCGCGCCTAAACGTCGACGTTCCGACGCCGCGTCGATGGCAAAAGCGCAAAAAGAAATATCCGTCAGCGAGTTTTTCGCCAAAAATCGTCATTTGCTCGGATTCGACAATCCTCGCAAAGCGCTTCTCACAACGGTTAAAGAAGCGGTCGACAATTCGTTAGACGCTTGCGAAGAAGCGGGCATCTTGCCGGAAATTTGGGTTCGCGTCGATCGAGTCGCCGAGAATCGCTTTCGCGTCTCCGTTCAAGACTGCGGACCGGGTATCGAACCGAAACAAATTCCGTTAATTTACGGCAAACTTCTTTACGGATCGAAATTTCACCGACTTCGTATGAGTCGCGGTCAACAAGGCATCGGCATTAGCGCCGCCGGAATGTACGGTTTGTTGACGACGGGCAAGCCGCTCGAAGTTCTTTCCAAGACGTCGATCCGTCGACCGACGACTTATTTTGTCGTTCGCATCGATTCGAAAACAAACGAGCCGGAAGTGTTAAACGGAAACGGCGCCGGAGACGTCATTCCCGCAAACGCCGATGGACGGCGGTTATTGGTCGAAAAAGGGCTCGATTGGGCGGACGTTCCAAGCGGGACGCGCGTTACGATCGAACTGGAAGCAAAATACCAGCGCGGACGCGGCAGCGTCGACGAATATCTAGCGCAAACCGCGTTGGCGAATCCGCACGCGACGTTCCACTACGTCGATCCTGACGGAACCGAGGCAAATTACGAGGCGTCCGTTTACGAATTGCCGCCCGAGCCGGTCGAAATTCAGCCGCATCCCTACGGAGTCGAATTAGGGCGCTTGCTTGAAATGACGCGAGAAACGTCCTATACGACGACGAAAAAATTTCTTACCGATTCCTTTTGTCGCGTCTCGTCGACCGTCGCCGACGCGATCTTGGAAAAGTCGGGTCTGCTCAAGCGCGCGAACCCGCGCGCGTTGGAACGCGACGAAGTAGCAAAATTATTCGACGCGATTTCCAAAACCAAAATACCCGCCCCGTCGAGCGATTGCGTCGTGCCGATCGGAGAACAAAATATTTTGGCGGGATTGCGTAAAATCGTGCCGGGCGAATTCTTTGTCGCCGCGACGCGCCCGCCCGCAGTATATCGAGGCAATCCGTTTCAAATCGAGGTCGGTCTCGCTTACGGAGGAGGTCCCGCCGTTCAAAAAATAACGCGCGAGACTCTGCAAGAAACGCTCGCCGAAAGCGATTCGCGAACAATACGCCAATTTTTAACCTCGTCGTTCGAAGGAATCGGTTCCGACGGCGCCGACAAAATTATTAAAACGGCGAATATTCGCGCGCGAGTCTCGCCCGCTAAATTGACGCCGCGCGAATTAGAAGCGCTTTTGAAAACGTTGCAAACTTTGAATCTTTCGGAAGGTCAAACGACTTCGGTCTATCGTTACGCCAATCGCGTTCCGCTTCAATTCCAGTCGGGCGCTTGCGCGATTACGCAAACGATTATGCAAATGAACTGGCGTTCTTACGGTCTGTCTCAAACGCGCGGACAACTTCCGCGCGGTCCGCTGACGATTATGGCGCATTTCGCAAGCGTCTGGGCGCCCTATACGAGCGAATCCAAAGAAGCGCTGGCGTCCTACCCCGAAATTCAAAAGGAATTGCGCCTAGCCCTGCAAACCGTCGGTCGTAAACTTGGGCTTTTCCTCAAACGTCGCGAACGCGTCAAACAAGAAGGCTCTCGTCGCGCGGTTTTTGTTCGCTACCTTCCCGAAGTCGCGCAAGCGTTGGCGGAAATCAATCGCGGCGAATTTGCGCAAAAAAGAACGACGGAACGTCTGTTGGAACGTCGTCGTCAAGACGACGCCGAAGGCGCGCCGTTCGATTTGGACGCGGAACTCAAACGGAGTCAAAGCGCGGGCGATTTCTATATGAAATTACTCGCCGTCGCCAATCGAAAAACGGCGCTTGCCGACGTTCGTTACGACGACGGAGGAAACGTTATTACGCCTGAAAAAGAAGGCGACGAATTGGATTCCGATTCCAGCGTTTTGATAATCAAGCAAGAAAACGGAAAATTTTAAAAATTCCCCCTTGCGCGATGACAAATCAGAATTATATTACTACGCGTAGTTACCCGATGGTGTAATGGTAGCACAAGGGATTTTGGTTCCCTTTGTCGAGGTTCGAATCCTCGTCGGGTAGTTATAGAAGCGTTCCTTTTGGGGACGCTTTTTTTTTTGCCCTATTTACGCGTTCCGCCTCTTAGTCGCAAATAGACTCAAAATTAGATAAAAAAGACGTTTGTTCTCGTAAAACGCTTGTCTTATTTCTGTAAATATGGTACGATTGCAAGAATCGGATCGACCTAGATTCTTTTGACGGATTCGAAAGATTCTTTACAGGGTCGCCGTTATAGGGGGAACAGCCGATCGGGCGAAATACGCGCGAATACGTCGTAGCGCGTTTATTTTGGGTCGTCTCGTTTGCGAAAAGACGAAGCGCGTTGTTTTGTTCGGCGTTCTAAACCGTTTTTTCACGACAAAACAGCGATCCTTCGACTGTTCAAACGCCGTATGCTTTCCTTTGTTTCCTAGTAATTAGCAATTATTTAGGTGAAAAATGTTCGACAAGAAGACCTTTGTCTACGCGACGTTGACGGCTTCGTTAATCGTAGCCTGTTTTTCTTCCGCGTTTGCTCGCGAGGCGCGTTGGACGATGCGCAATAAGCCGCGCGAATCCTTTACTCTTGTGGCGCATCGCGGCGCGGGCGACTTGGCGCCGGAAAACTGTCTGTCGTCCTTGGAACTTTCGTGGAGTATGGGTTGCGTGCCCGAAGTCGACGTTCGTTCCACTAAAGACGGGCGTATTTTGATGTTTCACGACGATAATTTCGCGCGCGTCGCTCCCAACGCGCCGAAAGAAATAAAAAATAAAAAGATCGGCGAGTTGACGTTTGACGAAGCGCGTTCCGTCGATATCGGTTCTTTTCGCGGCGAACAATTTAAAGGCGAAAAAATCGCGACGATCGAAGAAATCGTCGACGCGTTAAAAAAAGACGCGAGGCGACATATCGTGATCGACGTTAAAGAAGTCGATTTGAAAGAATTGGCAAAAGCGATTTACGACGTTCGCTTTCAAGTTACTCTGACGACTTGGAGCGAGGACTTGCTGGCGCAATGGGCGGAGATTTGCCCGAACGCCGACGGAACGCTCTGGATGGGACTCGGGCAAATGACCGACGAGCAATTTGAAGCGCGTTTCAAGGTTCTTCGCGAAAAAAATTATCGCGGAATTAATCGCTTTCATATGCACGTTACGCGCGACGCCGACGGGCGACTTCAGCCGTCGGCGGACTATATTCGCGCGCGCGGCGACGAACTGCGCAAGCGCGGAATTGAATTTCAGGCGATGCCTTGGTCGACGAAAACCTGTCCCAACGCCAAAACGGACGTCGCGCTCTTCAAGGAACTACTCGAATTGGGCGCTATGGGATTTGGCGCCGATCGTATGGACGTCGCGTTGAAGGCGTTGGACGAATTTTACGCCGAAACGCCCGAAGATTGGAACGTCGCCGACAATATTCCTCTAGACGAAGTGGTCGTAATGGGACATCGCGGGATGGGAGACGAAGCGCCCGAAGGAACCTTGGAGACGTTCCGGCTCGCGTGGGCGTCCGGCGTTTGCCCTGAAGCTGACGTGCGAACGTCAAAAGACGACGTGATCGTCTCTTTCCACGACGATAATTTCGCGCGCATTATGCCCAACGCGCCGGAAGACGTCAAAAAACAAGGCGTCAAAGATTTGACTTACGAAGAGTTGCTCAAACTTGACGTCGGCGCCTACAAAGGCGAAAAATTTAAGGGACAGCGAATCGTCAATATCGACGAAATCGTCGCGGCGTTGAAAGAAGACCCTAAACGATTCGTCTTTTGCGATTTCAAAAACGTCGATCTGGAGCAATTCGCCAAGGCGACGGAAGACGTGCATCCTCAAATCTGCTTGACGGGACCCGATTACGGTTTGCTGAAGCAGTGGAAAAAAATCGCGCCTCGTTCCAAGACGTTGATTTGGATGCCGACCGCTTGGGGCGGAACGCCCGAAAATCTCGAAGAACGTTTTAACAAACTACGCGACGCCAATTTTGAAGGGCTCGATTTTGTTCAAGTTCATACGACTGTTCGTTCCGAAGAAGACGTCAAGCCGACGCTTGAAGTTCTGCGACGTTGCGGAAACGCCGCGAGAAAACGAGGCGTTTTATTTGAAACGTATCTCTACGTCAACGGAGACAAAGATTTCGTTTACTCGACGTTAATGGACGCCGGAGTGGCTTCCTTCGCTACGGATCGTCCGACGGACGCTTGGCGCGCTATAAAAAAATATTACGAGGCGCGACAATAACGGTCGACGCGTCTCTAGTCCTTGACGCGACGGGCGTAGCGACGTCGAAACGCCCGTCGTTTTCCGTCTATTTCGTTTGCGCCTGAAAAGAAAACGTTTATCGACGACGACTAACATACGGTTGCAAAAAGGTTTACAACGATGTCCGATTCGAAAAAAAAGTCAAAAGTTCCTTTCGTTGTCGCAACGGCGCTAATTATCTCTGTTTTGGCGACGTTCTCATATTGCGGAGCGAAACGCAGTCGGCTTTTTATCGCCAAAAAGCCTAACGCGCCGGTTGCAAACAAGTCCGCGCAAGCGGATATTCCGCAAGAAAAACCGATTCCGTCGGAGAAACGCTCTGAAGCGTCCCAAAAGGAAGAGCCTCTTGTCGAATTGCCGGGCGGCGACGTGGGATACGCTTCCGATGCAAGCGGCGCTTTTGACGCCTCGGCGTCCTTCGGGTCGGATAGTTCCAAACAAACGTCGATCAGATCGTCAAGTGAAAACTTAACGTCAAGCGAAAACTTAACGTCAAGCGATACGAACAGTTTTGAAAACGCCGTTCTTTCGGACTCCGACCAAGCGTCGACAAGCGCCCAGTCCGACGATTCCCTTTCGTCCATAAAGGACGGCGAATCTGCGGAGTCGAATCTCTTAGACGACTTGTCTTCCGAAATTTCTTTCGACGAGAACGACGACGTGGAAACGAATCTTCGTTTCGAGCAAGCCGACAATTCGGAAACGAAGCCTTCCGCGTCGGCGTCAAACGGTTCTTCTAACGTCGAAAACCTTTCTTCGAACGCGAAGACGCCCGACGCGTCAGTTTCGGTTTTGCCGTCGGACGACGACGATAAAACGTTGAGCGACGACGGCGGCTTATACGCCTCGACGCCGACGATTTCTCAAGACGCGCAAGACGACGAAACGAAGACCGTCGACCTGTCTTCCGACGGCTTGTACGACTTGTCTTCGTCGACGGTCGATAATTCCGCAACGGACGATAATTTGCTTTCCAACGGCGCCAATCCGACGACGACCGATAATTTAAACGGTTTGACGACGGATAGTTTGTTAGTCGACGATTCCGACGCAAAAACGACTGCCGACGACTCGACAAACGCGGACGCTTGGTCTTCTAAACTTGCGTCGAACGAATTAACGAACGATTTAACACCACCCGGCGATTTAACGACGGATAGTCTGCTAATCGACGATTCGGACGCAAAGACGACCGACGACGACACAAGCGCGGACGCATCGTCGTCAGATATTGCGACTAGCGATTCGTTGAAAAACGGCGATTCGACGTCGACCGAACAAGAGTCCGCGCTCGGCTCCTTCCCCGAATCTGACGCAAGAACGGCTTTATTGGAAGGCGCGACGGCAGATTCCAACGCCAAAAAAGACGCCTCGACGTCCCTTGTCGATCGCTCGACCTTAAACGCGGGAGAACAGCCCGGCGACTTAGCGCTTAACGCGACGCCGCGACAAACGACGGGTACCGGCGTCGAGTCGACTATCGAAACGTTGCCCGACGGACTTGGAGTCGTCTCCGACAAGTCGTCTTCAAACGCCTCGTTATCCGCTTCCCAAGAAAGGACGCCCGGCGCGCAGAACGATTCGGTTCAAAGTCTGCTTGACGCCTATTCGTTCGATTCGTCTTTGTTTGAACTGCGTGAAAACGAGTCGACGAGTTATTATTTGGAGCGTTGGAACGCGCTCGACAAAGCGTGGCGAAAATATTTAGAGCCGTTGTCCGACGAAACGCGTCTTGAAGCGATCAAGCGTTATCAAAAAGAAACGGACGCGACAAGCCGCGCGATCGCCAAACGTCTCGCTTTTGCGAACGATCTCGACGCGAGTAGACGCGACGGGTTCTTCCGCCTTTATTGTTCGCTTCTTGCGCGCGACGGCGAGACTACGACGTTGACGGGCCTGTTGCTGGACGAACGCGCAAGTAAGCCGGTCAACGACGCGCGACTGGGGTATCTTGAAGTATTGATTTTCGAATTGCGCGTTAAAGTCGTCGGCGAAGCGAAAGACGGCGAAGGTCTGCTGAATTTGTCGAAGGAACTTGTTCGCATCGCTTCGACTTCCGACGTTAAATACGTTTTGAGGCAAACGAAACGACTTGCCGACGCCATAGGAAAATACGATCAAAATCTTGGCGAGCGGACGTTCAGCGTCATATGCCAAGCGTTCGCCAATTCCCCGGACAAATTTCGTCAAAATATGCCGCGCGTTTTCGCAGGAGAAGCGCGTTTTGGAAGTTTGCCCGGCAACGAACTGCGCTTCAGCGGCGCGAGCGTCGACGGTCGCGACGTCGATTTGATCGATTATCGCGGAAAAACGACGCTCGTCCTATTTACGACGAGTTCCTGCGCTCCTTACCTTGACGAACTGCCGACGTTGCGCGAAATCTACGCCAAATACCGCGCCGCAGGCTTCGAAATCGTCGAATATAATCTTGTCGCCGACGTCGACGCCTTGCGCAAGTTCGTTCAAATGCAAAAGGTTCCTTGGACGGTCGTTTCCCAAACGTTGACGGCTCGAATAGACGGCGAAAACTTCGTCAGTCCGTGCGCGTACTACGGAATCGCCAATTTGCCGACGGCGATTTTGCTCGATAAAAACGGCAAAGTCGTCAGCACGCGCGCAAGACGCGAGCGACTCGCGGAAGAACTCGCGGAAATCTATCCCAACGTTCGCTAGTTAAGGGGGCTCGCGTCCAGAGTTAGACGAATACGCCGTTAAATTCGTCGTAAAACGGCGATTTTAAAATTTCGTCCAAACAAGAACAACCGCTCGTCTTTAGTCTTTCACGAGCGGTCGTTAAAACAGAATTTCAAAAAAGTAAGCGTTCACGGAAAAGCGTCGGTTCGTTGAGGGAAACGACGCCCGGCGCTCAGAGAAGCTTTTCCAACTCGTCGGCGTTTTTCAAGGAAACTTCGTAATTCTCGGGCGTTTCAAGCGCATAAGCGATTTTTCCGTCTTTTTTCTCCCAGCGCAGTTTAATAGCGCCGCCTGGAATCGGCTGAACGCCCGACGCCCAGTCTAATCCTTCGATTTTCGGAATACGAATCGTAATTTTCCGCGCGACGGCGTCGACGTCGGCAATTCCCAGCACGTCGCGATAAAAGACGCGAACGACGTGCGACGCGAACCCGTGGTTGCAACTAGCGTAAGCGTCGTCGTTTTCCCACAGCGTGCCCGTTCGATCCGCCATATATTCGTTGTAGGCGACCGATTCGTCGAGCAACTGATCGCCGCGATTCGACCAAGAAAGCAATTCGAGTCTCAAGACGTTGCCTACGAAGGCGTTTGCCTTGTGAATTTCGGGATAGCCGCCTTCTTTGACGCGATTCGGACCGAACTTGTCAAGCAAGGTCGCCCACAACTCCGGGTAAGTCTCGGGCGTCGCCGTCTTGAAGAAGAACGCGAAATATTGACAGACTTCGGTGCGATCGCGCAAAATATCAAGCGTTCCGTCTTCTTTTCGTACGGCGTGATCAACGAAAAACTCTCCGTCGAACGACTGTTCGCGAATTTTGGCGCGTACTTTTTCCGCTTTGGCGCGCCACGCGTCGACGCCGTAGACCTTGCCCGCGACGTCGAGAACGTAGGCGTAAAGCATATTGTTCGGATAATTGACGTCTTGAACGAAATTGTTTGCCGCCGACCACTCGACAAAGACCCAACTCGGCAACTTCTCCAACAATCCGTCGGCGTTCTCATATTTTTCAAAGAACCGAAACAGCTTTTCGACCTTCTCGCGCAATCCTTTGATCGTCGACCTGTCGGGCGAACGTCGCGCGTATTCGTCAAGTTGCGCGACAAACCACATCGCCCAGCTCGGAATAAATATTCCGTCGTTATGGTCGCCCGGATAGCACATCGGAAGCATTCCTTCGGGCAAGAATTTGAAACTTTCGGGCAACATATAATTTTCAAAGAAGGTCTGTTCGACGTCCGTTTTACCGGTCAAATCAAACGCCGTTCGCGACGTGAAAAAGCTGTCGCAAAGCCAGCCCGCGCGCTCGCGGTGAGGACAGTCGGTAAAGGCGTCGACCGAATTTTCACGGAACGTCAAGACGGCGGCTTTGTAAATTTTCGTCAAGCGTTCGTCGGCGCAGTCGAAGGACGCCTCGCGCGTCGGCGGATAGGCGTATTCGCGCAAGAAAAAGTTCTTCAGTTGGAACGAACCTTTCAAGCAGTGAATTTTGACGTAGCGTCCGACTTGCGGTTCAAAGGCGCAAATTTTAAAGATTCCCGAGCCGAGCGTCCATTTGATCGCGCTACAGGTTCCCAAACGAAGAAAATTGACGTCGCCGGAGTCGGTAAGAATTTCGTCGAACGTAAGAACGACTTCCGTTTCTTCGTCCGCCTCGAGTTCCAACGCGAAGAAACCGCAATAATTCGCGCCGAAATCGACGATTTGCGCGTCGCCTTCGCGATAAGTCGCGCCTATTTCAAGCGGCTTGGCGTTTTCGTCAAAGGCTGAGTCGAGTCGTTGAACCTCGTCGGAAAGAACGATCGACAAATCGTCTAACTTATAACCTTTGAGTTGCGATCCAATATTGACGAGCGAACGATCGCGCCACGGATTTTCAAGCGTCGCGCGAGGCGTCGCTTTGCCGGTCTTCCCCCACGCGGCGGGCTCGATGATCGCAAATTCGGGATACGGAACGCGGCGCGGAAGATATTTGACGTCAGCCTGTCGTTCCAACGCGACCTTTGCAATCTCGTCTTGG
>JAZRWW010000278.1:0-15062 GCA_045599865.1 Thermoguttaceae bacterium
CGATCGTCGCGGCGTCGAGCGGTTCGAATTGCGACATTGTCGTTTCGGGACGCTCGTCGACAATACCGGGCGTCTCGCTCGCCGGAGAATACGAACCAACAAGGAAAATCAATAAAAACGCGGAAGAAGACGTTAATAAACGTTTCATAAAATCGCTCCGTTAAAAGAACGTCGAAAAATAAAACAGAATCTCCGACGACGCTTGCGTTTTACGCGTCGACGGACGACGACGCCCAATAGTATACGGCGGACGCGGCGACTTTGCAAGTTTTTTTTTGAGCGGAAGAGAAAAGTTTTCCGTCCTTTGAAGTCGCGCGCGGATTTTCGGATTAACGCGTCGTCGCGACGTTTCGACCGGTCCAACGCGCGACGTCGCCGCCGTTTAACGCCGTCGCCATTAGATCGGGGAACAAATCGGGCGAACAGGCGAAAGTCGGAACGCCTAGCGTCGCTAGTTTTTGCGCGTTTGACGAGTCGTATGCGGGGGAGCCTTCGTCGTCTAACGCGGTCAGGCATATAAATCTTACGCCGGATCGTATCAGCTCCTCCACGCGCGCAAACATATGGTCGACGTTTCCTCCTTCATATAGGTCGGTAATCAGCACGAACGTCGTTTTTTTCGGTTGCGTTATTCGACCTTGACAGTACTTCAACGCGCCGTTAATATCGGTGCCGCCTCCAAGTTGCGCGCCGAACAGGACGTCGACGGGATCCGTCAAACGCTCCGTCATATCGACGACGTTCGTATCGAAGAAAACCAGACGCGTTTTTATCGCGGGCACGGACGCCAAGACCGCGCCAAAGATCGACGAATAGACGACGGAACGCCCCATCGAATAGCTTTGATCGACGCAAAGGACGACTTCGCGCAACGACCTGCGTCTTCGCGCGTAACCGACGAAACGATCCGCGATCAGTTTCTTTTGCTCGACGTTCCAGTTCTTTAAATTACGTCGAATTGTTCGGTCGAAATCCAATTCTCCTTGTCGCGGTCGATTCGTTCGCGCGGCTCGATTTAACGCGCCGCGCGCGGCGGCGATCGTCTTCGACGCCAAACGTTTCATTAGCTCGTCGACCAATTTCTGGACGACAAAACGCGCAGTTTGTTTCGTTTGGGAAGGAATAACTTTCGAAAGCGAGATAATCGTCGCGACTAAATTAACGTCGACTTCCAGCGTTTCAAGCAGTTCCGGCTCTAGTAACATTTGTTTTAGTCCGAGCCGATCAAACGCGTCCTTTTGGACGACTTGAACGACCGATTTCGGAAAATACGTTCGAATGTCGCCAAGCCAGCGTTGAACGCGCGGCGCCGAACCGCCCAGTCCGCCCTGACGCGAATCCGAGTCGCCGCCGCCGTAAACTTGTTGCAACGCAAAATCGACGATCTCGTCTTCGCTCAGAGTCTCTTCTGGATTTCCCGACTTTCCGCGCTTGCCTGATTTCCCTGCTCCTTCCGCGCCTTCTGAATTTTCAGTCTTCTCGCGCTTGTCTGATTTTTCAGCGCCTTCCTCGCCTTCCGACTCTTCAGGTTTTCCGAGTCTGCCGAGCGATTTTTCCGCGTCTTTTCCCAAAATTAAACGCCAACGTCTGAGCCGTTCTCTTTCGTCGACATACGCAGTTTCCGTCTCGTTCATTGCGCGTTCTCCTCGTTTGACGTCTCGTTGTCAAGACCTAAAATAAAACGTAGCGTTTCGTTCAGTTTCCGCGCGCCTTCGCTTGTTTCTTCCGAAAGGGGCGCCGCGTTTGCGACGTCCGCCGTCTCCTCCAAATTTTGCGCGTTTTGATTCGATTCCGTCGAGGGAGGGAGGTCGAGTCGCAATTTTGCGACCGTCTCGCCCGCTTGGCGCCGTTCGCTTTGCGTAAAATCGACGAAGGCGCGTCGCAGAAGCGGCGTCAGTTCTTTGAACTCTTCCGACTCGAAGGAAGCGACGCGGCGATTTAAAGCGATCCATAACGAATCAAACCAAAGAATCGACTGACCCGAGCCGGACAAAAAGCCGCGCAACCACGTCGCAATTTCTTTCGACGGAACGGACGACGACGTGAAGAAGGATATTTTCAAATCCAACGTCCGCTCGTCGAATATTTTCTCCTCAAAGAGCAAACGAACGAATCGACCCGAAATAAGACGCGAAGTCGCCGGAGCGTCCACTAAGTCGACGAAAACGTCAAAGAACGCTTTGAGACGCTCCATAAACTCGGGCGCGCGCAACGAATAAACAATTTCGTTAAATTGACGAACGCGATCTTCGGCGGCGTCTTCGTCGATATTGGCGCAATAGTTCGGAAGCGCGACGAGCGCGCGTTCGAAGAGCGCCTCGAAAATCGGAAGGACGCGCGTGGCGTCGGATTCGCGAACGTCTTTGTAACGCAACATACGAGTCAGAGGCGGAATCGATTCGAAGATTTCTTCGGGCGAGCCGGAGACGGCGACTTCGTCTTGCAAACGTCGATAGACTTGTTCGAGCGCGTCGACGTCGATTTCCGCAGGCAAGACTTCTTCCAGCAGGCGCAAGGTTTCCGACAATGTTTTAATTTTTTCGAGCGCGGCGACCGTCGCGTTTGACGCGGCTTCCAAGACCGTCGCGCCAAATCGACTCGCCTCGATTAAGTCGACCGCCAACTCGGGCGTCCAACGTAGCCGCCACGTTTCGCGAAACGTTCCAAGACCTCCGTTTTCTTCCCGTCGCGCCCAAGGAACGCCGAACAAAGCGAGACGACGAAAGAGTCGACTCTTTTCGCGATCTCGCTCTTCGCGCAAATCGAGCTCAAGAACGCGGTCTTCGCTCGAGCGCTTGAGTCGCAAACGTTTTAGCGTTAGTTCGAGGTCGCGTTCGAGAGGCGTCGTCGGCGCGTCGTCAGGAATCGAGCCAAGCGCGTTTCCGACTTCCAACTTGCGCGCAATCAACGCCAAACGCTCTTGGACGCCTTCGCACAGCGCGGTCAAAATCGCGTCGCGCGCGTCGTCGAGACAAGGAGCGACGCGTCCGCGCAACGACGCTAACGCGTCCGCGAGTCGCGCCGCTTCGATCGCGTTCGCCGCCGAAACTTCCACGCCTTCCGATCGCAAAAGTCGCGCCGCGCGAGTCGTCCAACGCGCGATCGGGGTCGACTTGCTGGACAAGGTCGCGACGTCTTCCGAATCTTCGATCGCCGAGGTCGGCGCGCCGATTCCGACAAGCGCGCCAAAACGCGCGGCCTCTTGCGACGCGAGCCACAATCCTTCAAGCCAACCGGGCGAGGTTACGCCCGCCCCGTAGCCGCTTCGACGCGCAAGACGCGAATAAGTCCACGCGACCCAAGTCGTTTCCGTCTGTATTTTCGGCAGTTTCGAGAGAATCGCGTCGTCTTCTTTCTTCTTTGGAATTAACGACTTGCGCGCTTCGTCGGTCGTTTCGAGGTCTAAGACGGGCGCGTGCCAAGCGCCGCAGACGATCGCGATTCGTTCGGCGCCCGACTTGAGCGCTTCGCGAACTCCGCGCCTCATCGACGCCTCGCGCAATCGTTCTTCCTCGTCGCCTTCGACTTCGCGCGCTTCCAAACGCAGCGCGGTCGCAATTTCGAGCAACTCGGGAAAGATCGCGTTTGGCGCGGACGCCTGTTCGATTTCGCGTTCTTCCCAATTTTCCGGGTCGGGAACGTCCGCCGCGCGCGCCAAGGCGCCTAGCGGATCCTCGCGTATCTCTTGCGCCAGCGACTTCGTAACGGTCGCGTTTTCCGACGCTTCCGTTTCGTCGGGTTCTTTTTCCGATTCCTCGTTTGTTTCTTTCGTTCCGTTTTTCGCCGCTTCTTCCGCCGCTTTGTCGAGCGCGAATCGAATCGAGCAAGGCAAATCGATAAAACGAATCGGAACGTTTTGCGAAGCCGCGTATTTCAACGCGATCCATTCGGGCGAAAAGGACGCGAAAGGATAGAACGCGGCGCGACTAGGCTCGTCGGGCGCGTAAACAAGCATCGCGACGGGCGGCTTCATTTTGGCGTCGGCGACGGCTGCAAGCGCGCGTTCCGCGTCGGGCGGTCCTTCGACCAGAACCAAATCGGGGCGCAACTTTTCCAGGGCGTCGAACAAAGCGCGCGCGCAACCGACTCCGTGATGACGAACGCCGAATATCGACAGACTCATTGATCAAGCTCCAAACATGCGAGATAAAGATCGTTCCAACCGTCCCGTTTTTTGACGACCGTTTGCAGGTATTCGCGCCAAGCGATTTTGTCGGACTCCGGCTCTTTGACGACCGCGCCGACAAGCCCCGACGCCAAGTCGCTAGCGCGCAAAACGCCGTTTCCAAAGTAGCCCGCGCAAGCAAGACCGCCGTTCATTACCGATATCGCTTCCGCCGTCGAAAGCGTCCCGCTTGGCGTCTTCAATTTCGTTTTGCCGTCGAGCGTCGCGCCCGAGCGCAATTCGCGGAAAATCGTCGCCACGCGACGCAGTTCTTCGACGGCGGGCTTCTCGACGGGCAGTTCCAACGCGCGCCCAAATTGCGCCACGCGGCGCTCCACAATTTCGACCTCTTCTTCCAGCGTCGCCGGAGGAGGGAGATTGACGACGTTGAAACGACGAATAAGCGCGCTTGAAAGTTCGTTGACGCCCTTGTCGCGATCGTTTGCAGTCGCTATGACGTTGAAGCCCTTTTGCGCTTGAATCGCGAGGTTTAATTCCGGGACGGGCAGGGCTTTTTCCGATAAAATCGTAATGAGCGCGTCTTGAACGTCGCTGCTAATTCGCGTCATTTCTTCAATACGAACGAGTCGACCTTCGCGCATGCCGCGCATCGTCGGACTTTCGACCAACGCGTCGACGGACGGTCCTTCAGAAAGAAGGCGCGCGTAATTCCACCCGTAGCGCAACGCCGATTCGTCGGCGCCCGCCGTCCCTTGAATTAAAAGCGTCGAGTCGCCGCTTATCGCCGCCGCCAAATGCTCGCTCACCCACGACTTCGCCGTGCCGGGCAGACCGTACAACAAGAGCGCGCGATCAGTCGCCAACGTCGCGATCGCAATTTCCATTAGGCGCGGACTTCCGACGTATTTCGGCGTTATTTCCTTGCCCTTAGGCGTCTTGCCGCCCATTAGGTAAAGCCGAACGCTTCGCGGGGACAGCTTCCAATTTTCGGGCTTGGCGCCTTGGTCTTCTTCGCGCAACGCGGCGAGTTCCTCGGCGTACTCTTGTTCGGCGTAACGACGTAAAACGGAATTCAATTCGTTGTTCATCGTATGTCGTCCTTTCTATGGGATTCTAAATAGTCGATCGAATCGTTCGCGCCAAGCGCAAGCGTTTAAATAAGCGTCGACGTCCGCTTTTGTCGGATAAAAGAGATCGTTTTCGGTCGTCGCAAGGACTCCGTAGTCTTCGCGAACCGCGAGAGGACTGAGAATAAGCGCGGAATAATACAAATTCCGAACGCGCGAGCGAGAATCGCGCCGTCCCAACGACGACGCTACTTCGAGCGTCGCGTCGCAAAACGCGCGCGCGAAATCCTCCGTCCAAGGATAGGCGCAATTTTGAAGCGCGACGTCGAGCAAATTAAGCGTAAATTCGCCCCGGCGTCCAAACGCCTCGACGTCTTCGCTCCAAAGTTCGAGCAAACGTTCGAAACGTCGGAGCCCTCCCGTCGCTAACGCTTTTCTGACGAAAGGAACGTTTAAATCGAATTTTCCCAATATATCGGGCGCCAAAACGGACTGTTCTATCGCGTTACGAGAATCGACGGGCAATTCGTAGAGTTCGCGAAACGCGTCGCAACAGACTTCGAACCACTCGTCCGACGCGCCAAAGAGCGCGAAGGAACGCAACATCGCCAGAAGAACGACGTCGCCGTTTCTGATCCAGTGGAAACGCGCGTAGATATTCTCCGGAGAAGACGATAGAATTTCTTCCCAGCTCGCAAGCGGAACGTTTCCCAGCGTTTGCAACGCGTCGCTTGTTTGAGACGGGGAGCAATATCGCTCGTCTAGTCGCGCGCGAACGAACAAAGCGGCGCTCGAGGATCGATCCGTTAGAATTTTCTCGGCTTTTTTAAGCGTCTCTTGCGCGTAATTCGAAGAGGGTATGCGCGCAAGCAAATTGAGAAGGGACGGGGAAGCACCGAACGGGCTCTTCTGATTTTGCAAGTATTCTAGGTCTTTCTCGCTTACGTCGTCGCAGATAGAATCAAAACATAAGTCTACGAACTTACGCGCGAGCTTGTCCTGATCTTTGCGCAATAGTTCGAACGCCAATTTCGGAGCGCTTCGATACGCTTGTTTAAAGACGACGACGCGATCCTCGTCGGAACGATCTTTCCAAGCGCTTGTCAACAAACTTTTTGGCGGTTTCGCTTCGAAGAGGCGCGGAGGTAAAACCGAAAAATTTAGGGCGGCGGAGTTTTCTTTAAAAAAACGATATCCGAGTCGTCCGCAAACGCGCGAGACGAGACGAGGGGAAAGAATCGAACGATAGGCGCGAATCGTTTTTACAAAGAAGTAAAGCCCTTCCGACGACGCGCGTTTGTCCAAAGCGACGACTCGCTCGAAACAACGGTTAAACAGACCGCTAGGCGTCTGAAAAGATTGGGTAAACGCGTTTGATTTGTCGTTGTAAAAAAGGTCGAAGCAAGACGTTAGCGTTTCCTGTTCTTCGTAGCTCATCGGCGCGAGCTTGTCCGACTCAAAATCGAACGCCGTTTTACCGTCGCAACCGCGTTGAGATTCGACGCACGAAAAGGACGAGGTCGCGTAGCGTAAAAGAAAGGGCCAAATTTTCGCTTCGTCGTCTCGAACGCCGATAAAGGCTTGTTTGAACATAGAGTTTAACGTCGCGCGTTCCGGGCGTTTAGGCTGAATTTCGAGGAAGAGAAACGCGCGCTCGCGACGCCGCGCGGAACAAAGCGTCAGCTTGTTTTTATACCATTCGCCGAAAACCGCGATCGGCTCCTCGTAAGACGCCGCGACTATATTCCACAACGCTTCGCTTTGCTTCGGATCGTCCGCTACGACGAACAAGCCTTGTCCTTGCGCGTCGAAAACGACGAATTCCGACTCGGCGACTCGTTTGGTCGGTCGCGCCACGACGTCGCGTAGGAACGCCGGAACGCGTTCTAGCCACGGATTTTTTGCCAAGCGGGCGGAAATCGCGGTCGTGAACTCGGAGAGCGTCGAGGCTAATTTCAACGGCGACGTTTTAAGCGACGAACTTGGCGCCGATCGGCTAATTTTTTCGCAAATCGCGCGCCATTCGCCGACGCCCGGAAGGAATTTTAACGCGCCTTCAAAGGGTTCCGAAAGGTCGAATAAAAAAGGCTCCAACGCGCGACGAACGTCCGCGAAATTGAGAAGACAAGCGAAACGTTTCGTTTGTTCGCCGATCAGCCAAACGGGCTTGTTCGAAGACGAGCCGAACGCGGACAAACTCGACGAACCAAGGTAGAACCAGCGGTCTTTGACGCGCTCGTAAGAAGACGGATCCTCTTCAAGTTCGACCGACCAACCGATCGTGCGACGAACCTCGCGCGCAAAGTCTTCCGGCGCCGCGTCGATTTTCGAATACGCTTCAACGAGAAGCGCCAAGCGTCCGGCTTGCTCCAAAACGCACTCGCGCCAGCCCTCGTCAGAGTCGAAGGCGCGAAGGCACTCGCCGATCATAGCGGCGGCGCCGGGCGCTTCCGCGTCGATTAGACGATCGAGACGCTCCTTAAACATACGACGCGTTTCTTGCGTGTTCTCAAGTTTGCCGAGACCGTTGCGTAATAAGTCGCACAGGAATTTTTTTAACTCGGCGAATCCTTCGGCGACTCGTTTAGCGCGTATTTCAGCGGTCGTCGTTTCTTCGGTCTCGAGACGTTTCAACGATCGGGGAATTTTGACTTTTTCTTCCGTTTGGGGTTTAACGCGTTCCGCCAACCAAATTTTAACCCATAGAGGCGCGTTAGACTCTTTAAGTTCCGCATACGCGTCAAGAATCGTCAGCGCGAGAATATGTTCGCAAGGAAACTTACGACTGGAACACGAACAAAAACATTCGCGCGTTTCAAGGTCGATTTGAACGCGGATCGGCGAAGGACTCCCCGATAGTTCGCCCCAGAGCGCTTGAGGAGAACGACCGCGCAAGTTCCAACTCGACTTTTCTCTCGACGTCTGAACTCCAAGAGAGAATATCGCGACGTCGGGAGCGAAGGCTCGGATCTGTTCGATAGAAAAAAGCGCCAAAACTATCTCTCCCCGTAGGCGGTTCCTTGCTCTTGGGGATCGAATAATCGATCAAACTGATCGCGCCAAGCGCAAGCGTCAGAATACGCTTTGACGTCGGCTTCACTCGGCAAAAAGACGTCGTTTCCGCACGTCGCAAAATCGAACTGCTCCTTGCGAACCGCAGGGGGACAAAAACAGAGCATAGGCAAAAACAGCCTTTTAGCGCGTATGGAAACGTCGCTCTCTTCCGAGGAAAACAATTTAATCGACACGTTGCAAAACGCGCGCGCCAACTCCTCGTTCCAAGGATAGGGACAAAATCGAAGCGCGGCGTCGAGCGTCTTAGACGCGAATTCGTCGTAGGTTTTAAACGCTTTAATACTGTTGTTCCAGACGGTGAGCAAACGTTCGAAATAATAGACGCGTCCGGTCGCCAACGCCTTTTTGACAAAAGAATTGACCAACTCGCGTTTCTTCGAATTATAGCGCTCGATTATGCGCGCCATAGCGCTACATTTCCGAGAATACTGCCATAATTCGCGGAGCGAGTCGATATTGACTTCGAACCATTCGTCCGACGCGCCGAAGAGCGCGAAAGATCGCAACTGCGCCATCGAGTATATTTCGCCGTGCGTCCTTCCACGCAAGCGAAAGTGAATTTTCGAAGGCGCGAGGGATAGGATTTCTTCCCAACGCGCCAGCGGGACGCTACTAAGCGTTAAGAACGACTCCGTTTCATTCGGTTTCAAATCGGCAAACGCGTCGGGATTCGTCAGAAGCTTTTTGGCGGTTTCGAACGCCTCTTGCGCGTAATTTGAGGTCGGAATTCGCGCAAGCAAATCGAGAACGATCGGATCGGAACGTCTGCACCATCGCAAATAACTAGTATTTTGATCTTGTCTTTCCAAGAATTCAAGATCCTCTTCACTAAGACTGTCGCTGATCAACTCCAAACAGTCCCGCTCGGAGTCCTCCGTAAATCTACTTTGCCCTAAGCGCATTATTTCGAACGCAAGCTTTGGACGGCTACGGTGGGTTTGTTCGAATACTAGGACGCGCTCCTTATTTGAATAATCGTTCCAAGTCTTTAGAATCAAGCAAACGTCTGGCGTCGATTCGAAAATTTCCGGCGGAAAAACAGTCGTCGTAAAACCGCCGAGTCTGCCCGTTGAATCGCTCTGGCTCAGCCAGTAACCCGTGCGACCGCAAAGAATCGAAACGAGTTTCGTGGAAACGGGCGTTTTGCGAATTCCCTTTGCGAAATGATAGAGGAATTGCGACGGGACGCGTTTACCCGACGCTACCGCTCGCTCAAAGAAATAGTCGAACAGATTTTCGGGCAGTCCTGAAGAAAGAATAAAATCGTTTGGGATTTTAGTATAAAAGTTCCAGAAGAGCGACGTAAGCGCTTGGTATTCTTCTTTACTCATCGGCTCGCGTTTGTCCGGCGTTAAGTTGAACGGCGCTTTGCAGACGGGCGCTTTTCGGGAGGCTAGATCTGAAAGAGACTCCGCTCCGCACTGCAAAAGTAAGTTCCATATCTTCGACTCGTCGTTTCGAACGCCGATAAACGCTTGTTTTAACGTCGTTTCTTGCATTGCTTGCCTTTTATTCGAATTACGCTGGATTTCCGTCGACGATGAGCGCGCGTCCGCAATCCCACCCAGAAAGAAGCTTCAGTTTGTTTTCGTTGTCGTCCCATTCGCCGAATACCTCGATCGCACGATCCGCAGACGCCGCGACGAAAAGCCAAAAGACTTCTTTATCGACCGCATCCTTCGCTTCGATGCGCATAAAATTTCCTTGAGCGTCGTAAAGAACGTAGTCTTCGCAAAACGACCTACGCCAACTTTGGACTACGCGAGGACGGACGACGACGCCGCGCAAGAGCGCCGGAAAACGCTCGAGCCACGGATTGCGTCCCAAGCGTTCGGCAACGTTGGCGAAAAACTCGGGAATCGTAAGAGCAAATTTAGGCGTCGGCGTAATGTGCGACGGACGCGGAATCGGAGGACTTGCTTGTTCCCAAAGCGCGCGCAACTTGACGACTCCGGGATAGAACCGAAGAGCGCCTTCCAGCGGAACGGAAGGCGCGTTTAACGCGTCAAGAGAAATTTGTCGTTCCGACTCAAAGTTAAGCGCGTGGGCTAAACGTCCCGTTCGCTCGCCGATCATCCAAGAAGACGTCGTCTGAAAACGCTTTCCGACGATCCGCGTCGCGCCAAGATGGAACCAACGATCTTCGATGCGCTCGCCCGACGCAAGAACGTCTTTTTGCGGAATCTTCCAGCCGATCGTTTGACGAATCTCGCTTGCGAGATCTTCCGGCGCGTCGTCGATTTTCGAATACGCCTCGACGAGAAGCGCAAGACGCCCCAATCGCCCCAAGAGGCGCTCGCGCCAGTCTTCTCCGTCCCAGAGTCGGTCTCCGCACTGTTCGACCAACGCGGCGACGCCCGGCGCTTTCGCGTCGATTAAGCGCTTGGAACGTTCTTCGAACATTTTGCGCGTGTTCCAACTGCGCTCAAGATTGACGACGCCCCCGCGAATCAAGTCGCTCAGGAAAATTTTTAATTCGTCGAAACCTTCGGCGACCTGCTTGGCGCGTTTATCCGCCGTTCTTTTCGACGCGGATTTTCTCTTTGCGACTTCAGTTGAATCGACGATTTTTTGGGCTTTTGCATTCCTTTTCGCTTCGCGTTCCGCATCCTTTTGAGCCTTGAGCGATTTGCGTTCCGCTTGTTCATTCAGCCAATTCACGACCCAATCGGGCTCGACGGACTCCGAAATTTTCGCTTCCGATTCCAACAACATCAGCGCAAGAATATGTTTGCAAGGGAACTTATAATCGGAACAAAAACAGGAGCATTCGCACGTCGTCAAGTCGATTTGGACGCGAGAGTTCGAACGACGACTATACCGACAACTATACTCGCCCCAGACGGCGCGAGAAGAACGACCAAAAGAAATCAAAGTTTTCGTCCTTTTTGCCACTCTGCACGCGGATGCGAAAGAAGCCGCGTCGGGGGCTAAAGCCTTAATTTGCTCGCAAGAAAAAACTGCCAAAGTCGATTTCTCCTAAACGCGGTCTAAAAGAGGTTGGAAGCGACGCAAACCCGTCGACGTAGCTTGTTGGATATTAAAACAAAAGGCAAAACGGACGTTAAGCAAAAGCGAAGGAGTTTTGCTACTATTTTGCCGTTACGAAAACGATCAAATCGACGAGCGAACTTCATTTTCCGGGGAACCGAACAGTCTGTCAAACCGCTCGCGCCAAGCGCAAGCGTCCAAACATAGTTTGACTAATCCCTCGTCGGGCGTAAAGGCGTCGATTCCTTTGGCTAGGAAATCGCGGCGTTCTTCGCGAACGGCGCGCGGAGCGTAGGCGAGAACGTAGGCGAACAGGCGCCGACGTCGGTCAAGCTCTTCGTCGCTTGGGGAGCCGCCTGGCGCAAAAATCGCTTTTGCGTCTTGCGGAATCTTGCGTTCGGGCGACGCAATTTGTTCGAGAAGCATGTCGCAAAAGAGTCGCGCCTGTTCCTCCGACCACGGATAAGGAGCGTATTGAATCGCCTTTTGAAGGAGTCTGTACTCGAAGCTAAGACGCGTTCCAAACACGCGTTCTTTTTCGTTCCAGATCGCGCGCAACCGTTGGAAATAATCGACTCGCCCGGTTTTCAGCGCGGCGAATAGGAACCGTTCGACGGCGTGATGGACGAGCGGGTTGGTTAGATAGAGGAGACTCCACGTTCTGTAGCGCTTCTCGTAGGGCTCCTCGCGGAAGACGTCGGCAAAGGACTCGCAACAGACTTCGAACCATTCGTCGGACGCCCCGAAAAGCGCGAACGAACGCAGTTGCGCGGCGGAAAACGTCGGAAGTTCTTGAGCGTCGAGCAGACGCGCGCGAATTTCCTTTGGAGAAGCCGCGAGAACCTCTTCCCAACGCGCGAGAGGAACGCGACCCAACGCTAAAAACGCGGCGCGCAGACTCCGACCGTCGGGCGATTCGTAATTGAATCTCGCGCGTTCTTCCTCCGTCGTTCCCAACGCGTTCAGCGCGTCGGGGTTCTTTAGGAACGCTTCGGCGCGTTCGAACGTCGTTTGCGCGCGTTTCGAAGTCGGAATACGCGCGAGCAAGTCGCGCAAAATTACTAGCGTAAAGGGATCGCGCGTTTTCTTTTCCAGTCCTTCTAAAAACTCGAGGTCGCTCTCGCTTAACCCGACGAGCAATTCTTTCAAGCAGTTTTCTTTGACGCCCGGCTTTTTCAGATTTTTCCAGTCTTCGCTCAGAAGTTCGCGCGCGCGCGCCGGATCGCGCCTTCGCAGTTGCGCAAGAACGGCGACGCGCTCGTCGTCCGTTCCTTCGCGCCACGCGCGCGTCGCTTTTTGCTCGTCTGCGGACGACTCGAAGACTTCCGTCGGCAAAAGCGTCGGCAGAAAACGCCGAAGCTCGTCTTTAGGGCTTATTTTCGACGCCCAGAGCCCTAATCGACCGAACAGAAGCGAAAAAATACGGACGGATGCGTCTTGAAATCGAGGCGCGAGCCAAAGGTCTAGAGGCGCGAAGCCCAAATTGTCAAGCTCCTTCGCAAAGGAATAGAGACGCTCCGAAGGAACGCGCTTGCCCGAGGTCGCAATTCGTTCGAGGAAGTAGTTGAAAGGCTCGTTGCAGGCGCCTATTTCACGCACGAAAATATGAGTCGGCGAACGATCGTCGAATACGTTCCGAAAAGTCGCGAGCGTCGTCCAGTATTCCTCGTCGTTTAGCGGCGCGCGTTCGTCTAAGGCAAAGTCGACGACCGTAGCGTCGGGCGGCGTCGGACGGCTTGCGACGTCCGCAGTCGATTCCGCGCCGCATTGCAGGAGCAGGCGCCAAATTTCAGACTCGTCTTGACGCGAGCCTACGAACGCTTCTTTTATCGTCGATTCGCGCATCGTTCGTCCCCTTTCATTCGAACGCTCGCGCCGTCGACAAGTAGCGCGCGCCCTTGATCCCACGCGGAAATAAGCGTCAGATGCGCGCCGATTTTCGCGAAGCGTTTGTCGGCGCCGACGCCGGAAGAATAAAACGTAATTTCGCGAGCGACCCATTCGCCGAAAATCGTGATCGGACGATCGGCGGAAGCCGCGACGAAATTCCAAAACGACTCTTTGTCCTTCGGAACGATCGTTTCGACGGGCAAAACGCGCCCTTGCGAGTCGATTAGCAAGCGCTCCGTTTCCGGCGCGTCTTCCGCTTGGCGCGGACGAACGACGACGTCGCGCAAGAGCGCCGGAAAACGGTCTTGCCAAGGATTCGCCGCCAGTCTTACGCGCAGGTTCTCAAAAAATTCCGGGATCGACGCCGCGAGTTCCGACAGAGGAAGCCGCGGCGTCGGACAAGGAACAGGCGGCGCGGCTTCTTCCCAAATCGCGCGCAATTTGCTCGCGCCGGGAAAGAACCGCAACGCGCCTTTCATAGGGACTTGCGAATCGAGCGAAACGGGAAAAGACGCCTGGCGCCCGACGGCGAAGTCAAGACGACAAGCGACGCGTTCAGTTTGTTCGCCGATTAGCCACGTTCTCTTCGTCAAAACGCGTCCGTTGAGCGACGTCGTCGCGCCAAGATAGAACCAACGGTCTTCGACGCGCTCGCCCGACGAAAGAACGTCTTTTTGAGGAACCGTCCGCCCGACGGTTTGGCGAATTTCGCTTGCGAAATCTTCAGGCGCCTTGTCGACTTTCGAATACGCTTCGATCAACGTCGCAATTTGCCCCAATTTACGCAAAAGAACCTTGCGCCAGTCGGCGCCGACGCCGACGATCGCGGCGCAGTCGCCGAGCATACTCGCGACGCCCGGCGCTTGCGCGTCGATCATACGCTTGGAACGTTCTTCGAAGAGCGCGCTCGAGTCGGCGCCAAGATTGGCGATTCCGGCGCGGAGCAAGTCGCAGAGGAACGTTTTTAATTCGCCGAGTCCTTCGGCGACGCGTCCGGCGCGTTTGTCTTCCGTTTTTTTCGCGACGGCTCTTTTTTTCACGTCGTCGGGCGCGACTGGTTCGTTTGCTTTCGCGGCTTTTTTCGCCTCGCGTTCGGCGCGCTTTGCAAGCCGTTCGACGACCCATTCGGGCTCGGGCGCTTCTTCCAGCTTCGATTCCGACTCTAAGATCATTAGACCGAGAACGTGCTTGCAAGGGAACTTGCGACTAGGGCAGGAACAAGAATACCCCTGCGTCGCAAGGTCGACTTGAACCCGATAAGGCGTTTTCCCGGAGCCGCAAAACTCGCCCCAGAGCGCGCGAGAAGAACGGCCCGAAGAAGCCCAAGAAGCCTTGGCCGTTTTACAACCGGCGGAATAAGACGCCGCGTCCGGCGCCAACGACTGAACGTTTGAAAACGTCGGCAAGGCTTATCTCCTTATAAAGGCGTTGAATTTAACGACTAAACGCTCGCGAAGAGACTACTGAAATATTATAATTCGAAGAGAAGGGAGGCGTCAAGCAAATTGTAAGTTTTTATTTAGATTTTTTGTATGCATCTGCGGAAATCCGCGTATCATATGGTTGAACCGCCAAAAGACTTCGCGAAGAACGAAACGTAAGCGCTTGACGGCTTTCTTACGTTCTAAGTTTGTAAGCGTTCACGGAAATTCGTACAAATTTTTCACGCGCGTTCGGTTTGGAATAAACGCCGCGCGAGAACCGACGGCGTAGCCGTCGCGCGAAAGCCGCCCGCATTGCGGGCGGATGGGCGGAACTTTACGAGACTCTCGACAAAACAATTTCTTAAGCGTCCCAAGGTTTTCAAGTAAAAACGTTCGATCCAGGCGACAAAGGTCGTTACTGTCGCAACAAAGAAGTCCCGACGCCGAGCCCATCCGCCTGCAATGCAGGCGGCTTTCGCGCGTTTTTCG
>JAZRWW010000279.1:0-18695 GCA_045599865.1 Thermoguttaceae bacterium
GAATAGTTTGTCAAACGGCGCGTCGAATTCCCTGTCGATTCCGAACGATTTGTCGAGCGATTCGACCGATTCTTTATCGACGTCGAATAGTTTGTCAAACGGCGCGTCGAATTCTTTGTCGACGTCGAATCGTTTGTCGAACGATTCGGTTAGTTCCTCGTCAAATTCGGAAAGTCTGTCGGACGTTGCGGCTGGTTCCGCTACTTTGGCGAGCGCGGCGACTGGTCTGAATATGGCTTTAGACTCTTCCGACGATTCGATCGCGCCTGATAATTCGCTCAATTTGTCCAACTTAAAGGTCGACGATTCGGCGAGCGCAAACGAAGATTTAACGACTTCGTTGGGAACCGGCGCCGGACGTTCCAGTTTGTCAAACAAATTGAACGATTACGGCGCGAAATTGTCGGGCGCCGTCGACGATATTAATGAAAAAGCTAATTCTCTTAGTTCAAACATAGCGAGTTCCGTTCAGAATTTGCAACAGAACGTGGAGTCGGGTTTAAATTCGTTCAACGAGAAGACGTCGAACGTAGTTGCAAACGTTCAAGATTTGTCGAACCAAGTTCAGACAAATCTTTCTTCCGCCGCAAATAATTTATCCGAGGGGTTGAATTCAAGTTACAATACTTTGACCGGCTCGCTTTCCAGCGCTTACGACTCTACCGCGCAAGCCGTTAATAACGCGGGCGAGTCTTTGCGAAACAACTTGAACGAATTAAGCGCCGGATTTTCAAACGCGGCGTCTTCTAATACGAGGGCGTCAAACTTAACGAATAGCTCGAATTCCCTACAAACAAGTTCCTTCGACGGCGCGAGTTTAGCGAGCGATTCCGAGCCTGTTTTAGACAATTTGACGACCCCGACGACTTCAGGAAGCGGACTTGGAACTTCGACGGCGTCGTCAATGGACGTCGGTACGGACTTGGTTCCGAATTCGTCAAATTTGAACGCCGATTCCTCCAATTTGGGGACGTTGGCGTCGACGGGAGCCGGAACGTTAGGCGTCGGCGCCAATGCGTCCGCGTCTCCTAACCTCGCGCAAAACTCTTCGTTGGGAAGCGATTTGAATCAAGGTTTACCGAGCGCGAAATCGAGCTTGTCGGCGTCGTCGGGGCGGACGACGACGGAAGCCCCGTCGACCGCTCCTTTGGCGACCGCAAGTAATTCCGCCGTTGGTAATTTAGGAAACGTCGGCAATTTGACTAGCGCCGCAAGCGGACAAAGCGTCGCGTCGACGCCCGCGCCGGAAGTTAATTCCGCGAACGTCGCGAGGCGACAGAATTCTTCGAACGTCGCTAATTCGCAAAGGTCAAATTCCGGCGTCGTTTCAAGCGCGTCGACGCCCGCGCTAAAAGTTAATCCCGCGAACGTCGCGCAAGCGCCGACGAATACGGTCGCGAACAATTCGCGCGCCTATGCGACGGGGCAGACGGCGCCGAGTTACGCGGGCGTTCCTTACGGGGTTATAAGCAACGCGAACGCGTCTCAGACGGGAACCGTTTATAACGGCGGCGTCGCATCGCAAACGGGAACCGTTTATAACGGAAGCGTCGGAACAAACGGCGCCGCGCAAAACGCGCAACCCGCTTATAGAACTTACGTTACCAAAGAAGGCGACAACTTGTTGACGATCGCGGAGAACGAATTGGGAAGTCTTTCGCGTTGGGCGGAGATCAAGCGATTGAACAATTTTACGTCCGGAGCCAAATATTTTGAAGCAGGGACGACGATTAAATTGCCCGTCGCCAATTCGCAATATTGATCGGACGACGTATTTCGTTTTGTTTTTTCGCGGACGTTTTGAGCGAACGTTCAGAGAAGAAGAGTAATTAAAGTTCGTTTGTTACGTTGAAGACAAACGAACTTTTTACTTTTTGTTTGCCGAGAATTTGTCGTGTTTTGTCGAATCGTTTTTTTTTTCAGACGAAGTCCGTTTTTTCCGAATATGCTTTTACGGTTGACGGCGCTTTCGAAAAAGAATAATATTTTCGCGCCCCCCGCTTGCTAAGATTAGAAAAAATGGAAAATGAAGGAAGACGGAGCGGCGGTTTAACTTTGTTGTTAAGCCGTTTGGCAGATTGATGGATGAATAACGTTTCCGTCGTGTTTTGAAGAGCGACTTCTGCGTTTCGCGCAGGTCGTTCTTTGACGCGAAGCGTTTTTTGGCGACGCCGTTGGAACGACGCGTCGTTAAGTCGAGTAGTAGAGCGCGCAGTTGTAATGAGACTTAAAGTAATTCGAATGGATCTTCCGCTCAAACACGTAATGACCGTTTTTCGCGGGACTATCAGCGTTATTAGAACGGTTGTCGTCGAGTTGGAACAGGACGGTTTGAGAGGATATGGGGAAGCCTACGAGGATCAACACTGGGGCGTTACTATAGAGAATATGGTTCGCGCGTTGGAATCTTGTCGTGAAAAGACCTTGCGACACGCCTTGGCGGATCCTTGCGCGTTCAGTCGCTTGATCGCGCCTATGGTTCAAGACCTTCCGGCGGCGGCTGCGGCGATCGAAATGGCGGCGTGCGACTTATGGGGAAAGATGCGCAATATTCAATTATGGCGCGTCTGGGGATACGACGTTAAGCGGACTCCTATTTCAAGTTATACGCTTGGTTTGGATTCGTTGTATCGTATTATCGAAAAATTTGAAGAACAGCCGGACTGGCCGTTGTATCGCGTGAAGTTAGGTTCGCACGAAGATATGACGATTTTGAGGGAATTGCGTAAACGAACCAACGCGCCCTTCCGCTTGGACATTAACGGTTGCTGGACGTTGCAACAAACCCTCGATTACCTCGACGAACTCAAAACGCTTAATATCGAGCTTATTGAACAGCCGTTGCATCCTGACGATTGGGACGGAATGGCGAAATTGAAGGAAGCGTGTCCTTTTCCGTTGATCGCCGACGAAAGTTGTCGTTGCGAGGCGGATTTGGAGAAGTGCGTCAAATATTTTGACGGCGTGAACTTGAAGCCCGTGAAATTTGGCGGAATGTATCCGACGCGACGCGCTCTAGAGAAGGCGCGCGCGTTAGGGTTTAAGACGATGATCGGCAACACGATCGAGTCTTCGATCGGAGCAAGCGCGACGTCGCAGTTTGCGCCAAGACTCGATTATACCTATTTGGACGGTCCGCTCTTGATCGATAAGAAGATAGGTTCCGGCGTGCGTCTGGATCGCGGTCGTATCGTGATGTCGTGCGAAAACGGCACGGGCGTGTCTTTAGGAACGCGTTAAAGAAAAATATCGCGTCTTGTTTGTTAGTTCGTCTTTAATAGTTCGTCGGACGATTTGGCTATTGCGCCGAATCGTCTTTTTTGTTTATAATAACGCGGGAGTCGGCGTTTACTTTTGACGTTGATTTTAACGATTTAAGCGTCTTACGGCGCGTGCTTTTGGAACGGCGAACGGTGCGGTATTATGCGACTTGCTCTTCAAGCGACTTTTGACGATCTCGACGGAACGACCGACGAATCTCGCAGACGACGCGCGCGTTGCGAACGCGAGTTGGAACAGAACAGGCGGAGTTGCGCGTTTTATCGAAAATTGCGTTCCGTCGTCGACGATCCAAACGTTAAAGCGCCGGAAGTGTTTGCGCGGGAATCCTTTCCCGATCCGAACGTCGTTGCGGAATATCTCGATTATCGTTCCGAAAGCGAAGAAGTCGCCGCAGAATACGAACGCGTCTGTTGGGATTCGCCGGAAGCGTTGGCGGAAGTCGGCGATTGCTACGACATACTTGTCAACGATTTGCCCAAACCGATCGTCGCGCCTAAAAATTGCCGTCGGAGGCTCTATTACGTGGCGTGGGAAGACGCCGCGCAACCTAATGGAAACGAGGCGTCGGCGCGCGATTTGAAACAAGACGCGCCTATGACCGACGAACCGCCGTTAGACGCGTCGAACGCCGATTTTGAGAACGAGAAAACGCCAAAGTCTTCCGTTAAAAAAGAAGAGAAACGCAAGAGTAAGAAAGCGATCAAAAGCGAGACGGAACCGCCAAAATATGAAAGCGACGTTCAGCGGACGATGAGAAAGGAACGGAGCGTCAAGCGTCGTTTACGCGGTTACGCCGTGAACGCGGTTACGTTGTTATGCGTTCTTTCTTTTGGCGTATGGGCGTTGAGCAAAGCGCGAAACGAACGGCGTTCGGAAACTTTTCAGTTGGCGACGGAACAAACGAACGAAACTAATCTTCCAGAAAATACCGTTCCTAACGTCGCCGATTCGACCATAGCCAAACCGACCGTCGCGCGTTCGAATTACTTCGACGAACAGGGACGTTCAGGCGCGGACTTCGAACGAAACGAATTTCCGCGCGTCGCCGACTTGAGGGGCGAGAACGACCCCGAACTTGGCGCGGAAGCGCGTTCCGAATCGACGCCGATTTGGAACGCGAGGACGGAGGCTTCGGGCGAATCGAACGACGACTTTCTGGCGATCACGCACGTCGACGAAACGCCGTCGGACGCGTCGATTCCCGGCGTTTCCGTTACGTCGGGTTTTGCGGATTACGATTCTAATTTAGGTTCGTCTTTCGACGTTTCCGAAACGACCGACGCGCAACCTTCCCAACGAAAACAAGGACGCGCGGGATTGCGTCGAGGACTGAACGGAGCGAGAGGAAGAAGCGTGGAAATTCCGTCGCAAAACAACGACGTCTTCGCGTCGCCGCAAATACATTAAGTAGCCGTTGCGCGCGATTCCTACGCTACGTTTATTCTGGAATCAACGCGACAGTTGGAATTTTGCATAACTTTCTAGGAACGATTATCCAACGTTTTATTCAACGCCTTCTAGCGCTCTTTGTCTGTTTACAAAAAAACGAATTATGGAAAATTTAACGCTACTGACTTCCAAGCGCTTGAAATCGCCTCTTGAGAACGCTACAATTAGCAAAGGACGTCGCGAGAGACGCGGCGTCTGTCGAGTTCGCGTTTGTTTTTCAAAACGTTTGTTCGTCAAGCAGACTTGTATTTCGTGCTGGTCGGTTGCAAGCGTAAGACGATCGTTTTATTTGAGGACGTCCAATGAAAAAAGAATCGTTTGTAAAAAGTTTGACCGCTCTTTTGGGATTGAACGTCGCGTCGCGTCGAAACGGCGTCAAAACGAGCGAGCGGAACGTAAGGCGCCGAAAAATTCGTTTTGAAACGCTCGAATCGCGCGAACTTCTTGCCGCCGACGCTCTTTTCGGCGCAGTCGAGTCGTTAAAAGCCGCTCGTCTTGTTTCCGATTTCGCCTGTTATGTCGACGAGTCGCAACCCGTCGACGTCGCGATTTCTCTAAGCCAATCCGCGCCGAACTCCGTCGTCAATACGTCTGCGGCAAAAGACGCGAAAGGAGTGAAAAGGGTTTGGACGGTAACCTCGATCAAAGACTCGGCGACGACGCCGGGAACGTTGCGTTACGCGATCGACAACGCCAATGTCGGAGACGCAATCAAAATCGCCAAATCTCTAACAGGGAAGACGATTACGTTAAGCGGAGGACAACTTGAAATCGACAAATCGCTGACGATCGACGCTAGTCAAGCGCCGGGAATAACGATCAGCGCGAACGGCAAGTCGCGCGTTGCGTATATTGAAGAGGGCGAGGTTGTATTCAAAGGGCTGAGACTTGAAAACGGAAACGCCCGGCAAGGCGGCGGGGTATACGTTTCTTCCGGCTCTTTTACGCTGGAAGACGCAACGATCACGGGTTGCGCGGGTTCCAACCCTGTTCCCAAGAAGGTCTGGGACGATAGTTTGCCGAATGAGTTAGCTAGCGCCGCTTTTTCCGGGGGTGGAATATACGTTCGCGACGGTAGTTTAACGTTGACGCGCAGTACGATCTCTAACAACGCCGCTTTTTCCGGGGGCGGAATCTATGTTTCTAACGGTAGTCTAACATTGACGGACAGCGTAGTCTCCGATAACCGCGCTACTTGCGGTTCCGGGGGCGGAATCTTTGTTTTCGACGGTCTTTTTCGATCGAACAACGTTGTGATTACGGACAACGCGGCTTCATATAATGGCGGCGGGGTCTATGTTGAAAACGGCTATTTGGTTTCGACGAACTGTAATATTTCGGATAATACGGCTGATCAAGCGGGCGGCGGAATCTATGTTGGTTCTATGGGTAGTTTTACGTCGACGAACGATATGATCTCTGACAATACGGCTTTTTATGGCGGCGGAGTCTGTGTTGAAAACGGCTATTTTGCGTCGACGAACTGTAATATTTCGGACAACGCGGCAGTTGGGGACGGCGGCGGGGTCTACGTTTGTTATAACGGTAGTTTTACGTCGACGAACGATATGATTTCTGACAATACGGCTTTTTATGGCGGCGGGGTCTATATTGAAAGCGGCTATTTTACGTCGACGAACTGTAATATTTCGGATAATACGGCTGATCAAGCGGGCGGCGGGGTCTACGTTGAAAACGGCAGTTTTACGTTAATGGACGGGACTATTTCAGGAAATACTGCCTTCGGCGCAAGCGGCGGACTCGTACTTGGTTGTGAAGGCGACGTTTATTATCCTTACGGCGGAGGCGGCGTCTATGTTCATAATCACGGTAGTTTTACGTTGACGAACGGGAAAATTTCGGACAACGCGGCAGTTGGGGACGGCGGCGGGGTTCATATTTATGAAGGTAGCTTTACGTCGACAAACGGAACGATCGCGGGCAACTCAAGTAATTGTTCAGGCGGCGGAATCTACGACTGGCTCGGCTCCAGCGTTTTTTATAATTCGATCGTCGCCCTTAACGAAGCGTCGCGGAACGACGTCGACGATATAAGCGGCGCTTATTGGACTGTTCAAGGTTACAACAACGTTTCGAGCTATGATTTCGGCGATCCGAGCAACGTTCTTTACGACGACTCTATGCCGTTGTTCGTCGATCCCGACTATTCGGACTATCGTCTTGCTCCCGGTTCCTGCGCAATTTCGGTCGGTTCGAACGAATTCGCGCAAAACGCCCGACTAGATTTGGGATCGTCGCTTGATTTGGCGGGCGCTCCGCGTTTAGTCGGAGAATCGATCGACGCAGGCGCCTACGAGTACCAAGTCGACTTGTCCTTCTATAGACCGAACGGCTGGAGTGATTCGGTAATTTTGCTGGCAGACTCGAAGGCGCCGATCAGTACGACGTATTCGTCGGAACAAACCCTTTATCTTGCCTTCGCCTACAAAAGCGCCTGCGCGCTTACCGAGACGTTCGAGCAACAAGTTTACGTCGACGGTCGTCTTGTAAAGTCTTACGAAGTTGACGGAAGTTCAAACGACGTTGAAAACGGACTTATAGTTGGGTATCAGGTTGGCAAACTTAAGTACGGCGTTCATACGATAACGGTTAAACTAGACGGAACGAACGCGATTTCCGAAGCGGATGAGAACAATAATTTGCGTTCGATTACGATTACGGTTTTTCCAAAGTTTGCGATCGATCCAAAATCGCAGACCGTTTGCAACCCACGCGTTACGGCGAACGATTTTGGCACGACCAACGAGTGGACAATATGCGCCGTCGAGAGCGCTTCGGGCGCCGTCGATCGTTCGACGATCCTTTCACTGAAGAACGACTTCAACGTGAAAAAAGCCTCGCTTTACGACGACGCGTTTGAGGACTCTTCCTTCTCGCCTTTTGAGGAGGACGACGAATTTGATTTTGTAAAGGCGTTTTGTTCTGATTTTGACGAGCCGCTTCTTGCTTTTGAGCGTTAATCTCGCGTCGAAAGCGCGTTCGTAATAAAAGCGAAACGCTCCGACGACGCCAAAGCGTCCGTTTACTAAGACCGGGTAAATCTGAAGTATTGGGGTCTGAAAGCGTTGCGAAAAACGCGCGCTTTCAGACGCCGCGTCGACGATAAAAAACGTAAAAAACCGTTCGACGCAACAACGATTTTTTACGTTGCGTTTCCAGCGGCTTATTCTTCGTTTTCTTCTTTCGCACGTAGCGCTTCTTCCGCCGCGAGCGTTATTTCTTGCTCGATTTCGTCCGCGACTTGTCGCACGAACGCCGTTTGTTCTTCGTTTAAGCCGACGGAATAAATCGACTTGTAATTGACGTAGGTCTTTTTCTTTTCGTCGTCGATTTCACGGATATAATCCCAGTCAAGTTCGCATAAGTCAAAATAACGAGCTTCGACGACCCTTTGAACGGCGTTAAAAACAAGCGGAATCCAAGTTCCGTCCTGAATGAGAACTTGGAACGCTTGCGGCGCTAACGATCGATAGCACGCCGGATTCTTTACGATAAGTACTTCTGTTTTTGCCATTGCGCGGCGCCTGGAAATAAACTCGATATTATGGAAGACGCGAGAATCCGACGAGCCTCACGCGTTGGATTCTTGATTTTTCAGTTGTTGAAAACGCGTTTTTAGGTATTCGCGACACTCGGTAAAAAATTCTTGATTTCGAGGATATTGGTAGTCTATGTAGCTCCAAGGCAAGGCTTGCCAGTGTTTTTGCGTATACATTAAGGTCGTTTCGGCAAAGATTCCGTCGCGCAGATAAATTCGATGCGCGTGGTCTTTAGTCGACGCCAAGATTAGTTTGCCTAACTCGATATAGCCGGGGTCAAGATTCAACGGTCGAGGCGTCGCGGCTCTTCCCGACGCAAAGAGTTTTTGTCCAATTTCTTCTTCCCAAGCGTTTGTCGTTCGTTTGATCGTCGCCAATTCGCCGGGGTCGACAAGTCGCTCGAACACCCAAAAGCGTTTGGACAACTCGGTTCCCATTTCTTTTGCGTAATAATTAGTAAAATCGTTAAAGCAATAAGTCGCGCTTTCTTTCGCGATCGGACCAAATTCTTGTTCGGCGCGCTCGCGCCCCAACGCCAGCGCTTCTTCCGAAACGCCAAAGGCGGCGATCAACAACAACGCCGGTTTACATTTTCTGATTTCGCCCATTTGTCTCTTTCCGTGAACGTTTACGTTAATTTAGACTTCGGTTTGCTCGATCTTTCGCCGCGAAATAAGTCGACGGTGAAAAAAGTTAAAGCGAGCCAAATCAAAGCGAAACTGACCCATTGACTAAGGGACGCCGGTTCGTCAAAAAGGCAAACGCCGCAGATAAACTGACCCGTCGGCGTGAGGTATTGAAGCAGACCAAGCGTCGATAATTTCGCGCGTCGCGCCGCAGAACCAAAAAGAAGCAAAGGAATCGCCGTAAGCGCGCCGGCGCCGATAAGCAACGAAAGACGATAAGGATCGGTCGCCCAGAAGGGAAGCGTCGGAACGGAATAGGCGGCGTATAAAATATAGGCGACGCCGATCGGAAGGGAAAAAAGCGTCTCGACGCTTAACGCGGTCGTCGAATCGACTTCCATAATTTTGCGCAAAACGGAATAAATCGCGAAAACGAACGCAACGATCACGCTTTCCCACGGAAGACGCCCCAGACCGATCGCAAAGACGCAAACGGCTACGGTCGCAAGAATAATCGCGACGATCGAAAGCGCGCGAGGGCGCTCGCGAAAAACGACGGCGCCTAACGCAATGCCGACGAGCGGACTGGCGTAATTGCCTAAACTGGCGTATATGGTGTGGTTGACGGCGACAAGCCAGATAAAAAGCCCCCAGCTGGCGGCGGTCGTCGCCATCGTGACAAAAAGTCCGACGACGTACCAAGGCTTGCGCAACGTGTGGAAAATTGCCTTTCCTTTTCCTCTCAATAGAACGATCGGCAAAAGAAGAACGGTCGTAAAGACGGCTCGAAACGCTAGCGTAACAAGGGGCGGGACGTCGCGCAATAAAACAAAGTAAAGGGGAAAGAGCCCCCAAATAAAGAACGCCGCAAAACCCAGCGCCGTTCCGAAAGACTCCGCTTGCGCGGCTGAATCGACCTTGTTCGTCGCCTCCATAACGTTTCCTTACGACTCTCCTTACAACACTCGCCCTTACAAAGCTCGCCCTTACAAAGCTCGACGCTTCGACGACTACTTTTTCTTCTGGGCGTGAATACGCTCGTATTGTCGTTCCTTGCGTCGTTTGGCGAGTCGTTCCGTCTTAACTTTACCGACGATTTTTTGCTGTTCCATATCGAGCGCCGTTTCTCGTCGTTTCGAAAAGATCATACAGACCATTACCACGACGCCGGAAAAAAGAATAAAAGCCGCGTAACTCAGAACCCATACGGGATCGGCGACCCCTTCTTCTTCCTCTTCGGCGGCAAAGACCGCTTGAGCCGTAAGCGAAACGAACGCCGAAGCGAAAACGCAGGAGAGGAGACGAGAGACGAACGTTTTCAAAGTATTGTTCATTTTTTTCTCTTCCCAAAAATAAGGGTTCTCTAACGACAAGGTCGACGCGCTCGCCGACCATTTTCTTAATTATACTTCAATCCTTTTCGTTGTGAAGCCCTGTTAAGAGGCGCTTCAACCCCTACGCTTTCGTTTTGGCGGCAAAAACGACGGTAATTTGCGAGACGTTTCATTTTTAGATTGTTATTTTTTTAGCTCAAGTTATAATCGTCTACAAGGCGTTTGATTTTGACAAGTCGAATCGACGTAACAGACAATAGAGAAGTCGCGTAGGTTTATTGATGACAAGCATAACGGCTGCGATCGCGGCGGCGAGCGTAATAGGCGCGGGTTTAGGATTTCAGGGCGCCGTTTCGCCCGGTCCGTTGCAGACGATACTTATTTCCGAGACTCTTTCGCACGGCGTTCGTTCCGGGTGGCGCGGAGCTTTTGCGCCAGTTTGCACCGACCCTTTCGCTCTCGCTTTGGCGTTGTTGGTCGTTTCCAGCGCGTCCGACGTCGCGTTGGCTTGCATCGCTTTTTTTGGAGCGGTCTTACTTTGCCGAATAGCTTGGTCCGAATTTAAAACGACCGCGAACGATTTTGATTTTCAGACGAAGCCTCGACGTTCTTTCGCGTCGATTTGGGCGGTCAATTTCCTCAACCCCAATTTGTGGATTTTTTCTTTTACCATTAACGCGATAAAAATTCACGACTATTACGCGGAATACGGAATCGGCGTCGCGCTTGTCTACATCCTTTCTTTTTTCGTGTCGATCGTCGCCTGCAATCTTGGAATCGTGTTTCTTACCGGCTACTTGAAACGAGGTCTGAACACAAAATGGCTAGTCGGCATTAACAAAGCGCTCGGCGTGTTTTTACTTGTCGTCGCGTTTGGTTTTATTCTTTTAGGGCTGAATAAATTGGGCGTTTTAAGTTGAAACGCGTTTTGTGAAATTTTTGAGAAGATTGATTATAACGGCTTTGAGTTTTTTTATAGAAAGTTCAAAGTTGCAGGTTAAGGAAGTCGATAAAAACGGTAGAGTTTGCTTGATTCGGACGTTTTTGAGGAATATTGCGAGAACGTCCAAGTTTATGCCGAAAGACGTTTTTTACAATTAATAATAGGACGACGTTGATTCGTCTTTTTTGAAAGGTTGCTCGTTATGAAGTCTCCCAACGTTTACACGACTTCTTTGGCGCGAGCGTCGTTGCGTCGAACGTTTTACGCGTTTGCCTTGGCGACGTGGGTTTGTTCGTTGGCGTGCGGCGCTTGTAGTTCGACCAATTCGGAACTAAGTTCGCGCGGCTCCGTTAAAAATCCGTATGCGAAGTACGATCCTAAGACTCCCGAAGAAGAGGCTTATTATCGCGACGTCTATTCGGGTAACTGGAAGGAAGATTCGACGGCGGGCGAGCCTTCTATTTGTAAACAAAGCGCGTCGACCCGTATGCCCGAACATTGGAATATGCTTCCTCCGGGCGCCAAAACGTTGAGCGAGATTCGAACCGAAGCCTCTCAACGCAAACTTGCCGCCGCTATGTCATACCGACCAGACGCGCAACGTCAGGCTTCTTTTGGCGCCGCGCCAAGTTTCGGCGGGTACCAGACGGCTCCGACGCAAAGCGCTTACGCGTCTCAGGCGCAGACGCCCGCGCAATCCGCGACGACTTACGACGTTCCGGCTCCGCCTCAAGCGTCCGTCGCTCCTAACGCATACGTTTCGCAAGCTCCGACGACTTCCGGCGCTTACGTTCCTCAAACGTCCGTCGCGCCTAGCGCTTACTCTTCGCAGACTCCGGCGACTCCAAGCGCTTACGCTCCTCAAACGTCCGTCGCTCCAAGCGCTTACGCTCCTCAAGCGTCCGTCGCTCCTAGCGCTTACGTTTCGCAAGCTCCGGCGGTCTCTAGCGCTTACGCTCCTCAAACGTCCGTCGCGCCTAGCGCATACGCGCCGCAATCCGTAGCGCCGTCGGGCGCTTCGTATCAGGGCGCTTCCGTCGATATATTTGCGTCGCGTAATTGGATAGTTCGCGGTCAGGCTCCTGAAGACGACGATCCTTTCGCCGACGATTCGGACGATGAAGACGATCCCTTTGCCGACGACGAAGAGACTGCCGACGAGGAGGGCGCCGAAGAAATTAAAGAGGCGGAAAGCGTCGAGACTGGCGAACTCGAAGAATCTTCCGAGGTTGAATCGCAATCCGTTAAGACCGACGCCGAAGCAAAAACGGCGGAAGTTAAATCGCAGTCCGTTAAGCCCGTTGTTGAGATGAAGGAAGAAAACGTCGTCGTGAAAAACGTCGCGTCGAACGCCGTCGTCCTTCCTTCCGGCAAACCGGGTTCCGTTCAAGTCCAGCCCGTCGTCGTTGATCCGTCGATCGCGGCTCCTTTTGTCGGAGTCAAACGTCCCGTCAATAGCGCGCCCGAATCGAACGCTAAACGCGGAGAACAAGAAGAGTACGTCGTTTCCGGAGGCGACTCCAAGGGCGATTTTTATTCGCGTAAAGATTGGTCCTATGAGAATCTTGACCCGGAAGATTCCGTCGCGCATTTCGACACGGTCGACGGAAGGATTTTAGCCGAGCCTTCGAATAAACTGTTTATTTACAGTCCTCGCTTTGGCGCCGTTCGTCAAACGCTTGGACCCGTCGAGGGCGACAGTCGTCTTGCGTTAGAAACGGCGATCGCTACCGACGAACCTACCCTTGGCGAAGCGGTCGCGGGCGTCGACGTTCGAACGCAAGAGGTCAAACCTCTCGGCGCCGGCGCGATTCAAAACGTCGAAGGCGCTGAAGCGCGCGTGGCTCCGGCGATTTCTTCCGGGAACGTCGGCGTTTTGGAAGCGGACTCTCAAATTCGTCTTGGCGCCTTGTTGACGTCCGAAACGATCGACGATTTGAGTTCCGAAGACTCCAGCTTGGTCTTTGACGGCGCCGTCGCCGCGCAAAGTTGGGACGGAGAGCAGGGCGTCGCCGTTTCGACCGATTTGGTCAACGCTTTTTCCAACGCTTACGTCGAAGGAGCGTCGACGGTTTTCGCGATTAAAGACGACACGAAGACTTCGAAGTTGCGCGTAATTAAAATCGCCAATAAAGACGCGGCAAAGCCCGGCGAATTTGTCGAGTTTACCCTTCGATTCGAAAATATTGGCGACGAGCCGATCGGAAACGTTACGATTCTCGACAACCTGTCTTCGCGCTTGCGATATGTCGACGGAACTGCGAAATCGTCGGTTCAGGCTGATTTTTCCGCTAATTTGAGCGAGTCTGGCTCGTTGGTGTTGCGGTGGGAAATTAAAGACCCGCTCGAACCTAAAGAATTTGGCGTCGCTAGATTTATTTGCAAGGTCTGGTAATCGCATAAAAACGTATTGACGCGACTAGCGCGTAAAAAACCGAATCGACGAACGTTTGTTGGGAACGTTTGCCGATTCGGTTTTGTCGTTTATAAAGACGTCTTTGGGAACCGATTATTCCTGCGCGTTTGACTCAAGACTCGACAATAATTTTGTCGCTTCGGCGCGTTTTACAAAAGGCGGCTCGGTCGACAAAGCCGCTTTAAGCAACTGAATCGCCGCGTCTTTTTGTCCCTTTTCGTTTAATATGACGGCGAGATAATAGGCGGACGCCGCGTTTACTTGCCCGTCGGCCGCCGATTGTTGCAATACTTTCGTCGCGTCTTCAAGTTGACCCGCTTTGTATAAAGTCCAGCCGAACGTCGCTAAAAAGTCGCGATTACGCGCTTGTTTTTGAAGATTGCCCGCCGCGTATTGAACGGCGCGATTGCGTTTTTCTTTGTCTTCTTGTTCGCAAAGCGCGAGCGCGAGTCCGCTTGTCGCTTCGGCGTCGAGCGGACTTTGACGAACCGCCTCTTGGAACGCCGCTTCCGCTTTGACGTAATCCGAACGGAAGAGCGCGACTTTTCCGTAAGTCTTCAAAACGTCGACGCCTTTGTCCGTCTGATAGAGCTTTTGAACAAGACTCCACGCGGCGTCTAGGTTGCCTTCGCTCAACGCGTTGGCGATCGACAATAACAACACGGGCGTCGAGGTCGGATAAGATTTCAACGCCGCGTCCAAACTACGTTTGGCGTTTGCGGCGTCTCCGCGCGAAGCGTAAAGCTGCGCCATCGCCGCTTCCGCAGGCAAGCCTTCTCCTTTGGCGATTTTGTCGGCGCGTTGGAACGTTTCGCGCGCCTTGTCGTCTTGTTCTTGTTGGAACAACACTCGAGCGTAGGCGCGGTCAAGTTCCGCCGTTTCGCCGTTCAGTTTGATTAATCCCAAAATCGCTTCTTGCGCTTCAGGCCAGCGTTTTCTCGAATCGGCGTATGCGAGCTTGAGTTTATAGGACAATTCGATCATACTCTTTTTACGCGTCGGATTGGCGTTGTATTGGGCGAGTAGTTCGTCCCCTTTGCGCACAAGCAACTCCGTCGCCGTCAATTCGCCGTCGCTCAACGCCGTTTCCGCCAGACAGTAATACGCCTCGGGATCTTCCGGGCTCTCTTCCGTCGCCAATTCGAACGAAGCGCGCATCGCCTGAACGTTTTTCAGTTCCATAAACCAACGCGCCATAATAAGTCGCGGGGGACGCGCCGCCGGATTGTTCGCCGTCAATTCTTGCAAGGCTTTCAACGCGCCTACGACGTCTTGACGATTGAAACATTCCAACGCTTCGTTATATTTTGTTTCTTCTTCCGGGGTGAATTGAGGCGCGTCGCCGGTCGTCTTCGGTTGCGACGCCGCGTTTGGATCGGCTTGCGGCGCCTGGCGTCTCACGGGCGCGCTTGTCGGACGTTGACGCGTTTGCGCGAAGATTGAACCGTCCGCAAATATCGACGCGCCGATCGTCGCGGCTAACGTTAGCGCCAACGAGAACGACTTGCGCGCGTCGTTGTTGCGATGTGTTTTCATTTCCAGCTCCGTGTGGTGTTCAAGGGGCGCGCTGGAACGCGCCGAATCTCAACGTTTCTACAGAAAGATCGGCGCGATTCAACAAACCGACGCCCAACGCGGTAGAGTCTAACTTTAATAACCGATCGAGTCTAGCCCAATTCTATGAGCGAAATCAAGACGTTTTGGAAAAAAGCTGATCGATCGACAAAAAATCAATAGAGACAAGTTCCGAATAAGTTTCGTATGAATTATAGCGATTTGATAGATTTTTGAATTTTTAGCGATATTTTGTTTGACGAGGAATTGAAGAGAGATTATAATATCGAAGTCGGATCTTGGGGGAATTTTTGTAATTTTTGTCCAATGTTCCGACCCCTTTTGAACGTATTAGAGGAGCGGGACGAAGGTCGATCAGGCGTTTTCGACCAAACGACTTCAAAACTTTAAAAATTTTTTTTCCGTCCTTGCAAATCCGAGTTATTTTGTTAAGATTATAAGCGTAGAATTTAGCGTTGTCGCGATGTTGGACGGGGCGCCGGGCGCGCCGCGCCCCCTCGAGGATCGCGGTTTTAGGAAGCGAACGTTTTTCCTGCGGCGTAACGCCGTTTTTTGCACGCCAGCCCGTTGCGGAGCGTAAAATCGCCTCGAGTCCCTAATTGGTCGTCACCCAATCGGAATGCAAGCTTTTTAGTTGCGGGGATTCGGTTCCAATCGATTTTACGTCGCCGCAACGGGTTTTTTGTTTCGGCGTCCTTGGGCTTTGATCCGCGCGTTTGTTCGTCAAAGCCGATAGCAACGGTAGCTTTTTTTTAAGTTCGTCGCAAGACAAGTTTGAAAAATTTTCCGACTTTCTTAGAATATCGGTTTCTCGTTTGTTCAGTCGACTCGAGAAAATCTTCTTTTTGCCCTCGTTTCAGGGAATCTCTCAACAAAAATTTTTTTTGAGGTACAATCAAAGCGAAAAGTCGTGAGCCTAAAAAAGCGACGATGATCGAACGACGCTCCTTTTTTTGTTTTTTGACGATTAGGAAAAGAAAATGGCAACGCAATTATCGACGAAAGAAGAATCTTCGGTTCCCAAGCCTAATTTTTCAACCGAAGCGATGGAACGTTTATTTTTTTGGGCGCGCGATCGCGTCGCGTCGGTCGTAGCGCAAACGACCCGACCGAATCCGACGGCGCTGGGGGAGTTGGGGGACGCGCTTGTTTTAGGCGCTTTCGTCAGCTTCAAAAAGCGCGGCGCGCTCCGTTCGTGCATGGGATATATGCGCGAAGGTTCGCGACTTGCCGAAGCGTTGGATCATTCGGCGGTTTCCGCCGCAAAGGAAGACCCGCGTTTTCCGCCGATTTCGCCTAGCGAGTTTTACGATCTCGATATGGAGGTTTGGGCGTTAGGAGCGATGCGCGAGATCGAGGAAGAAGGCGAAGCGCGACGCGACGCGATCGTCGTCGGACGAGACGGAATTCAAATTCAAGGGCGCGGACGTCGCGGACTGTTGTTGCCGAGCGTCGCGACGGAAATGGGCTGGGACGTCGATCGATTCTTGGAAGGCGTGTGCGACAAAGCCGGACTGGCGCGCGGGTCGTGGAAAGCGCCCGACGTGAGACTATTCGCTTTCGAGGGCGTCTCCTACAAAAAGCCGTTCGTCTATTTGGCGAGTAAGAATCCCGAGTTGGCGAAGTCGATCGCCGATCGTCAAGCGTTGGAGCGCGCGGGGAACGCGCGTCCCGTCTTTTCCTTTGCGCCCGGTCTTTTTCAGTGGAACGCGCCGAACACGAACGCGCGTCAAAACGAGACTTCGGTCGATCGATCGACAGAGACGCGTCGTCCGGCCGTCGCCGATATGTTTTATCCCAAGAGCCGCGAGAGTCAGGAATCGTTGATAGCGTCCTTCGAATCGACTTTCGCGTCCTTCGAGGGAAAAAAGCGCGTATCGGGCGCGCTGGCTCCTCACGCCGGTTGGATTTATTCGGGTCGCCTCGCTTCGGAGACGTTAAATCGAATCGAGGCGCCGAAAACCGTCGTCGTTTTGGCGCCCAAACATCGACGCGAGGGCGCAAATTTGGCGGTTATGCCCTGCGGAGTTTGGGATTTTGGCGCGGGTCAAGTCGCAAACGATTTAGAATTTGTCGAACGTTTGACTTCGGCGATTCCCGAATTCAAAAAGGACGTAGTCGCGCACCGATCGGAACATTCGATCGAAGTTCAACTCCCATTAATCGCCCGCTTCTTACCGGGCGCCAAAGTCGTCGGCGTCTTAATCGGACGCGCCTCGCGCGGCGAATTGCGGGAACTCGCTTCGAAATTCGCGCAAATGTTGGACGCGTGGGAAGACGAGAAACGCGAAAAACCGCTACTGTTGATTTCAAGCGATATGAATCATTACGCAAGCGACGCCGCGACTCGTGAAATCGACAAAAAAGCGACCGACGCGATCGAAACGACCGACCCCGACGCGCTGTTCGACGTCGTTATGCGCGAAGGAATATCGATGTGCGGAGTCTTGCCCGCGTATTTCGCTTTGACCGCGTTGAAAGCGCGAGGAGAATTTCAACGCGCGATTCTCGTCGGATACGCGACGAGCGGAGACTCAAGCGGCGACAAAGAACGCGTCGTCGGATACGCCGGATATTTGTTTGAATAGCGCGTTCCGAAAAAGTCCGTCGCGTAAGCGGCGGACGGCTTGAGCGCTTTTGCGCTTTGTTCAAAACGAATCCGCGCGCGTCGTTTTTTCGGTAAGCGTTCACGGGACGCGGATACGTTGAATTACCAAAAAGTCGTAGTTTTGATTCAAGAGCGTTAAACCGACGTCTTTGATTTTGCGCTTTCACAAGCCGAAACAGACCGCGTATCGTTGATACGCGTCTTTCCGCGAACGCTTGGTCGATTTTTAAAATTTTTGTAAGCGTTCACGGAAAGTATTCCCAAAAAATCGGCGGTTGGACAAGAAGAAAGCGACGCGTGAGGATTCGTTTTTCGCGCAAGCGAAAACCGCGCGAAAGCCGCCTGCATTGCAGGCGGATGGGTTTGGAGTCGAGACGTTTTGTTACGACAGTAACGACCTTTGGCGCTTGAATCAAGCGTTTTTACTTGAAAACCTTGGGACGCTTAATGAACTTGTTTTATCGAGAGTCTAGTAAAGTTCCACCCATCCGCCCGCAATGCGGGCGGCTTTCGCGCGACGGCTTACGCCGTCGGTTCTCGCGCGGCGTTTATTCCAAACCGAACGCTCGTGAAAAATTTGTACGACTTTCCGTGAACGCTTACAAATTTTTTACTTTTGGATCGTCGAAAACGCTTGATTTATGATCGATTTACAATTACAATTAACCCGACGTTTGGAGTTTCGAAGGATAAACGTTCATTTTACGGCGTGAGAACTAGGAGTCCCCAAAGAATTAAACGCAAAGAAAATCAACCAAAGACACGTCGACGTTCGGGCGACGTTTCGCACGAACAAGAGTCCGCCGAAGAAAAGAGGCGCAAACAATTTGAACTTGCGCGCGCCGCTTTTAAGAAGGGCGGTTCCGTTCACGACGTCTATTTTCATTTTATGTTGAAAAGTC